>CAYVDS010000076.1:21466-21749 GCA_964450145.1 uncultured bacterium
CGAACAGCCTCGCCGGAATTCCGCTTTCGCCGACAATTGTTTTCGTCAGCTCCATGTTACCCTGGCTGCTGCAGGGAATGAGGAATCTCGCCTGCGGCATTCGCGCCGCGATAATCTTCGCCGTCTCGACCAATGTGGGCAGCACAGCGCGTATTTCCTGCTTGCGGCTGCCCGGTAGAATACCGAACACCGCTGACGGGTCGGGGATGTCCATGCCGTCAAGGAAACGGGCATCGAGTTCCGGCTCCGAGAAGCCGTCAAGCAAAGGATGACCCACGTACGC
>CAYVDS010000077.1:0-21671 GCA_964450145.1 uncultured bacterium
GATCCACATCTCCGGGTCCGACACTCGCGGAACGCCGTCAGGAGTGTAGAATACATATGGCATCTTCGTGCCAGCGCCCGCATACTTGTCCGGATTCCGCAGGAAATTCTTGATCCACTCAAATCGCAATCTGCTCTTGACAAGCATAAGGTTTATCGACAGGTCTTCAAGCTTCACGTCCGCCGGCAGGCCCCCCTCCAGCGAGATGGGATGGCATTGCATGCATTTGTCGGAGCGCAGCCGGTACTCTCCCATGTCGATGTCGAGCTTCGGCATCTCCTCTCTCTGGGGAAGGAGCACATACGGCGCGCGCGCGCTTTGAGGCGAATCCGCCTTGACCGAGAAATAGTCTATCAAGTTTTGGGCCTGTTCATAGGTGAACGAGAAGTTTGGCATTCTCATCTTGAGCCAGGGCCTCATCGGCACAGGCTTGTTCAGGTATTGAAACGCCCACTGCGGCTGCACTTTGTCGCCTTCGCCGACTAGCCGCGGCGGAACATACGTTTTGAGTCCGATATATTGGTCAATACGCGGTTTCACGTTCTCCTCGAACATATGACAACCGCGGCAATTTCTTTCCGTGACAATCCTGTCGCCTACCATAGCCGCGCGGTGAGTCGGCGTTGCCGCTAGCATATATTTCTCCGGCAATGGCAACTGGCGGTTGCTCAGGTAAAAGGTTGTGAGGCTTTCCAGTTCCCCCTCCTCGAACTGGTATAGCGGCATTTTCAGCGGCATATCTTTGGTTTCATAAATCTTGGGATTCTTTATCTTGTTGTATATCCAATTCCACTTCGTTTTCTCCACTTTCGAGTCGCCGAACGGGAGTTCGTCTAGTGTCTTCTTGGCGACTTCAGCCACTTCCACGCCCGGCATCGGAGCCTTATCGAGTGACTTGACTCTGTGACAGCCGTAGCAGCCGAACAACTGCACGAGCTTCTCGCCGTTCTGAAGAGACGCCCCTTTAGTCGTCAACTTTTCGGAGCCGACGATGTCGCGGCTTTCCTTGAGGCTCATCAAAAATGCTGTGAGATTCCTCCTATCCGTTTCCGTGATGTCGAGTTTCGGCATCGGCGTTTCGGGATTATAAGCCCGCGGGTCTCCAAGATACTCGAAAAGCCAATCGGCATTGAGTTTCACGCCGGCGTCGGCGAGGTTCGGCACGCGGCGCGCGAGCGAGGCTTCGTCCTTCTTGGTCGAGTGGCACGCCTTGCATCCAAGTTCAGTAAAGAGACGTTCGCCTTCCTCTCTCGACGCGGAGCGGAGGTCAATCTTGGGATAAGTCTTTCCCGATTTAAGCGAGAGCACGAATGCGGTCAAATCCCTCATCTCGTCGTCGGCCAGTTTGAAAGCAGGCATCGTGGTGTTCGGCCGCATCTTCTCGGGCGTCCGAAGCCAGGCCAACATCCATCGTTGATTGGACAGCTTGTCTCCCAGGTTCTCGAAAGTTGGGGCAAATTTCGGCAGGTTCTCAAATCCTCGCGCGCTATGGCACGAATAACAGCCATATTTCGTGAATGCGAGGCGGCCGGCCTCCACTTTCTCCGCCCCTTTGAGACCGAATGAAGACTCATGGCAGCCGATACATGTTGCCTGCAAGTATTCCCCGGGGATGAGAGGGTTGAACCAGGTCTCCTCCATGCCATGAGCCGCGCGGGTCGACGTGCCTACGCCCTGACCGCTATGGCAAATCGTGCATCCAAACTTTTCCACACGGTGCTGTTTCAGGTACTCGCCCGGATGTGTCTTGAAAGGTTCGGGCGCGTCAGCGAAAAGCGGGTTGTCAATCCCCAAGTGGCAGGTTGTGCAGAGGTCGCGGATATTGGCTTCGGGAAGAAACACCTGGCGAATTTGCGGACTGGCCGAAGCAACCTCGCGGAGCTGTTTTTCCCATTCCTCTTTGCCGGAAGGGTTGTTTTTCGCGCCGGGGTCTTTGATCTTTGCGCGTATCTTGTTCTCGTAAATCCTCTGAAACCTGCGCTGATAGTCCATCCATTCCTTCCGGGTCTCACCGAGAAAAATGTGATAGCTCAGCGCAGCGAATATTATTATCGCCGCCGAGAATATCAGGCGGTGGGTAGTTTTTGCTCTGATTCCACTCATATATAAATCAAACATTAAACCACGGTGTTGCCAATATGTATCGCACATTGAAGGCGAGTCTCAGGATAATCTTGACGACGACACCATACATCAAAAGCACGAGTGTCATAGCTGTCAAGTATCTGATCACACCCATCTTCTGAAGGAATTTTCTGTAAAGAACCGCCGGCAGCGCGAGTCCGACTCCGAAATAGAGAGCGAGCAGACCTGTTCCCGACCACTGCGACATATTTACCAGCGTTTCCTCGGCGCTCTTTGCGACGGCCCAATCCTCCCACGGCCAATAGAATTGCCAGTTCGGCCCGCGCAGGAATTGTCCCACAAGTATCAGGATCACCCACATCGAGAAGCCGAAGATAAAACTCGAAGCTGCCGCCTTGCGCCCCCGCAGACGATAAGTCCCGACGCCCGCTTTGCTCACGTCGAGATAAGGGATAAGCATCAATCCGAGGATAATCAGCGTGGGAATTGTCACGCCCGCTATCCATGGGTCAAAGTAAACGAGCAATTCCTGAAGTCCCACAAAATACCAGGGCGCCTTCGCGGGATTCTCTGTTTTGTTCGCGTCGGCTATACTGAGGAGCGGCGCGTTGACGGCCATCGACCATACGAGCAGCCCGATCGATGCGATGATTGCCGCAATCAATTCCTTGATAACAAGATCGGGCATCACGAACGCATATTCGTCCCGATACCTGTCATCGAACTTCTTTTCTGCCGATTCCATCTAAATCCTTATGTGTCAAGAATCGAATAATGAATGATGAGTGATGAATCATGAATGAGAAAATTGACACCAAATGTCATTCTGAGCGAAGCGAAGAATCTCATCATTCATCATTTATTTAAAGCGGATGCGAAATCCCGCCGTCCTTTCTTATCCGCCAGAAATGAACCAGCATGAGAACGGTCGCGGCCAGCGGCAAGAAAATACAGTGGAGCACATAGAATCTGAGAAGCGCGTTTTCTCCTACGGCGGTGTCGCCCAGAAGCAAATAGCGGATGTCGTTATCGGGTCTGATCCCAAGCAGCGAGTGGAATGGTCCATCGGCGCCGAGGAAAGGAGTTGCGCCTCCCATCCGCGTTCCTACCGTTATCGCCCAGAAGGAAAGCTGATCCCACGGCAGCAGGTAACCTGTGAAGCTGAGCAGCAGCGTCAGCACCAGAAGCACCACACCGACCACCCAATTGAATTCCCTGGGCGGTTTGTACGAGCCCGTCAGGAACACGCGCAGCATGTGCATCATCACCAGTATCACCATTGCGTGGGCGGCCCAGCGGTGTACGTTGCGCATTATCACGCCGAACTTCACCGCATGTTCCAGAAGCCGCATGTCGAGGTAGGCATACTCTACGGTCGGGCGATAATAGAACATGAGAAGAACGCCCGTGACCACCTCCACAATAAACATATAGAAAGTGAGTCCTCCCAGGCAGAACGTGTGGCTGACTCTCAACCCCGTTCTGTGCACTTTGGGCGGGTGGACATGGAGGAAGAAATTGGAGACAACCGTCAGGACTCTATTACGAGTTGTGTCGCCAAATTTGTGGCGGAATATGGAGCGCCATATCTGACTTTTTGTGATCTTTTCCGAAATACTCTTCATCATTTCTATGTGGAGCCGTCAGCGGATTAGAAAATAGGGACAGACACGGAGCATAGGGTCTGTCCCTATTTTCTAATCGTGTCTCCGAACAAACAACACGCTGTATTGTCTCGCAGGTCAATATCTGTGCGAATAAATTCACACCTGCAACGTATTTGCACTTACAATGCGTATGTCTCTATCTTCCGGGATAGAGCGCTTTGAGATGTCCCAAATCACCTTGGCAAAAATTCGATGACAAACCAATGAGGGCGCAATAAAAAGAAACGGCCGGTTCACAAAGCTTTGGAATGTTCGCCCTGAAGACGCCCTCGGTCCTTTTGTGAAGTTGCGGAAGCCACTTTGCCAGATGGCGCGCCAGAAAATCTGTCTCGGCGGAGCAGTAGGGGAGGGGGTCCTCTCCGCGTTGGAGCGCGAGCACTTCCTTAAACGTCAAATAGTGCATGAACTCAAGCTCCGACGTGATGTGGTCGGCCACTTCTCTTTCCCGCGCCTCTGCAACGCTCAGGCCGAAATGGTTGTAGAAGCGTACAAGCTCTTCCATGTTTCCCATTCGGTTATCAGCATACTTCCCTTCAATCAAAGGGCAAGGAGGGCCTCCGGGCCCTCCCTCGAAAACCCGAACAAACTCCGCCTCAAAATCGTCCTGCGATACCCCCTTGAGCAGTTGTCCGGAAAGAGCCCCCTCTTCTATCTGAACCTCAAACGGAGTCTCGCGCAAGATGGCCAAAGCCGACTGGAGGAAGCTGCCGTCTTTGGCCATCCTATAAAACTCCTTATCCGGATAGCGGAACGACTCGGCCAGAAAACGGTACATCTGGCTCCGGCGCGCTCGCGCCATCTGATCAGGACCCTCAATATTGCCCAGTTCCGCGAATGGTTTCATCGAAACCTTTCAATAATCGTAAGAGATTCTCATCTCTTCGGCATTCCGCACTCATCACACATCATTAATAATTTGTTAGACCGCTGTCTCCGGGTCTTTATCAAACGGCCCGAACATCTTCTTCCAGCGTTTCGCCATGAGGATTTCCATCAGTTCCGACTTTTCTCCGTCGCGCGCGCGCCCCATCTCTTGCTGCAGCAGGTTGAGCGATTGTTCGACCTCGGGACCGAAAAGGTCAACCATGAACTTCAGCGGAATACGGGGCTTGGACATATCGACCTTGCCGGATTCATCGAGCCGCGGCGGCGCAAGCGGCGGAACGTAGAACACGTTGGGCTCTGTCCCGAATTTCGGGAAGAGCGGCAAGGCCACTTTCCATTTCTTCACCAGTTGATGGACGGGCCCCTGCTCGTTGTCAAGGTAGTCGACGAATCTTACGCGCCCTGTGCATTGCCGCGCGCACGCGTTGGCCACGCCCTTCTCTATCCTGGGATAGCAGAAGATACATTTCTGGCTTGTCAGCTTCTCGAAGTTGAAGTAGATTTTCTTATATGGGCACGACTCGAGACAGAACCTGTATCCCTTGCACCGGTTCTGGTCAATAAGAACGACACCGTCCTCTTCGCGCTTGTAGATCGCGTGCCGCGGGCAGGCATCGAGACACGGCGGGTAGGTGCAGTGGTTGCAGATTCTGGGAAGATAGAAGAAGAAGCTGTTTGGATACTTGATGCCGACGGCCCCCTGGTCCTCGTCCCAGTTCATTGACCAATCGGGTGTCGTTCCGTCTGAGTTTGTCGCTTTCAATACGGACTCGCCCATTTTGGTGTTAATTACTTCTTCGTGGTTGAACTTCCAGATGTCGCCGAATTCCTTGCGGGTCGGCAGCTTGCCCCGGATGGGCTCGCGGACCTTGCCCTCGAACAGCACTTTGTATCCGCCGCCGCTCTTCTCGAAGTCTCTGGGTGTTCCCTTGCCGGGCATGGTGTTGACCGTATTCCACCACATGTACTCCCGGCCTTCCTTCTTGGTCCACGTATTTTTGCACGCCATGCTGCACAACTGGCAACCGATGCACTTGTTCAGGTCCATAACCATGGCGAGCTGCCGCTTTGTCTTGCGGAGTTCGTCCTTTATGGCTACGGTCTGCTGCGCAAGCTCTTCTTGCCTTTTCTTTTCTTCCGGCGATATTTCCTTGTTTACTTCTTCTGCCATGAGCGTTATCTCCTGATCAGTATTGCTGAGTTTCCCCCAATGACTCTCTTAGGCCAACACGAGGTCGCGCCATTCTTTCGAGAAAGCCTTCACGCCGCCGCGCTCTCCTGCAGAACCCTCCCATGCCGCGACGCTCATCGATTTCTTGGCGCTGGAGCTGAGTTTGACGGCGTCTTCCTCGACCTGGAAAGGACGCCCCATTACCACTGTCCACACGCCGTCCTTGCATTCCGAACTCGCGAAGATGGAGCTTTTCTCGGTGTACAGACTTGTTGAAAGCCCCTGGGTAACCTGATTTTTCGGTTTGTTGTCGAAATCGGCTCTCCAGTACCACGCGTTTGTCGGCGCGTCTTCTTTCCCCATTTCCTTGATCGGAGTGTCAACGCCGTCCTTCATCGGGAACAGGAGCGATACGCCGTCGGGGAAGGTGTTGAGGTCGCCAATCGAGGCGCTCTTCTCCTTGGGCGTCCATTTCAGCAAGAAGAATACCTCCTTGCCGTTGTGGAGACATTTCAAACTGACTTTTGTTATTTTGCCTATCTCCTTTTCGTCGCGGGTTGCCTTGATGTAAGGCGACGGCTGGTTTGCCAGAGGCGTCGCTGCCATCTCGAGCACGTATTCCTTCGCGCTCGCCCATGCGGAAGAATCGAGCTTAAGCAGCTCTTCCTTCGAGGCCGCGACCTTGCTTGCCACGATTTGTTCCACCATTGTCGCTGTGTTCTCAGCCATGAGCGTGTAACCCCCTTGTCATTTGCTCTAAGCCTATGCCTTTTCAACCTCGACCGACACGGCGCGATCGATAGGTTGGATGCACCAATTCCATCGGTAATAGTTCAAGTGGCCGTAACCGGCGGCAAGATCGAGCCATTTTACCATGCCGGGAATCGCCGTATCATAGCTCTTCCACCCCTCGAACTGATAAGGCTCCCACGCATGATAGATGATGACCTGACCTGGCCGGCTCTGGTCCTGCGAGCGGGCGGCCGACGTCAGCTTCACGTGGACCTTGAAATCATCAAAGTCATTGTACACTCGCACGAGGTCGCCCTCATTGATGCCGCGCTTTTCGGCGTCCTCCGGGTTCATGAACATGAACGGGCGCCCTTGATGCGTCCTCGCAAGCACGTCATCCGTGATCCATATCGAGTGAACGCTCCACCGCTGGTGTCCGCTCGTCATCAGCAGAGGATAATTTCCGCCCATCTTCGGGTTGCCCTTATGGACGGGGAAGCCCTCGCCGGCCTCGAGGAACCAGTCGTGATCGATATAGAAGGTGATTCTCCTGTTGTAAGTCGGATACGGTATCTTCTTTGCCGTATGATACGTGAGAGGCACAATCGGCTCATCGGGTTTTATGTCGGTTGCGAGATGCTTCCCGATGATGTCAATTTTCGAAATGTTGGTGAAGCGAATTATGCCTTCCTTGCGAAGGGTGTCGATACTCGTGCCCTCCGGCAGTGTGCCCATTTGCACGCTGAACTGGAGCGCATCATCGAGCGTCTGGTCGGCGTTAGTGCGGCTCAGCGTTTGATGCTTCACCAACACCGAAAGGTCTATCTCCGTCCCGTTGCGGCCGGTGTACTTAATGAATTTTCGCTCTTCGCCGAGATTCTTCATTTTCTCGGCCAACCGCCTGAAGACTTCCCACTCCGGCAAGGCTTCGGCGGGTGGCGGAACGGCCGCTTCGGTCAGCGTTATCCACGGCACGTGCGGGGTCGGGAAGCGAGTGTCGGTTTTCTCATAGAACCCTGCGGCGGGCAGAACCATGTCGGACATCAGAGCCGTTGTGCTCCAGCGAGTCTCCACTGTGAAAATGAAATTGTACTTCTTCCACAGTTCAGGGTAGATGTTCTTGCGCCAGCCGCGGTTCTTGCGCGCCGGGCTCGTTCCGAGGAAGAAGTAAACCTGTGGCTTCTGGTCCCGGGCCGGTCTAACGTAGGGCTTCCACCATCCTTTCTCGTCCACAGCCTCCGTCATGTATTCCTCGAAGCTGCGTTTCATGGTGGGGCAGTGCCATGCTTTGTTGTCCCATGTCTGCTTATAGTTGGAATGGAAGTAATAGAGGAACGCCGGAGGCACCATACCCATCCGCTTCTTGTTAGCTTCCCGCTCGAGTTCCCTTTGCACGATCTCGTCGGTTATTTCGGGGTCCTCCGCCCTGAGGTCTTTTGCTTCTCCCCTTATGTTCAAGACCTGCCGAACCGTCGCAAGCCCCTCTCTTTCACGGATCATGAGAGCGGTCGCACCGTCAAAGAGCGATTCGTTCCATCCTCTGATTCCGCTGCCTTTGTTGCCGACGCTTCCGGTGAGCGCAAGCAGCAGGCACATTGTGCGTTCCATGAGGTCGCCATGATAGTACTTGGCTGAATTCCAGCCGACAAGCACCTGCACGTGGCCGCGCGCCTTCCATGCCCTGTGAGCCAGACGAACGATTGTCTCGGGATGCACGCCGCAAATCTTCGATGCCTTCTCCGGCGTGTAATCGCGGTTCATCATTTCTTTGAAAATATCGAACCCGGGCCTGACCTCGACCTGCCGCCCATCCTTCAACGTGACCGTGAATTTGCCTTCGAGCGCAGGATCGCACGGCAGCGCCAGCGTCCCGCGCGGCGCCTTGACCGGACCATTCGTCGCCGGGTCCCAGAAATACATCTGGTCTTCTCTTCCCTGTCCCGTGAGGTCGGGTTCGCGGAGGAACTTCTGGTTGTCGCTCCTGATAAGCAGCGGGAGATCGGTTTGCTCTTTTACGAACGCCTTATCGTAGGTTCCTTCTGAAATGAGAACCTGCCCCAACGCGAGGCCGAGCGCAGCGTCGGCGCCCATCTCAATTGGAATCCACTCATCCGCATGAACCGCCGACGGTGAAAAGTCGGGCGCTATCGTCACGACCTCGGCGCCGTTGTATCGCGCAGCCGAGACGAAGTGACAGTCAGGAATCCGTGTATAGACAGGGTTCATGTGCCAGATAAGGATGAGCTTCCCGAAGAACCAGCCGTCCACCGAGTCGCAGAACTGGAATTTGCCAAACGTCTCATATACGCCTTTGTTGAAGTCGCCGATTGTGGAGTTCACATCGAGCTCGGTTGCGCCAATACCGCTGAAGAAGCGGAATCCGGCCAGCAGATGAATCCAGCCGCCGTTGCCGGGGCCCGGCTCGAAGACGATGGATTCCGGTCCCTCTTTCTGGATCGCGTCCATCAGGTGAGCGCAAGCCTCGTCTATCGCCTCATCCCACGAAATTCTTTTCCATTTCCCCTCGCCGCGTTCGCCGACCCGTCTCATCGGATACTTTACGCGGTCCGGATTGTACATCATGTTCGAGTAGGAGCAGCCCTTCTGGCAGCCGCGAGGATTCCAGTCGGGGCTGCCGGGGTCGATAATGGGATATTTGCCCGCCTGTTCTTCTCGCCAGACAACGCCGTCCTTTGTGTACACGCGCCACAGACAGTTGCCGGGATAGCAGTCCACGAGATGCGTGCCGTAAGTGACCTTATCCCACTTCCATTCATCCCTGTGCAGGCTCTCCCAGTTCTTGTATTCCCACTTCTGGAACACTTTCTCTGTCGCGTGGGCCACACCCCCAAGGAAGCCCAGCGAGTCGAGCGAGAGCGCCAGAGTGGTCACCCCCGTAACTTTCAAGAACTGACGCCTGGTGAACCTAAAATCTGACATAATAACCTCCTTACCAAAACCCTACTAGGAGCCTGTTACCCGCCACTGTTCCCTTGTTCTGGCCTCTTCCCCGCCATTTTGAACCACTGCCGAATGATTAATGATGAATGATGAGTGATGAATGACAAACGGAAAATAGTCATTCGGAGCGAAGCCAAGAATCTCGTCTTTCTGCATTCATCATTCAGCATAAAGATACTCTTTCACCTTCTTCCTAACCCCAAACCCTGAACCATAAACCAAGCTTCGCCCTTTGCTTCCTTAGACTCGCAACTCGTGACTCGCGACTATTTTCATGGCTTTAGCGCAATTTTAATCACATTATCAAGCTTCTTATCGAACATCTCGTATCCCTTGACGGCTTCCATAAGGGGCATAGTGTGCGTGATGAGCGGCGTCACATCCAGCAGACCCGCGGCAATTATTTTGAGAAGCCTCGACATGTGGACGACGTTGACGAGGCCCATTGTGATGCCAATGTTCTTGACGCAGAGCTGCGTCATGGGAAGTTCCTGAGGCTCTTCAAAGACTCCTACAAATGAGACGTTGCCACCCGGTTTGACTGCCTGAAAGCAAGAGTCGAATGTCGACTTTATCCCCACCGCCTCTACTGTGAGGTCGGCGCCACTGCGGTTTGAGAACTCCTCGAGCAGGCTGGTGGGCGCTCCTCCGGTGAGTTCCTTTATCTCGTGAACTGCGTCAGTTTTCGTGGGGTCAATTGTGTGAGTAGCGCCCAACTTCCTCGCGATCTCCAGCCGGCGCGGGATCGGGTCGACCACGATCACCTTTGACGGGCTGAAAAGCTTTGCGCATGCTGTAGCGCAGAGACCCACCGGCCCCCCGCCGAAAATAGCCACTGTGTCGCCCGGCGCGAGCTTGCCGTTCGTCACGGCGAAATATCCGGTTGAGAGGATATCGCCGACGAACAGAACCTGTTCGTCTGTCAGGCCGTCGGATATTTTGTGCATAGCCATTTGGGCGAACGGTACCCGCACATATTCCGCCTGTGCGCCCGCAAGATTCCCTAGAAGCGGCCCGCAGCCGAACACGCCGCTGCGATGACATTTCGGCAATTGTCCTTTCAAGCACATCTCGCACTTTCCGCATTGTATCGTGCACGCCACCGCAACCCGGTCGCCGACCTTGAATCCGTCAACGCTTGCGCCAAGTTCTTCGACAGTGCCGACGAATTCATGGCCAAGGATGTCCCCCGGCATCATCGGCGCTGCGCCGTGGATCATATGGATGTCGGTTCCGCAGATGCTCGTGAGGGTGACTTTGACGATTGCATCATCCGGGCTCTGCAACGTCGGGCTGGGAACGTCTGCCAGCTCTACCTTATTGATTTCCTGAAAGACTATCGCTTTCATTGTCAGCCCCTCTCTCGAAGCAGAAACATGACTAAGTCAGTGGTTTTGTGTTTCTTCTTTTCCTTGGTGACTTGGCGCCTCTTTGGTGAGGCTAAGCTGAGCTATGTCAATCTGGTGGCCGAGAACGCCTCTTTCTTTTCATCATTCATCATTCCGCATTCATCATTCCAAGGTATCATTCTGATCGCGTTCCATGGACAACCTTCAATCCGCGCCCCAAGATAGCCGCGCGTCACGCAACTGCGGCAGCCCACACACTTTTCGGGATTCACCCGCATCCGCCGAAAGTGGAAACTGCTGTCGTCGGAGACATATTCGAGCGCCCCTTCGGTCGGGCAAAATATCTTGCAGATTGGCGTGCCCGCACAACCCGTGCAGCTTTCATCAATAAAGGCGACAAACTTCTTCCTGGCCACTTCGTTATTGCCTGCCAACCCTCGGGGACTTTTGACCTTCGACCTTAGACCTTTATGAACGCTTTCTGTTTCTCAAACTCTTTTATGTCGTACACGACGCTGGTGTCAACCACCAGATTGCCTCGGGCATTCGTAGATATCTTGAGTCTGTCAAGCGGTCTCGGCGCAGGTCCGGCAAAATTTACGCCGTTTGAATAGAACTGGCTCCCGTGGCAAGGGCACTTGAATATCTTGAGCCCCGGAAACCAATTCACCGTGCAACCCAGATGCGTGCAACGGGCATAGAGCGCATAGATACGGCTGGTCTCTCGCACAACAAAAAACCTTTGCTCACTCTTCCATTTGGACTCGACGTAGACAACACCACAGGCGTCAGGGTCAGCGCACATCAGGAAATCCGAAACCGTTCCAATCTCGAACGTGCTTGGCGGATGGAAAACCACGGAAGGCGAAAAAAAACGAACTGTCTCGACAGCGCCGACACCCGTCAATCCGAAAAGAGTCCCCCACCCGATCACGGAGAGGCTCTTCTGAAACAGTTCCCGCCGCGTTATCCCGGGCGCGAGTGTTTCACCAGTTTGTTCGTTGCGTGTCGGACTGGTCTCCAACATTCTTTCATTCTCTGTATTCAATTCATCATTCCGGAAAGGTTCGTTTCAGACACGCTTTCTTTCTCTGTAACCATTCATCATTTCGCGAATTACGCCCGCCCGCGGTTAAGCTCGCGGCTGACTTTAAGTATCGAGCGTCTGTGGAGAATAGCGAGCAACGTGTTAATCAGATTCACGCCGGTTTCCGCCATCGTGGTCATTTCGTCGAACGACAGCTTGCCGGTGACCGCCTTTGAAAAAACCGTCACTTCCTGCTTCGAGAGTACCTCGATGAGGTCTTTGTACATCACCAGAAACTCATCCGTGAAACCGACTTCACGGGCAAAGCCGGCATCGCGTAGCTTCTTCAGTATCTCGACTATCTTCACGCAGTCCTCGTCATACCGGCCGTCTGGCTGCCGCGAGATATATCCCATCCGCTCCAGTTCCAATACGTCTTCAGCGGTGGCATCGAGCCGCGAAATCAACTCGTCAAGGGCGAGGGGTTGGAACTTGGGAACGTTTGAGATATTCTTGAACAGTTTTCCCTCGAGCTCCATGAGGGTCTTGATTTCCTCGTTGTCCATCGAGCTTTCACTCTGGTCGAGTATTCGCTTGATTATGTTCAGCGGGAAGAAGCGCTTTTCCTGGAGTTCGCGGATGAGTCTTATGCGGCCGACGTATCGCTCATCATAGTAGGCCATGTTGCGGTGGGTTTTATGCGGCTTCGGCAGGAGTCCCTCGCTGATGTAATACCGGATCGTGCCGGGCGGAACGCCGGTGATCCTCGAGAGTTCCTGCATCTTGAGCAGCTTGCCGCGAGTGGAAGCCTTTCGTTTTAAGGATGATGCATCCATTTCGTTTTCATCGTTCCCGTTCTTTTTGTCATTCCTGCGCTTCTTTTGTCATTCCCGCTTTCTTTGTCATTCCCGCGAAGGCGGGAATCCATGTCCTTTACCTTTTGCCCTGATTACTCGCCTGACACGCCATATTATCAATTATGAAAAGTTCAAAGCTCTACTGCGCACGTTGCACAGAACTTATCACATGCCATAGGATTTTGTCAAGCCCCTTTCTCCTTTCTTGCCTCTCTGAGCGTGCGTAAATCGTCTAACGTCATAGGTTTAATGAGCAAAAGTTTTTTTATGAATATAGTTCATCATTAATCCCAATCTCCCCTTTTTCGCACCCCCCTTTTCCTTTCGCCCATTCTTATTCACGGTATTGCTGCCTCTCATTGTGGTCCAGAATGAGTTCTCTTCGACTAACGCCTCGTGGAGAAAATACTTCATGTTCTTCGCCTTTTCCGCCCGCAAAGATTATTGAAACTCACCCGCCCTCGCGCTGCTTATCCGCCTTTGTGGTATAATCTTCGCGCCTTCAACGCAGTTGATTCATGGAAGAAAGCCATCTATCCGGTTTTCGACTCTTGACTTTCGACCTTCAACTTTCGACTCTTTCGGAAAGCGAGGCGACACATGACTGAAGAAGGGCTATTGCTCGAGGTACGGCCGTCGTGGTGGAATTTCTTCTGGCACCTTCTGTTCTTCTGGTTGATTGTGCCGCTGGTAGCCGCCCTCATTAAGCGTTCGTCGCTCATTCTCCGCATATATGACGAGCGGATCGTCCTCGAGACAGGATTCCTATCAAAAGACGTCACGGAAGTCTTCATTGCTGACGTGCGCGCTATTGACCTCAAACAGACTTTCTTCCAAAGAATCTTCAAGGTCGGCGACATAATGATTGGCACTGCGGGCGCGGACGGATACGAACAGGTTGCGCGCGGCATCCCGGACCCGCGCGGTATAAAAGAACTCATCATAAGCCAACGGCGGAAGACAAAAGGAACAAACGACTGAAAAAACTTGAGGGGAAAAGGGGAAACGGGGAAAAGGCGAAAAGGGGAACTGAAGACGAAAGGTGCGAGACGAAAGACGAAAGGGAACAAAGCTGCTAGCGTACACTGTCATATAGATAGCTTGACGTGCTGCGAAGGGGACTGTCCCAAGATTTACGGGCGCTTTGCGCCGTAGAATCGGGACTGTCCCCGAAGCTCAAATGTAAAGAAGCGTCAGAGACACTACACCAGCTATGGCTTGTGAACCCTAAACTCTAAACTCTGAACCCTCAACCCTGGACCGTAGACCGTAAACCATAGATCGTAAACCGTAGGCCGTAAACTATGAACCATGAACCCTAAACCAATTCTTGGAATCCGCAATCCGAAATAAAGAATGGGGAGAATACAGACTATGCCCTTCGATGTGGTCGGCGTTGGGATCGCATGCGTGGACCTGAACGCCACGGTCACAAGTATTCCGAGGATTGACGAGAACGTCCTGATAACTGACTACCGCAAGCAGATGGGCGGCACCGTCTCCACCGCGCTTGCGGCGCTTCAGCGCTTCGGAATGAAAACAAAGTATATGGGCGTGCTGGGCGACGACGAAAACGGCAGGTTTGTCGTCGAGAACATGAACGCGGAAGGCATCGATGTCGGCTCTGTCCGTCTGGCGCAAGATGAGAGTTCTCCCTTCAGCCTTGTCATGGTGGACAGCATGACGGGCAAACGTTCGATAGCTTTTTTCCCGGGCTGCGCTTTTCTGGTGCCCGCAGATTGCGTCGAGTCGGAAGCGATGAAATCCGCGAAACTTTTGCACGTCGACAGCCCGACTCAGGCGGTCTTTGCCGCTTGCGAGGGGGCGAAAGCCGCAGGCGTCACCATATCGCTCGACGCAAATGCGCCATTCCCAGGTCTCGAGGAGCTTCTCCACCTGAGCAATATTTTCATAACTTCGAGCGACGTGTTCTATCGGATTTGCGACAAACAAGACCCTGTCGAGGCGGGCAAGGCAGTATTGAACGAGTATAAACTGGACTTGGTGGTCGTAACCCTCGGCGCGGAGGGAAGCGTCGCCATTACGCCGACGGCTACCACCGCATCGCATGGATTCAAGGTGGAGGTAGTGGATACTACAGGCGCGGGCGACGTGTTCCACGGCGCATACCTTTACGGCCACCTCAAAGGATGGGATATTAAGCGCACCCTTCGATTTGCCAACGCGGCCGGCGCTCTCATGTGCACTACCCAGACCGGCTGGGCAGGAATACCGACGATCAAACAGGTGGAAGAGTTCTTGCAGGGACGCGGTTGAGAGACTAGGAAGCAATGATGAATGATGAATGCGGAATGATGAATGATGAAAAGAAATCCAAAATAAGGAATACGGAATGCCATTAACCTCAATGATTCCTCTGCTCAAGGCCGCACAATCCGGCGGCTATGCAATCGGCCAGTTCAATTTCCACAACATGGACGGCCTCATGGCAATACTTCAGGCCGCCGAAAGCAAGAATTCTCCCGTTATTGTCGGGCCTCTTTTCTTGCCGCCGAGCGCCATCATGGCGATGGTCCGTGAGCTTGCAGTCGGTTCGCGTGCGCCAATTGCCGTCACTCTTGACCACGGGCACACGTTCGCGCAGTGCATCGAATGCATCCGCGCCGGATATACGGACGTGATGCTCGATTCATCCGCGTTGCCGTTTGAGGAAAACGTGCGCGAGACGGCGCGAATAGTCGAGGCGGCCCATGCGGCTGGAGTCGGCGTCGAGGGCGAGATTGGCCACGTAGGAATGGGGGAGGACTACGGCAACTTCGCGGCTGTCTCGGCCGATTTCACGCGGCCGGATGAAGCGGCCCGTTATGCGAGCGAAACGGGCGTCGACGCCATTGCCGTCGCGGTCGGCACCGCCCACGGGCATTATAAGGGCGAGCCGAAGCTCGACTTCAAGCGGTTGGCCGAAATCCGCGCCGCCGTCGAAACTCCGCTTGTGCTTCATGGCGGCTCGGGCGTGAGCGATAACGACTTTCGTGCGGCTATCCGCAACGGCATCTGCAAGGTTAACATATTTACTCATCTGGACGATGCGGCCCTTCAGGCCGTCCGCAATCAGCTTGCTGACCCGGACCTCAAACACTGCTTCCAGTTGCAATACGCCTCACGCCAGGCGATTCAATCCGTCGTCGAACACTACATGGACGTCTTCGGCTCCGCCGGAAAGGGCTGAAGAACGCGAATAAATTGGCGCCTGCGCAATTCCCGGACGGCTTCAAGATAAAACCCTTCACAATGATGCTTCCCGGCGTTAGAGTTGTAGAAGGAGGCGCCGCTCATGAAGATTCTGATGATGACAAACACGTTCACTCCGCACGTGGGCGGGGTTGCGCGGTCGGTCGAGAGCTTCACGGCTGAATTCCGGCGGCGCGGGCATCGCGTCATGGTTGTGGCGCCTAAGTTCGAGTCCATGCCCGAGGACGAATCGGATGTCATCCGGATTCCGGCCATCCAACGATTCAACGGGAGCGATTTCTCGGTGGCGCTCAAGATGCCCCGCCTCGCCACCGAAGCCATCGAGGGCTTCATGCCAGACATCGTTCATTCGCACCATCCGTTCCTGATAGGAGGCGCGGCGGTGCGAGTGGCGAACAAGCTGGAGCGCCCCCTGGTCTTCACTCACCACACCATGTACGAGCACTATACTCACTACGTGCTCGAAGACTCGGAAACGCTTAAGAGGTTCGCTATCAATCTCTCGATAAATTACGCCAATCTCTGCGACATGGTCTTCGCCCCGAGCGAGAGCGTCGCTTCCATAATGCGCGAGCGTGGAGTTGATGCTCCGATTAACGTTGTTGCCACGGGCGTGGAAATCGAGCGGTTTTCGCGCGGCAGCGGGCAGGGATTCAGGGCGGTCATGGGTATCCCGCAAGAGGCGCTTGTTGTCGGATTCGCTGGCAGGCTCGCTCCCGAAAAGAACATCGAGTTTCTCGCCGAAGCCGTGGCGATGTTTCTCAAACGGAACACGAACGCCCATTTCCTGGTCGTCGGCAGCGGCCCTTCGGGTGAGGTCATCAAGAGAATCTTCGCCCGGGATAAATTGGAAGGCCGCCTACATCTTGCGGGCGCGCTCAATCATCCCGTGCTCGCGAGCGCATACCGCGCAATGGATGTCTTCGCATTCGCCTCGAAGACCGAAACGCAAGGCATGGTGTTGACTGAAGCGATGGCCGCAAGCGTTCCGGTGGTGGCGCTGAATGCGCCGGGTGTTCGTGAAGTTGTCATTGACAAACACAACGGCAGGCTTCTCGATGATGAAACCGTTGATGCCTTCTCATCGGCCTTAGAATGGGTGGCCTCCTTATCTCCGGACCACAGCCAGAATCTGCGCAGCCGCGCCGAGAAAACCGCCAGGATATTTTCGATAGAACGTTCGACCGACAAGGCATTGGCTCTCTACGGAACCCTTCTCGAAAGCAAACCTGTCCGACGGGACGAGAGTTATGAACTGTGGACTGGCGTCATGCGCAGAATCAAGGCTGAATGGGACCTGCTCACATCCGTGGTTGACGCCGCAAGCGCGTCTCTTCGAGAATCCGGGAGCTAATAAGAGTGCAAACCACGGGGAGCACGGGGAAAGAAACTGGCCTCGAATTCTGTAGGGGCGAATTTATTCGCATGCGCGATGTGGAAGAAGCCCGAATAAACTGTGCGAATAAATTCGCACCTACGGCCTGCCTCTCAAGATGCGCGAATGCGCGCTGCGCGATGGAAAATGGGAAGGCACGCTCACCCGCGTCCGCAAGAGCGGTCAGCAGTTTACCGCCCGGGTCGTTATCACTCCCCGCCGGGATAGTTCCGGAAACCCCGTGGGCTTCCTGCTCATTTCCAAGGACATCTCGGATGAAATCCGCCTGACCGAACAGATGAGCAAACACGCCAAACTGTTCGATAGCGCGCTCGTGAGCAGCGCTCAGGAGTCCGTGGACTTCATCGCCAACATTCTCGAGTCCTCCACCGAGTATTCGATCATCGGCAAAGACATGGACGGCCTGATCCTGCTCTGGAACGAAGGCGCGCGCCGCATCTACGGATATGACCCGGAGGAAGTGATCGGCAAGGTCAACTCCGACATCCTGCACAATCCCAAGGACGTGGCGACAGGCCGTCCGAGAGAGATTCGCGAAATGGCCTTGCGCGACGGCAAGTGGGAAGGCACGCTGACCCGCGTGCGCAAGAATGGCCAGCAGTTCACCGCCCGGGTGGTTATCACTCCCCGCCGTGACAGCGCAGGCAGGCCCCTCGGGTTCCTGCTGATATCGAAGGACATTTCCGATGAAATCCGTCTTACCGAACAGTTGCAGGCGACTCAGTTCTACACCCGGTCGCTCATCGAGTCGAACATAGACGCCTTGATGGCGACCGACCCTCTCGGGATAATCACCGACGTGAACCAGCAGATGGTGGCTTTGACCGGCTATTCACGAGAAGAACTTATCGGCTCGCCGTTCAAACGCTATTTTACGGACCCGAACCGCGCCGAAGACGGCATTCGGCAGGTGCTCCGCGAAGGCAAGGTAACCAACTATGAACTGACCGCCCTATCGAAAGAGGGGCGCATGACCGTCGTCTCCTACAATGCGTCCACGTTCCGCAACGCGAGCGGGCAACTGCAAGGCGTGTTCGCCGCTGCGCGCGACATCACCGAGCAGAAAAAGCTGGAGCAGAAGCTCCGCGATTCAGAGGCGTACAATCGCGGCTTGATCGAGGCCTCGGTGGACGGACTCATCACCGTCAACCCCGAAGGCATCATCATGGATGTGAACGAGCAGATGGGGCGTATGACCGGCTACTCGCGTCAGGAACTCATCGGCACGCCGTTCGCCGATTATTTTCTTGATTCTGAAAACGCTACAAGGGGCGTCAACGAAACATTCGAAAAAGGCGTGGTGACCGACTACGTGCTCACGCTCGTTACCCAGGACAGACGGCAACTGCGCGTGTCTTTCAACGCATCGGTCTTCCGCGACCCGTCCGGCTCCGAGCAGGGCATTTTTGCGTCAGCGCGTGACATCACCGAGCAGGACCGGCTGCAGAAACAACTCTCGGAGGAACGGGCTTACAACCGCGGCTTGATCGAGGCCTCGTTGGACGGCCTTATCACGGTCGATCCGCTGCTGACCATCACCGACGTGAACGAAACCATGTGCCGCATGTCCGGCTACACGCGGCAGGAACTCATCGGCACGCCGTTCCCGCCGTATTTCACCGACGCCAAACGCGCGACAGAGGGCGTTCGCCTCACACTGGACAAAGGGGCGGTTACCAACTATCAACTGACATTGCGGGATAAACAGGGAAGCCAGAAACTGGTATCCTTCAACGCGGCCATATTCAAAGATCAGGCCGGGTCCGTGAGAGGAATATTCGCGTCGGCGCGCGATATCACCGACCAGGCAAGGCTTCAGGATCAGTTGGCGGAAGAGCGCGCGTATAACCGCGGTCTGATCGAGGCCTCCGTGGACGGCCTGATCACGGTTGACGAGCAGATGCGGATCACCGACGTGAATGAGACCATGTGCCGGATGGTCGGCAGACCCCGAAATCAGGTCATCGGGTCATCGTTCCCCACATATTTCAAAGAAACAGACCGCGCGGCGGAAGGCGTGCGCCTGACGTTTGCGGAAGGCGCCGTCACGAACTACGTGCTCACATTGCAAGCCGCCGACGGTCATCTGGTGCCCGTTTCCTTCAATGCCGCCGTTTTCAAAGACACCGTCGGGAAAGTCCGCGGCATTTTCGCGTCTGCGCGCGACATCACGGCGCAGAAGCAACTCGAAGACCAACTCCATGCCTCGCAGTTCTATACACGGTCACTGATCGAGTCGAACATCGACGCGCTCATGACCACCGACCCTCTGGGAATCATCACCGACGTTAACCAGCAAATGGAAGCGCTGACCGGTTACACGCGGGACGAACTGATTAAGTCGCCCTTCAAGCAATATTTTACTAACCCGGGTCGGGCCGAGGAAGGCATTCGGCAAGTGATCCGCGAGGGCCGCGTAACCAACTACGAGTTGACAGCCCGGAACAAGAACGGCCATGAGACGGTGGTGTCATATAACGCGACAACGTTCAACGACCGCGATGGCAAGCTGCAGGGCGCGTTCGCCGCCGCGCGCGATATCACCGACCCGAAAAAGCTCGACCAGCAGTTGCGCGAACAGCAGGCATACTTGCGCGGCTTGATCGAGTCGTCGGTTGACGGACTTATCACCGTTGACCCGTCCGGAACGATCACCGACGTAAACGACCGCATGTGCCAGATGACCGGTTACAACCGCGCCGAACTTGTCGGCACTCCGTTCGCCGACTACTTCACCGAACCCGACCGCGCCCGCAGCGGCGTGCAGCAAACCTTCGAGGCCGGGTTCGTCACGGAGTACGCGCTCACCCTCGTCGCCCGCAACCGCCGAGTGCTGCAGGTATCGTTCAACGCCTCCGTATTCCGCGATCCGACAGGGAGCGTTCGGGGTATCTTCGCATCCGCGCGCGATATCACCGACCGTGTACGACTCGAAGAGCAGTTGCGCGAACAACAGACCTACCTGCGCGGCTTGATCGAGTCCTCCGTTGACGGCCTCATCACCGTTGATCCCGAGGGCTTCATCACTGACGTCAACGAGCAAATGTGCCGCATGGCCGGTTACAGCCGCGATGAACTGATAGGGTCCGACTTCAAACGCTATTTCACAGAGCCCGACCGCGCCGATGCCGGCGTGACTCATCACTCGCTATGGCCGGAAGATAACGGTGGGCTTCAACGCAGGCGTATTTAAGGATACGGCAGGCACTCCGCTCGGAATTCTGGCCGCAGCGCGCGACATTACACCGCAGAAGCAACTCGAGCAGAAACTGCGCGATCAGCAGGTGTATACCCGTTCGCTCATCGAATCGAACATCGACGCTCTGATGACCACCGACCCGCTCGGCATCATCACAGACGTCAACCAGCAAATGGAAGCCCTGACCGGATACTCGCGAGATGAGCTTATCGGCTCGCCGTTCAAACAGTATTTCCTCGATCCGGCCCGCGCCGAGGAAGGCATCCGCAGGGTGCTGCGAGAAGCGAAGGTGACCAACTACGATTTGACGGCCCAAAACAAAGACGGCCGCGAAACAGTCGTTTCTTATAACGCCACTACGTTCTATGATCGAGATAACCAACTGCAAGGCGTGTTCGCCGCCGCGCGCGACGTGACTGAGCGCAAACGGTTCGAGCTGACCCTGCAGGAGAAGAACATCGAACTTGAAAACGCCAACCGAGGCAAGGACCTGTTCCTTGCCAGCATGAGCCACGAACTGCGCACGCCGCTGAACGCTATTATCGGTTTCACCGGCACACTGCTGATGCATTTGCCCGGACCTCTCACCGGTGACCAGGACAAGCAACTTCGCACGATTCAGGCCAGCGCAAAACACCTTTTGTCGCTCATCAACGACCTGCTTGACCTGGCCAAGATCGAGTCGGGCAAAGTCGAAATGAAACTCGAGCCTGTAAGATGCAGCAGCGTGATTCAGGAAGTGGCCTCAACGTTGCAGCCATTGGCGGAAGCCAAGGGGCTGAAATTTGAAGTGAAAATGCCGGCAGAGGACATCAACTTGCAGACAGACCTGCGGGCGTTGAGCCAGATTCTGTTCAACCTGACCAACAACGCCATCAAATTCACCGAGAAGGGATGGGTCCGGCTTGCGGTCAACCATGTCCACGACGACGGGTGCCGCGTAACGCAAATTCATGTGGCTGACAGCGGCGTCGGCATCCGCGCCGAAGACCAAAGCCGGCTGTTCCTCGCCTTCGAGCAGATTCACAAGCCGCAAGGCCACCGCTCCGAAGGCACAGGGCTGGGCCTGCATTTGAGCCAGAAACTCGCGGAACTGCTCGGTGGGAACATTACCTTCACCAGCGAGTAC
>CAYVDS010000078.1:0-21580 GCA_964450145.1 uncultured bacterium
TTCATTCTCATTATTGTATTTGATTATTTTCTTTCGCGGGTTCTCTTGTTCGGCGTGTTCCAATGATGGCGTATCGGAGCATAGAATTTATTGAAAGGAAGGCCGGTCGCTCATGTCGAAAGAAATGAAAGTAGGGATAGTCTTTGTCATAGGAATGATCATACTTGCTGGCTTGACCTTCTACGCAGGCGGTTTTGACGACTGGCTCAAGAAGAGATACAAAATAAGAGCTTATTTCGAAAAAGTTGACGGGCTCCAGAGGGAAGACATCGTTACGCTTGCCGGTGTCGAAGTGGGCGAAGTGAAAGATATGCGCGTGAAGCAGGACCGCGTCGAAGTCATTCTTCTTATTGACGGGGACACGGTGCTCCACAGGGACTCTGTCGCCCGGATCGAGAGCGAAAGCCTGCTCGGGGGGAAATATGTGAGCATAACCGTTGGCACGCCGGGCTCGGCGCGACTCAATGACGGCGACCTCATCCAAACCGAAGAGGCTGCGGATTTGGCGAAAATCCTTCAAAACGTCGCCGACGTCGCCCAAGACCTTCGGACAATGGTGGCCAGTTTCAACAAGAACCAGGAGAAGATCGCCGGCCAAATCCAGGACGTCTTGGGCGAGAACCGCGAGAATATCCGCTCGAGCTTCGAAGCTCTCGCGCGCATAACTACGGAGAATGAACAAGGCATAAAAGAAGCCATCGCCTCGTTGCGCGAGGCCGGGCCAAAACTCAATCAAACCATGGACAGTATAAATAAGATCGCCGCAAAAATAGAGCGCGGAGAAGGCACTATAGGCAAGCTCGTGCAGGATGAGACGCTTTACACCGATATGAAGGAACTCTCCGCAAGCCTTAAACAGGCCTCGGGAACGGTCACACGCATCCTGGGTGACAACGAGAAAGACATAAGGGCGGTGATGGCTTCGCTTAAAGAGGCAGCCCCAAAGATTGAAAAGAGCATGGACAGAATAGATGCGATAACGCAAAAAATCGAAAAGGGAGAGGGTACCCTTGGCAAACTCGTGCAGGATGAGACGCTTTACAAAGAAACCACCCGCATGCTGAAAGAGGCGCGGCATGCGGCGGAGGATGTGCGCGAACAGGTGCCTATCATCACGTTCACAAGCGTTATCTTCGCAGCGTTCCAGTGAAAAGCGGCGTTTCTCCGCCTCTTATGTCGCACTCCGTCTGACACTGGACGTATTGTATTAGAACAGATATAATAATGTTTGCCCTCCCGCGGGGAGCCACCGGTCGCCCCTGCCTTCTCAATGATTTCCGCGCAGTCGGAAATCCATATTCCGAGAAAGGAGACCACTATGCTCGAAAAAGTTGTTATCATCGATGCCTGTCGTTCCGCAAATGCGCGCGCTTCCAGAGGTTCATTCGCACACAAGAGAATAGACCTTTTGGCTGCGGAAATACTGAAAGCGCTGCTGGCTCGGAACCCCAATGTTGACCCTCGGATGGTCGAGGACGTTCGTATAGGCTCGGTGGTTCAGGGCCAACTGATACGCGGCGGCGGCAAGGGTATTGCGGGACTGGCCGGGCTTCCCGACACAATTCCCGGATCGGGCACTAACCGGCAGTGCGGTTCGAGCATGGATACTTTCCAGCAGATAGCCGCCTTTATAGCCACGGGCATGATAGATATTGGAATCGCGCTGGGCGCTGACAAAATGGCTCAGACGCTCGTACGGCTTTCTTATGACGTTCCCGGTATTCTGCCCGGCGCTGGGGATACGCCAGAGGCCTCAGACGTGCAACTCAGTATGGAACCTGATCATTTCGAGGTTTACTCGAAACCTTTCCCTGACTACATTCTCAAGGCGCCCCGTATGGTCGGCATGCCGCAAACCGCTCAGAATATTGCTGAAGTGTATGGCCTGACCCGGGCGGAACTGGATCAGTACGCGTACAAGAGCCACATCAAGGCCGCAAATGCCACAGCGGGGGGAAAGTTCAAGGACGAAATTATCCCAATAAAAACGCACAAACCGTTGTTCAACGAAAAAAAGGAAGTCATCCCTGACCAACTGGGGGATGAGTTTGTTTTCGATCGAGATGAATGCATTCGACCCGACACAACACCTGAAGCATTGGCCAAACTCTCACCCTTGAAAATCGTGCAGACCTACTCCCCGGAAGGTAAAGAAGTTGTTATCACCGCTGGCAACTCATGCCCAACGAACGATTCCGCCGTCGCCGTCCTTGTGATGTCCGAGAAGAAGGCCAACGAATTGGGGCTGAAACCGCTGGCGCGCGTCAAATCAATGGCGGTAGCAGGAACCAAGCCTCAATTGATGGGCATCGGCCCGATCCCCGCCTCGAAAAAGGCGCTCGCGAAGGCAGGACTGAAAGCGAGCGACATCGACCTTTGCGAATTCAACGAGGCGTTTGCGTCACAAGCGATCGCAAGCGTCAAGGACATCGGTGTCAATCCGGACGTCGTGAACGTGAATGGCGGCGCGCTTGCGCTGGGGCACCCGCTGGGACAGAGCGGATGCAGACTGTTGACGACGATGGTGCACGAGATGAAGCGGCGCCGTGATGTTCGTTACGGATTGGCAACCATGTGCATCGGCGGGGGGCAGGGGATAGCCACTATTCTGGAAAAGTGCTGAACTGCGACAGTTTCTTCCGGGTGTGTCGCGTTTAGCCTTAATCGGGGACACCTTGTCCCGCCCTGCGAAGGGGACGGTCCCAGATTTACGGGCGCTTTGCGCCGTAGAATCGGGACTGTTCCCGAAGCTCAAATGTAAAGAAGCGTTAGAGACACTACACTAGGAAGAGCGGCAGCGCTCAAGCATCCGCTGATAATCTTCCCACGTGTCCATGTCGAGAACGACCCCTTCGTCGTTCACCTCAAGGCGGTACACTTCCCCGGCGTGTTCTTCAATCAAATCCTTCAATGTCGGAACCTCATCAATCTTTGCGGCAATTCCTCGCGGCAGAAGAGGTGGATGTCCGCTTTTTCCATGATAGACGGGCAATACTATCGCGTGAGGTCTCTCGACATGACAGAAACACATTCGAACGAGAGTCTCAGTTTTCACAAGAGGATGGTCAGCGAGACAAACGAGGATGCCGGAAGAAGCGGGGTTCACGTGCTTAAGACCGGCGCGCACTGAATCAATCATGTCAGCCTTAAGAGTCTCGTTCCGGACCGTAGTCACCGCGAACCTCTCAATGACTTTCAAAATGTCGTCGCCGTTCGGTCCGACTACGACCACAATATCACGTATCGACGCTTTCTTGATACTTTCGAGACAGCGGACGACGACAGGCTGATCACCGAGAGGAAGAAGCTGTTTCAGTTTCCCCATCCTCCTCGATGAACCGGCCGCAAGTAGAACCGCCGAAACCTCATATGCCATGCCGGATGCCTGTCCCGACTCTCTATTGGAATTATGCTTCTGTGGGTGCGAATTTATTCGCACGGTTTCTTCCTTCTGTTTTCCCCTCTCACGTGTGAATGAATTCACACTCGCACGGCTACAAGGCAGATTCTTTCCCTCTCCTCCTCTGGATAATCTGCGCCATGATGCTTATCGCAATTTCCTCAGGAGTGATTGAACCTATCGCAAGGCCAACAGGGGTGATGACCCGTTGCATGTCGCCATCCGGGAATCCCTCGTCGCCCAGCGTCTTAAGCAGCACCGCCCTCTTGCGTCTGCTTCCAACGAGGCCTATGTAACAGGCTTCTGTCTTGAGCGCCGACTTCAAGGCGTCGAGATCGTGATTATGCCCTCTGGTTGCGATGACGATGAAGGATTTCTTGTCGACGAGAATCCTTGAGAAAACGCTCTCGAAATCATCCACGATGGCAGCGTGCGCGTGAGGCAGATTTTGCTTATTCGCATATTCCTCCCTATCATCGACTACAGTCACGCGAAAGCCAGAGAAATCAGCAAGTGATGAAAGCGCTTTCCCCACGTGGCCTGCTCCGAGTATTACGAGATGAGGTTCGGGAATGATAGGTTCTATATACACGAGAATCTTTCCTCCGCAAACGAGTCCCCCCTCTTCTTCCGTAAGGTTAAACGGGACCGTGATGGGAGCGCCATCGCTCAACACTTTCATAGAAGTGTGGATGACTCTTGCCTCTATGCACCCGCCCCCGAGCGTCCCCATAGAGGTTCCGTCATCCCTCACAAGCATCTTTGCGCCTTCCTTCTGGGGAGCTGAGCCTACACATTGCACAATGGTAGCGATAGCAGACGACCTGCCCTCTCGTTTGAGTTTCAGGACTTCCTCAAGGATTTCCATAACAGCCTCGTGAATCTGCCCCAATAGTAGTTGCGAATGGGACTGTCCCAGATTTATGGGCGCCTTGCGCCGTAGAATCGGGACTGTCCCCGGAGCTCAAATCATCACGTCGTTTTCAATTCTTCTGCCCGGATTGGCAGACTTCGGACACGATTGCCGGTCAAAGCAAAGATCGCGTTGCAAACAGCGGGCGCGATCGGCGGAACGCCGGGTTCTCCGATGCCGCCCGGTTTTTCTTTGCTCTGCACAATGTGCACTTCAACCTCAGGCATTTCGTTGATACGCAACACTTCATAAGTGTCGAAGTTGTCCTGCTGCACAATGCCGTCCTTCAGCGTAATCTCGCCATACAGCGTTGCAGAAAGGCCGTAAACTATTCCCGATTCCATTTGCGCCGCTATCGTGTCGGGATTCACTACTCTGCCGCAATCGACCGCGCAAACCACTCTATGAACGCGCACCTTCCCCGCCGGATTTACCGACACTTCCGCTACTTGCGCGATGAAGCTTCCGAATGACTCGTGCCCTGCAATTCCCCGCGCCCGTCCCTTCGGCAACGATGTGCCCCAACCGGCCCTTTTAGCCGCAAGCTCCAGCACACCGCGATTGCGCGGATGTTCGGCAAGCAGCTTGCGACGGAATTCGAATGGGTCTTTGCCGGCGGCGTGCGCAAGTTCGTCGATGAAGCTCTCGACGACAAACGCCGTATGAGAATGACCGACGGAACGCCACCATTGCACGGGTACGCCGATTTTCGGGCTGTGCAGCTCCACGAGGAGATTCGGAATAGCATAAGGAATCCCTGCTGCCCCTTCGATCGACGTGGCATCAATCCCGTCCTTCACCATGGACGCCTCAAACGGGCTGCCGGCGAGTATCGACTGTCCGACGAACGTGTGCCGCCATGCGACCGGATTCCCTTCGGCATCAAGCCCCGCAGCCAGGCGGTCGTACCACAAGGGGCGGTAGTATCCGCCCTTCATATCATCCTCACGGGTCCAGATCACTTTTACGGGCTTCATCACATGTTTCCCAACTTGCACCGCCTGAACAACAAAATCAGAATGCGGATTTGCGCGGCGTCCGAAACCGCCGCCCAAGAACATTGTATGGACTCTTACTTGTTCGGGCTTGAGTCCGGCAAGCTGAGCGGCGTTGTTCCTATCGATAGTCTGGAATTGGGTGCCAGTCCAGATTTCGCAACTATCCGGCCTTAAATCAACGGTGCAGTTGAGGGGTTCCATGGTAGCATGTGTCAGGTAGGGGACTTCATTCTTGGCGGGGAGCTTTTTTGTCGCTTTCTGCAATGCCTGCTCGGTGTCGCCTTCTTTTCGTGCAACAACGCCGGGTGTCTTTGCTAGACTCGCGTATTGTTCGCGTATCGCCGCTGTAGAGAGTCCGGCATTCGGTCCGTCATCCCATGAAATCTGCAGAGCGTCGCGACCAGTTATGGCTGCCCAAAAGTTGGCGGCTACCACTGCCACGCCTGAATCGATCTGCACAACATCTTTGACACCAGGCATTGCTTTCGCCTTTTCTGCATCGAAGCTCTTTACCTTTCCGCCGAAGACTGGCGGACGCGCAATCACGGCTATGAGCATCCCCGGGATATTAACGTCGATGCCGAAGAGGGCTTTGCCGTTGGTTTTGTCGGGGGTGTCGAGACGCTTCGTGGGCTTCCCCACCAGTCTATACGTCGCAGGGTCTTTGAGTTGAACGCTTTCCGGCACGGGCATTTTCGACGCCTTCTCTGCGAGTTCTCCGAACGTCAGCTTCTTGCCGCTCGTATGAATCACAGCGCCGTTTTGCGCGCGACAACTCGATTTCTCCACCTTCCATGTTTCAGCGGCGGCGGCTACTAACATCTCGCGCGCCGCGGCGCCCGCCTTGGACAACCGTTCCCATTCGCTCCAAACGCTGGTGCTACCACCGGTTCCCTGAATAGCTCCCCATTGGGTGTGGTTGTACACGGGGTCTACCGGCGCCGCTTCCACCCGCACCTTGCTCCAGTCGCATTCGAGTTCTTCGGCGAGGAGCATCGGCAGAGAGGTATAAATACCTTGTCCCATTTCCGACTTATTCACGATGATGGTCACTGTGTCGTCCGCGCCAATATGAACAAAGGCATTCGGGGCAATGGGCGTTGCGGGTTGAGCCGCTGGTTGGCCCATAGACTCGCGCGCCGGAAGACTAAAACCGAGCAGCAGACCTCCGCCGATGGCGGCGCTTGTCTTTATAAAGTCATGCCGGCTTATCTTAATGATCTCGCTCATTTTGCGCCTCCTTCCGCCATCATGGCGGCTGCCCGATGGATAGCGCGGCGAATGCGCTGGTAGGTTCCGCAACGGCAGATGTTCCCCGACATAAAATCGTCAATGGCTGCATCAGTTGGTTTCGGGTTCTCGTTCAGCAGAGCGATTGCAGACATCACCTGTCCCGGATGACAGTATCCGCATTGCGGCACGTCATCGGCGATCCACGCCGTTTTGACAGGATGATTTTCGGGAATTCCTTCAATGGTCGTGATCTTTTTACCCTCCGCATCTTTCACCAGCATCTGACATGACCGTTCTGCCTTCCCGTCGATATGGACAGTGCACGCGCCGCACTGCGCGATTCCGCAGCCATACTTCGTGCCGGTGAGGTTCAGTCTCTCCCTGATCACCCAGAGAAGCGGCGTATCCGGGGTTGCATCTACCATGTGCTCCTTGTTGTTCACAACAAGCGATATCATAGACGCCTCCTTTTCAGAGAATTGGGGGAAAAGGGCAAAGGGAAACAACCCACTCCCCTTGCGCAAGTTGCGGAATTCCATTCAAGAATCGAGATTGAGTCAAACTATATCCTCAAATTTTGGCTTGGGCAAGCGTGATGCAATTGTCGTGTGGAGGCGAGAGATATAGCGACGCTGTTGCGGCTGTCCCGCAATTCTGTAGGTACGAATTTATTCGCACAAGGCAGGGCGAAATAGGCCGGAAATCCCGCCCGGGCGAAATGCGAATAAATTTACGCCTGCAATTATCTGACCCTGGAGTTGCGGAATAGTTTCTAAACCGGCTTTCTGGCCGTTAGTGGTTCTTGTTCTTGAGGACGCGATAATCGCCCACTCGGGCGGTGAGGCCGATTTTGTCGAAGTGTTCGAGAAGTGGGACAGCATGCTTGCGACTGACACCGAGGAGGGTCTTCAGGTCGCCGACGCCCAGCTTGTCGGCGTTTTGGAAATGTTCTTTGATTTTGCGAATGGCCGGCTCGAGAAAATCTTTGTGAAAGGCCATCGTCGGATTAATCTTGACAAGGACACCTTCCTCAAGGAGAAGAGAAATCATTTGCTTCGCGCTCTTGGGATCAGTGAATTGCTCTTCCGCCTGGCTTAACGTGGGCGGCGAATAGCCCGCTTCGCGGAAAATGGTTTCCATTTTCATGCGCGCCGCCTTCTGAGCCTCGGTTATCTGAGCTTTCCTCCCTTTGAACCGGATGCCTTCGGGCAGCGCCTCGATTGTGCCTTCTTCCGTGAGTTCACCGAGAATTCTCTCGAACATATGAGAGCCGAGATCGTCCAGGCGGCTCCGAAGTTCTTCCCTAACCATGAAGAGACGGTGTGGTTGAGAGGTAAAAAATCCCTTTAGTTCCTCGACAGCCCGTTTCTTCAACTCTTCCAGACGACTGCGGAAAATGAGAAGCACATCATCGCCGCTTCCGAATGCCACCACGGTTCCGCTCTTGATTTTCTCATTGATGACCGCGCGCACACTATCAATGGGCCGACCGGCCCGCGCCGCAAGCGTGCGCAGGTTCTCACCTGCGCCCTTTCGAGAAAGAAAGCCGAGAGCGGCATCGTCAGACGTCGTATTTTCGAGTTGTCTCAGCCAATCGGCACGGTCGAGTTCTCGCCGTTTGAGTTTGAGCGGGGCGACATCGATCACAATACCGCCGCCGATCGTGTATTCGGGTGATTCGCCGCGCAACACGAAATGGTCGTCGCGGAACGCGCATACCGGTTGCGAGAGATGAATCTGCACATACGCTTCTTCGCCCGGGCTGAGTTTTGGCTTATCGATAAGGGTCATTCGGGCAAGCCGCTGGCTCGTGGCGAGATAGAGTTTGACGGATGACGTTCGCTGAATCGCCCGCGGCGCCGACGCGAGCAGTTGAATCTTCGCGTCGAGCATGCTCGTTGCTTCGGCAGTGCCGGGCCTGACAAGCGTGTCGCCGCGCTCAATCTGCTGGACCGAAATGTTGGCAAGGTTCATCGCGGCTCGCATCCCCGCTGATATGCTATCTTGTTTGACGATATGGCTTTGTAATTGACGCGCGCGGGTCGACAACCCGGACGGGAGGATAACCACCGATTCATCTTCGAAAAGCCGGCCTGAGAAAACTGTTCCCGTAACGACAGTTCCGAACCCTTTCATGATGAACACCCGGTCTATGGGGAATCGGAACAGGCCTTGTTCGTCCTTTTGTTGCTGCTCCGTAATGGCCTGCCCGATCAATGTCCGGATTTCATCAAGGCCCTCGCCCGTCTTGGCCGATACTCTCACGACGGGCGCCCCTTCGAGAAAGCTGTCTTTAACAAGTTCTTCGACCTCCGCCCCGACGATCTCCACCATTTCGCTATCGGCCGCATCGATCTTGGTAATCGCCACGATTCCGCGCGGAATTGCGAGGAGCTTCATGATCTCCATGTGTTCGCGGGTTTGCGGCATCACGCTCTCGGTCGCATCGACGACAAGGATGACCACGTCCATGCCTGCCGCGCCCGCGAGCATGTTCTTGACGAATCGTTCATGGCCGGGGACATCCACGAAGGCCACACGCGTGCCGTCAGAAAGGTCGAAATGAGCAAACCCGAGGTCTATCGTCATTCCGCGGGCCTTCTCCTCCTTGAGACGATCGGGATCGATGCCGGTTAGGGCCTGGACGAGTGCAGATTTGCCGTGGTCTATGTGTCCGGCGGTGCCAACAATGAGATGTTTCATAGTTCTTGCTCGGTCGTTCTCCATAATTCGGGGACGCCTTGCCGCAAGGTGTCCCCGAATTATGGAGCAAAAAGCTATAAATCAAGAAGCTAAATTCTGTAGCGCCTTCACTATTTCCGGCAATTCGTCGGTCTGCACAGTTCGGAAGTCGAGGCAGAATGAGTCGTTCCGGATTATGCCGACGATAGGCGGAGAATTTCGCCTCAAGCGGCTCGCGATTTGATCGGGTGAAATCTCCTTCGGCTTGATACCGAGCAACTTGGTGGGAAGATTCTGGCCCGGGCACGAACCTCCGCCGACCTGCGATTCTCCGTCGACAATCTCCGCGGCCAGAATCCTTCGTGTTTTGGCGTCCAATCTGTCGAGCACGCTCTTGGCGATTTCAAGAATCTCGCCGGGTGTGCGTGCAATCAACGCGAGCGTCGGTATTTCCTTTTCCGGCGCGCGGCATGAATAGAAAATCTGGAAAAGTGTCCCTATCGCGGAAAGAGTAATCTTATCAACACGAAGCGCCCGCATGAGCGGGTTCTTCCGGATCGCTTTTATGTATTCGGCCTTGCCGATGATTATACCTGCCTGAGGACCACCCAATAATTTGTCGCCGCTGAAAGTCACGATGTCGGCCCCGGCCTGGATACTGCTTTGGGGCGTCGGCTCACCGGCAATGCCAAACTGCGTCATATCAAGGATGGCCCCGCTGCCGAGGTCTTCCATCACAGGGATGGCATGCCGTCTGCCGAGTTCGACAAGTTCAGCAAGACCTATCTGGTTTGTAAATCCGACTATCCGATAGTTGCTCGGGTGAACCTTGAGCAGCAGAGCGGTCTCAGGCGAAAGCGCTCGCTCGTAGTCCGCGATGTATGTTCGGTTAGTAGCGCCGACTTCTATAAGTTTGGCGCCGCTCTTGGTCATCACTTCCGGTATCCGGAACGAGCCGCCGATCTCTATCAACTCGCCGCGCGAAACGATGACCTCGCGTCCCTTCGCGAACGTATCAAGCACAAGCATGACCGCCGCCGCGTTGTTGTTAACAACCGTTGCGGCCTCTGCTCCTATAACCCCGCAGATAACTGGCTCGATGATTGAGTCTCTATGGCCACGCTCGCCGGTCGAAAGGTCGATTTCGAGGTTGCAGTAGTGCGACGCCGCGTCTGTCATCGCACCAATAACCTTCGGGCCGACCAGCGACCGGCCCAAATTCGTATGAATGACGATTCCCGTGCCATTTATGACTCGGCGAAGGGCAGGGGAGAGGGCCCCCTTGACGCGGTCAACTACTTCGTTTTCGATGGCGCTCAATTGCAGCAATGAGTTGTCACCACCGGTCTTTCTTTGTGCCGACCGAATTCCCTCAAGCACTCGGCGCACAACACCCGTCACGAACGTGTCCGACAGTTCCTCAAGCAGAGCCGCAATTTTCGGCGTCCGCTTGACCTTTTCGACGCTCGGGATACGGCTTAAGTGTGTTCGAGGTTCTTGTTTCATGATAAGTTATGTCCCAACCCTCTAATTCATTCAGCCCAAACAAATCTTATCGAAATGAGCAATCAGTTGTCAAACATAACTCGTTATTCTTAAACGCATTCCCACCTTCGCAGGAATGATAAGGAAAGAGATGTTCATTCGTAATAATTCGCCCAATTCGTGGCATCCGTGATCCAAATCTTCTTTTGTATTCGTGCGATTTGTTTCGCGTTTGCGCGATTCGTGACATTCGTGTTCCCTGAGTTTCTTCTTTCTTGTTTGCGGCTGCGCGCCGCTATGCTATTCCCCGGCGTTCAGTTCGAACAGGCTCTCGCAGATTTTCTCTACCTCCGCCTCTACTTCCGAAATCGAGCCGCAATTCCTGACAACAAAATCCGCATACTTCAGTTTCTCTTCGATGGGCATCTGCGCTTCGAGCCGCCTGAGCGCGCTTTCGAGGTCAAGGCCGTCTCGTACGGTCAGCCTCTCGATCTGTTGTTCCCGGCTTGCGTAAACAATAATAATTTTCTCGAACATGCCTTCCATGCCGGATTCGATCAGGAGAGGCACATCCGCCATAATAATAGCTTGCTGGTCGCACTGATTGATTTCCGCGAGGCATCGCGAATATTCCTCGAACAAGCGCGGATAGATGAATCCCTCGAGAGTCTTCCTTTTTGCCGCGTCTGTGAAGACCATTTCTCCCAGCCGCGGCCGGTCAAGGGTTCGGTCGCGCCTAAGCACCGAGCTCCCGAAAAAGTCGACTATGTCGTTCCATGCGGGAGTGTCGGGTTCGACGACAACCCGCGCCAGGACATCAAAATCAATAATGTGAATACCGTATTTTCGGAACGTCGCGGCGACGGTGCTTTTCCCCGTCGCAATTCCTCCCGTTAAGCCAATGATCATCATGATTCGGGTGGTCTTCCGTATGCGCCAAACAGACCCGGAGACGGGTCCGCTTGAGCGCCGAAGAATGAGATTGGATATCGAATTCCTCTCTTGTAAAGCTCCTCGAGGCCGGCGACAACTTTCTCGTAGTAATTGTTGGGAATTGCCATGACCATTTCATCGTCCTGAACATGGCCATATCGGCGTTCGCCATAACAAGGGATAGTAAGCGACGGTTTACCGCTCAGGTAGCACTGCGCGATTGAATCGGCGCATGCGCTCTCGCCGACGCTAAAGAAATGCATCCTCTCGTAGTCTCTGAACTGAATTGCGTTGATGAGGAGAATCATCTGCGCGGGGTTGCCGTACACAAGGATCACGTCGGGATCGAACGGGTTATACACGAGAGGCGCAAGGACGACCGCATGGTATTTGCCGGTTGGGATGGTCGGGATAGACTCCTCACACTTTCTTGCGTCCTCCGTGGTGGCGCACCATATCATGCTTCGCATAGTGCCATCGCGGATATACTCAGGGACATCCGACAGACCGATGATATTTGTGCACCTCGGGGTCACAAAATCGTCGGCTGTGGCGCCCACGGTCCAGTCGAATGTCCTCACAAGAGTGACAAGCTGGCAAGTGGTTACCTTGTGAGGCATTCGCCGAACCCATGGGTTGCCTTGTAGTTCCTCGGCTTTTTCAAGCAGCTTGAAGGCTACCGGAAATGTCCTTAGCCGGAGCAACGCCTCCAGCCTTTTGGTCAGATATGTCCAATCGGGCATAGATTTCTCCAATAGTTAGTGTTTGTCCTGTCCAAGTGGCTCAATACGAAAACGCAGGGCCCATAATTCCGCGACTAGCTCCTCGTCGGTACAGATGGGATTGTCGAAGCGCGTCACGAATTTTCCAACATCGGCCACGGTATGCGCGTCACTTCCCGCAACACATGGCAGACGAAGTTTATCGGCGACTTCAAACGCGATTCGGCTCTCTTGGTCGGTTACCTTGCAGTTATAGGCTTCTATGGCGTCCACTGACTGGAAGATGGGCCGCAGGGCGGCGCGTTCGGGGGTCAGCGAGAGTTGTGAGAACCCGAACATAAGAAAACCTCTGAATGGATGCGCCGCGATCATGAAGCCGCCCGCGTCAGAGACGCGCTCTCTTAGCTCGCGGGCAGTCAGGATATCCTTTATTCCATCGCGCAGTCCAAACACCAGGATGTCGCCGTCCTTGGTTGTTACTTCCATACCCCCGAAAACCGCAAAGTCGAATTTTTCGCGAAGCTTTTGAATCTCCTCTCGCTGCCAAGGGCAGTTGTGCTCGGTGAGACATATCCCGTCGAGCCCGATTCCTTTTGCCCTCGCGATAAGTTCGTCAACGGTCATATGACTGCATGTGGAAGTCGGGAGAGTATGGCAATGGAGATCAATTCTCATAAGGGTGTTCGGTTTCTGCCGTATTCAACCAGAAACCTTAAGTTTGAAACCTGAAAGCTGAAACCTGAAACCATCTTATTAGGCGCGCCTGATCACGCCTCGGCGTGACTAACGGTGGAAGAAAGGTGAGGCTTTACATCCATCATGTCATTCTGAGCGGAGCAAAGAATCTCTCTGCTTCTTTTGTTTCTTTCAACCAGGAACCAGGAACCAGTTTCTTAGGAGCGCCTCACCCCGCCGCGCGGGCTTAATTGGGTCGGAAACCCGGGGCCACAACCTCCTTATAATTTCTGCGAAGGCCGGAATCCAGATTGGTTGTCGGGTCGCTTGCTAAATGGATTCCCGGTTTCGCGGGTATGTCGTGAACTATTCGGTTTCCTTGGATTTAACCAGAAACCAGAAACTTGAAACTCCCTTTTTCAACGCGAGACTCGACACTCGGAACTCGAGACCCCGCCCGCTCCGCGCGGTTCCCTTTCGCGTTTGACCTTTCGCCTTTCGCCTCTTTCTTAAGAGTACGCCACGCAGCCGCCTCGCAAATGGGGCAGCATTTCAAGAAGCCTGCGCCGGATGGCATCGTCGTCGACCGGCAAGCTCTCGTCCTCAAGGTCTTTTCTGGCGAAACCAATGGAGGCCGCTACCACCGCCTCGCAGCACTCGAGCAATAAGGTTGCATAGTGTCGGCAACCAGCGCGTCCAATCTCTTTCTTTACCTTGTCGGCCAGAGCCGAATCGATGCGCATGCCGATGGCATTCTGCAGAATCTCATTTGCGCGCGGACATTCCGGCGTCGTAAAGCGCTTCATGCGGCCCCGTATCTCTGTGATTTCATACCCGGGAAAGGCAAACTCGACGTCGAGTTCCATCGAATAGATGTAATCGTCGAGAACTCCGTGCGCGACGATTTTGTCCTTCGTCGGGCGCTCGATGCCGACACGTTTTGTACGGGTAAAGCTAAGCATACGGTTTCCACTCTCCGTTTGATTGTTGAAGAGGTTGGGTTCTTCTTCGCTTTTGAACTCGAGACTCGAGGCGAAGAATCTCTCTTTTGCTTCTTTTGACCTTGAACCTACTTTCTTAGCAGCGCCTCATCACGCCTCGGCGTGATTAATCGCAAAAGGAAGGCTCTATCGGCTTTGGTCATTGCGAGCGGAGCGAAGCAAGCTCTCTTCTTTTTGCTTTTCCCCTTTCGCCTTTGCCCTTTCGCCTTTCGCTTCTTTCTTAGAGGGCAAAATCATTATACCACACCATACTGCTAACGTTCGAAATCCTGAGTTCTTGTCACTGCTGTCCAAAACAGCTTCTTTCACTGCAGAGGCGTAAAGGAAGCAAAGAATGAAGCAACGATAGAAATGACGTTCCTTCTTTTCTGAATCCGCGAGAATCTGTACTACTCACATTCAAAATCGCGAATTTCTGTCGTGATTTCCCCTTTTTCTTTTTCCAAATCCATGTTAATCCGTTTTAATCCGTGGTTAACACTGCTTCTTCTTTTTCTTTTTCGGTTCTTCTTTTCCCCAAAATCTGTGTCTATTCCCGCGCTTCGCGGGATTTATCTGTGGCTCCGTCGTTTCTTCTTCTTTTTTGTTTGGTTGCGGCTTCGTCGCGCTGTGAAATCTGCTGATTAAAAGGCCTCTTTTTCTTCTTTTTTCTCTCCAAATCCGTGTTCATCCGTTTGCATCCGTGGTTAAGAAAGAGGGGGTCCAAACAGCCTTGACTTCACTTTGGGTATATGATAGACTACGCGCGCCTTTGACAGAGTCGATACGAACTCGCCTGACTTGGTTTCGCTTTCTTCAATTATTCCCCGGCACGAATAATCGGATATTGAAGAAAGGTGTAAACAGTTTTGGAACTATAGTCACAAGCGATTGCACCATAATAACTTACGATTTGACCAGGAACCAGCAAGGGGACTGTCCCCGAAGCTACCAGAACCCGAAACCCGGAACTCGCTTCTATCATGTCAACCTTCGAACAGATAGAAAAGCTCAAGAAATTGCAGGAACAAGCACTTCTCGGCGGCGGCGAAGACCGCATTCGCGAGCAGCACGAAAAAGGGAAATTCACTGCCCGCGAGAGAATAGACATGTTGTTGGACAAAGGCTCCTTTGTTGAGACGGGAGCGTTTGTCACACATAAGTGCAGTTATTTCGGAATGGAAAAAAAGAAGTACCCCGGTGATGGGGTAGTGACGGGCTACGGCACAATAGCCGGGCGGCAGGTATATATATTCTCGCATGATTTCACCGTTATCGGAGGCGCCCTCGGCCATGCGTTCGCCGAAAAGATATGTAAACTCATGGAAACAGCGATGCGGAATGGCGCGCCTGTCATTGGATTGAACGATTCGGGTGGAGCGCGCATTCAGGAGGGCGTGGAAAGCCTTGGCGGATATGCGGACATATTTCTGAGAAACACGCTGGCCTCAGGCGTTATTCCACAAATTTCGGTGATTCTGGGACCCTGCGCAGGCGGCTCGGTGTATTCTCCGGCGCTTACGGACTTCATCTTCATGGTCGACAAGACCAGCTACATGTTCTTAACCGGCCCCGAGGTCATCAAGGCGACGACCTATGAAGAAGTGACCAAGGAGGACCTCGGCGGGCCGCGAACCCATTCGACACGAAGCGGCGTGTGTCATTTCGCCATGCCCGACGAGCCGAGCTGCTTCGAGGCCATCCGTGAGTTATTGTCATATCTGCCGCAAAACAATGTCGAAGAGCCGCCTTTTGTACCGTCCAGCGATCCGTCTGACCGCGTCGACGACTCGCTGAACGCAATCATTCCGGATAGCGCAAAAGAGTCATACGATATGTATGGGGTCATCCGGTCAGTGGCGGACAACCATCGTTTCTTCGAGGTGCATGCGAACTTTGCTCGTAACATAATCGTGGGGTTTGCCCGGCTTGGCGGCAGGTCTGTCGGCATTGTGGCGAATCAGCCGATGGTGCTGGCAGGGTGCCTGGATATAAATGCCTCAGTCAAAGCCGCACGTTTCGTACGGTTTTGCGATGCGTTCAACATCCCCATCGTCACCTTCGAAGATGTACCCGGTTTCTTGCCCGGCACGACGCAGGAGTTCGGAGGGATAATCGTGCATGGCGCAAAGCTTCTATATGCATATTGCGAGGCCACCGTGCCGCGCGTGACGGTCATCACACGGAAGGCATACGGCGGCGCTTATTGCGTGATGTCCTCGAAGCACGTGCGTTGCGACATCAACTACGCGTGGCCCTCGGCCGAAATCGCTGTTATGGGGCCAGACGGGGCGATCAATATAGTGTTTAAAAAAGAACTCAGTGAAGCAAAGGACCGTGAGGAAACACGCAGAAAACTGCTGGAAGAGTACAGGGAAAGATTTGCAAGTCCATACGTTGCCGCAGAGTCAGGATATATAGACGAGGTCATCGAACCCCGTGTGACACGGGTGAAACTGATAAAAGCGCTCGATTCGTTGCAGAACAAGCGCGACGTGAATCCACCCAAAAAGCATGGGAATATTCCTCTGTGAAAGCGCCCGATTATGATGACTGTCAAGTGCAATATCATGATTACGATGACTGTAATATCATGAAGTTACCCTTTCTTTTTATCATTCCCGCGAAGGCGGGAATCCATGTTTTACAAACACTCCTGTCCAAGATAGGAGAAAAGAATCACCGAAAAAGCCTGTTACCACGGAGCGATAATGACCTCTTTGGCAAATAGAAGAAAATGGAACCCAAGATACGGATTATTTACCGCAGAGGACGCGGAGGACACTGAGAATCCTGACATTCTGATGTTTTCCTCTGCGACCCTCTGCGCCCTCTGCGGTTCGGATTCTTTTCTTGGACAGCAGTGGTAAGGAATCTCCACATTGAAACAACTTGAACTGCTTGTCAACGGAAAGACGTATCGCGTGGAGGTAACCCGAACTTCCGGCGAAATCGCTCGCGTAATCGTCAACGGCAAGCAATATGATGTTGTAATCAAGGATTTGCCGGGCGCAGGCCCCTCTGCTGCGTCCCCGGTTGGATTGCCCCGGCAGATTGCGCCTGAAGCTGTTTCTTTCGCTCAACCAAAACACGATGTTGTAACCACTGAAGGCGTCACCATCGTAAAAGCTCCTCTGCCCGGCCTTATCCTCGATGTCAAAGTGAAGGTCGGGGACGATGTGCACGCCGGGGACACGCTCGTTGTTATTGAGACCATGAAGATGGAAAACAACGTTACTTCACCTGTTTCGGGTAGAATCAATGAAATCAGGGTCATGAAAGATCAAACCGTGAGCGAAGGGACACCGCTCATAATTATCAGTGAATGAGCTTTTGACAATGAGAGGAAGGGCATACCGGTAACGGTCATTGCGAGCGGAGCGAAGCAATCTCTCTTTTCTAGCTTTTCCCCTTTCGCCTTTGCCCCTTCGCTCGGGCCTGCGGCCCCTTTCGCCTGCCTTAGGAGAAAACGGACATGGAAGATATTGAAAGAGTACACAAACAGTGGGAAGAAAAGACCCTCGCCAAGGTCCTGAGCAAATTCCCCGAGCGTTCGCCCAAGTTTCAAACCGATTCCGGCATCGAGCTTCGCCGGGTCTACAGTCCGCTCGACACGAGGGAATTGGACTACCAGAAGGCCCTCGGGTTCCCGGGCGAATATCCATACACACGCGGTATTCAGCCGACCATGTACCGTGGCCGTTTATGGACAATGCGCCAGTATGCAGGGTTCGCGAATGCCCGCGAATCCAACAGACGCTACCGCTTCCTGCTTGAGCACGGCCAGACCGGTTTGAGCATCGCGTTCGATCTGCCAACGCAGATAGGATACGATTCCGACCATGCGCTCGCCGACGGAGAAGTGGGCAAGGTGGGCGTCGCTATAGATTCGCTGAGAGACATCGAAATTCTTTTCGACCAGATTCCTCTCGACAAAGTCACGACGTCGATGACAATCAATTCGACCGCCGCGATTCTGCTCGCGATGTACGTCGCTCTCGCGAGAAAACGAGGAACGCCCCTTGATAAGCTGGGGGGCACTATCCAAAACGACATCCTCAAGGAGTACGTTGCCCGGGGAACGCACAGGTTCCCGATCAACCCGTCAATGCGTCTCGTTACGGACACTTTCAAATACTGCACGAAAAACCTGCCTCGGTGGAACATGATCAGCATCAGCGGCTATCACATACGCGAAGCCGGCTCGACGGCAGTACAAGAGGTCGCGTTCACGCTGGCAAACGCCGTCGCATACGTGCAGGCTGCGGTCGACGCAGGACTCGATATCGACGAGTTCGCCGGCCGCCTGTCGTTCTTCTTCAACTCTCACAACAATTTTTTTGAGGAAATTGCGAAATTTAGGGCAGTCCGACGTTTGTGGGCGCGCATCATGAGAGAGCGGTTCCAAGCGAAGAAACCGGGCTCAGAGATGCTCCGGTTCCATACGCAAACGGCTGGATGCACGCTCACTGTTCAACAACATGAGAATAACGTCGTGCGTGTGGCCTTTCAGGCGATGGCCGCTGTTTTGGGCGGGACTCAGTCGCTTCACACCAATTCGCGCGACGAAGCGTTATGTCTGCCGACCGAAGAGGCGGTTCGTTTGGCGTTACGCACCCAGCAATTGATTGGCTATGAGAGCGGCGTCGCCGATATTGTTGACCCGATAGGAGGGTCCTATTTCGTCGAAAATCTCACCGACGAGATTGAGAAAGGCGCGACGGATTATATCAAGAAAATCGATTCAATGGGCGGCTCGATCGCGGCTATCAAGGACGGTTTCATGCAGAGAGAGATACAAGACAGCTCGTACCGCTATCAGCAGGCGATCGAGAACGGCGAGAAAGTGATCGTGGGTGTGAACAAGTTCCAAACCGAAGAGCCGCCGCCGGAAAAGCTACTCGAGGTCGACCTGAGGGTGCAGGCCGAACAGATCGAATCCGTGAGGAAAGTGCGCGCGGAGAGAGATGCTGTCGCGGCGGACGGTTCGCTCAAGCGCCTGCGGGAAACTGCGGCCGGCGACGCCAACCTCGTGGAACCCATCATCGAATGCGTCGAGAATTACGTTACGCTTGGTGAAATATGCTCAACCCTCGTAGAGGTCTTCGGGGAAGCCGCCGAAAGCAATCCTTAAACAGGGACTGACCCGCTTTGTGGGTCTGTCCCTATTAACCAAGGGGAACAGATCACCTGAGTCTGTCCTCATAATTGGCAACCGGAATGGGATTCCGTAGGGGCGACTCGCGAGTCGCCCGGATTACTCCCCCCCCTTTACAAAAGGGGGCAGACGTGATTGTCCCGTAATTGGCGAATCGACGCAAACCTTTGTAGGTGCGAATTTATTCGCATAACGTTTTCGGGCTCTTTCTGCGTTGCGACTGCGAATAAATTCGCACCTACAAGATTATGGGACAGTCTCTATGGGGGATTTTTCCGCTGAGGCTCTTTAGCAAAGGGGCAGTGAGCGGCCCCTTAATTCGGGGACATGATGCCCCATCGTGTCCCCGAATTAGGGAAAACAATGGGAAGTTCTTTGTGTTTTAACTCTGAACCATAGACTCTAAACCCTAAACCATGAACCGAGTTCTTTTATGATACACACTTACGGTGAGCGCAAACCATCCATCTCTCCGACGGCTTTTATCGCCGACGGCGTCCAGATTATCGGCGGGGTCGAGATAGGGGAAAACGCAAGTATCTGGTTCAACACAGTGCTTCGCGGCGACATCAACGACGTGCGCGTGGGAGCATACAGCAACATACAGGATAACTCCACACTGCACGTCGCGGACGAATGGCCGTGTGTTGTCGGAGATTACGTGACCGTTGGCCATGGCGCCAATCTTCACGGATGCACAATTGAAAACGAAGTCGTCGTAGGAATGGGCGCAATCGTCATGAACGGGGCAGTGGTCGGATATCAGTCCGTCATCGGCGCGGGAGCCGTGGTCCCGCCGAACACAAAAATCCCGCCCCGAAGCATGGTCATTGGTGTGCCCGCAAAGGTGGCGAAACAGCTTTCCGACGCGGAAGCGGCCGGCAACAAATATTGGGCCGAGAAATACGTGCGGGTGAGCCGCACGTATTTTGGCATGGCGACTTGATTCGCCCCCTTTACAATCTCTTTCTCGACTAACTGTGACAATGAAACGGATGACAGAAAATATTAACCGTGGAGAGTGCCGACGACGCCAGGGGCATTGTTTCATAAAGCATTTCCTCTGCGACCCTCCGCGCCCTCCGCGGTTTGGCTTCTCTTTATGGTTCCAAGAATCTGCCGAAACCAGTCCAAATCAACGCATTGGTTTCCATTTTTCTCGATTTCTTTGTGATGCCTTTTCGTGTGATTCCGTGGCTCATGCCTCTTCTTCTTTTTCTTCTTTTTTTTGCCAAATCTGTGTCAATCCTTGGGCATCTGCGGTTAAGACAGCAACAGAAACCCCGGAACTTGAAATCAATCTAGGATAAGAATCAGCTAATGCAAAAGAAAAAGAAATCGCGGAAAGTAAATCCTCTCGTTCGAGCCGTCCTCTGGATACTTCCACCAATTTATAAAGCGTATATGACCCTGGTCTTCCTGACTAGCACAAGAACGTTCTACAGTTTCGATTCCATGAAGAAGCTGCGAGACGAAGGCGCAAGTATCCTGGGCGCCATATGGCATCAGGACGTCATAGTCGTCCCTTTCACGTTTCGCAGTTACAACGTAGTCACCATGATAAGCCAAAGCGACCAGGGAGCGGTGATGGCGCCCATAGCGAAGCGACTCGGCTTCATACCGATTCGCGGCGGCAGTTCTATGGGTGGGAGCGAGGCCCTAGCCGGTGTTATCGAGTATGTCCGCACTCACCAACGAATTTTTTGCGGGCTGACCGTTGACGGCTCGCGCGGACCCAACCGAAAAGTGAAGAAGGGCATAATCGTCATCGCAAAGGAGTCCGGAGCGCCTATCTATCCTGCGAAGGCGTGGGCGAAACGAAAAATCCTGCTTCCAACATGGGACCGGACATTGGTCCCCCTCCCGTTTAATGAATTCGTCTATTTCTGCGGCGCACCGGTTTCCGTGCCCCGGGACGCGACTCTTGAAGTAGTTGAGGCAAAGAGAACGGAGCTTGAAGAGAACCTGATGAATCTCGTGAAACGCGCCGAAGACCATTTCTCTTCCGACCCTCCCAAAGAATACCCGAATGAATCGAAGGCGATTCATCATGGAACCCGCACCGTCTAGTCCGAATAATGAACGATGAATGATGAATGATGAACAAGAAACTACAACTGGTTCAATAAAGATCGCGGGGAGCACGGGGAACACCGGGACTGACGAGGAAACGAAAATCAATGATCAACGATGAACAAGGAACTGCAACCGATTCAATAAACAGCTTCAACCACGGGGAGCATCGGGGAACGCGGCGGGGCAAGACAGTTCTTGCTTCGTTCTTGTCGAAGAAGGCGAATCCGAACCGCAGGAGCTCATCGCGCCATCATTATTAACCATTAACCGCCGAAAGATGCGGTTATTCTGTAGGGGCGGTTCGCGAACCGCCCTTCCTTTCTTT
>CAYVDS010000079.1:0-20672 GCA_964450145.1 uncultured bacterium
GGGCGGGCGTTGTTATAAACTAATATGCATATATATAAAATAGGTATTATGTCCCCGGAATATGCCTATCGCCAATCAGACGCGGCAAAGCATTTACGACTGCTTGTATGTCGCGCTTGCGGCTCTTCTCAAGGGCAAGATGGTCACCGCCGACCGGAAGCTCTACGACGACTTGAGGAATGGCCCGTTCAAGAAACACGTCGTATGGGTTGCGGATATCGGCTGACAGAAAAGAATCTAAACCGCAGAGAGTCGTGGAAAGGCCGTACTATCGCATATTTGAGGGAGGAGGGACATGTATAAAGGATTTGAGATAATAATCGAGCCGAACGATGAGGGAGGCTTTTATGCGCGCATTCCCGATATCCCTTCCATATTTACAGGCGGTCTGACCGAGTTGGAGGCATTGAAGAATGCAAGAGCCGCCATCAAGGAATATATGAAAATCTCTGAAGCTGATGGTCTTCCGGCGCCTCAGGCCAAGAGCGGCAAGTTTAACGTCCGTGTTCCAAAAGACCTGCACCGGGAGCTTGCCAGAAGGGCAGCGGAAGAAGGTGTGAGCCTCAATCAGCTTGTGGTGTATATTTTGGGCAGAGGCATCGGAAAGACCAAGGCAGGATAAAGAAAAAGCGGGCACGACCGGTGGTCAAGTGCGCGCGACCGACTGGGAGATTCGAGGGACGGGATTCTCAGTACAATCTCGCCGCGTAAGGAGTTGCTCTCGCAATGGCGCGCGTTTCTTATGTCGGCTGGACGGACGTTGAATTGGCTCTCTTGCGCCAAAAATCCCTGCCACAGAAGTCAAGAATCCGAATATGGACCGTCTGAACTCTCGGCCTGTTAGTAGAGCATGGAACTTGAAAATCGCCGGTGAGTTTGGTATCCTAAAATTTAAGAAAAGAAGAATGGTTGGGCCGCTTTCTCCTTCTTATGGTTTGGTTTTAATGGGCAGTAATATCAGGATTAGCTCGAGAGGATATTCATCGAGGTATGACAATGAAGGATTCAAAGAAAACTAAAGCTGAGATTCTCTCAGAATTAGAAAGCCTGCGCGCGCGTGTGAGGGAGATGGAAAGTCATCAAAACGGCCTCAGGAGGAATGGAGCGCGAGATAAGGAAGCGCGGGCCTACTTTGAGAGCATCGTGAATACCGTGCGACAGCCGCTTTTGGTGCTCGACCCGAGCTTTCGTGTAATTTCTGCGAACCGCTTCTTCTATAGGACTTTTGGGGGATCGAAAGAAGAGACGGAGACCAAACTAATCTACGAACTGGGGGATCGCCAGTGGGACATCCCCGAATTGCGAGAGCTATTAGAGGAGATTCTTCCCAAGCATACCCATTTCCGTGACCTCGACGTTGACCATGAGTTTCCGGGCATCGGCCGCCGGCGGATGCTGCTTAACGGTCGTCAGATCTATTCGGAGGATATCGGTTCAAATATGATCCTTCTTGCCATCGAAGACATCACCGAGCGCAAGAAGGCGGAAGAAGCGTTGCGAGTGTCGAATCGGTTACTGCAAATTACCAATCAGCACACGGAGATAAAGTCCTTGCTCAACGCATCCGTGGATGAAATCAAGAGCTTCACCGGATGCGAAGCCGTGGGGATTCGTATATTAGATGGTGAAGGAAATATCCCCTATGAGGCTTGCATTGGTTTCACTGAAAAGTTCTACGGCCTGGAAAGTCCTCTCTCCATCAACGTCATAAAGGGTGAGATCAATCCGAAACTTCCTTTCTATACCGAGGGCGGCTCGTTTTACATAAACGGCGCCAGCCGCCTCCTGGCCACAGTCTCGGAAGAAGAGAAAGGAAACACCCGCAATGTTTGTAACGAGATGGGCTACGAATCCATAGCGTTGATTCCGATTCGCGTAAATCACCGCGTCTTAGGCCTGGTTCATATTGCTGACACTCGCGAGAATATGGTTCCTCTGTGGATGGTAGAAACACTTGAAGCAGCGGCTCTGCAATTGGGAATCGGCGTCGAACGGGTGGCCATGCAGCAATCTCTGAAAGAGAGCGAAGAACGCTACCGAGTTCTTTCTGAGAACCTGGACTTAGCGGTGAAGGAGAAAATGAAAGAGCTTCGTCAATCCGAAAGCCTTGCATCCATTGGCCAGATGGTTTCTGTCGTTGCACACGAGATCAGAAATCCGCTTCACACCATAAAAATGGGTATCAGCGAAATACAGAAGGAAATATCTGAGGACAAGAGGAAATCGGAGATTTTTGAAGAGATAGATTATGGCCTCAATACATTGAATAGCATAGTCAGAGAACTGTTGGAATACGCAAAGCCGGTTGATCTGGAATATTCGTCCCAGCCACTCCATAATATTGTAAGTCGGGCTCTGAAGACACTCCGGGACCGGATCGGTAAGATAAGGGTTCATCTGGAATTGGAAGACGAAGACAAGGAGATACGTCTGGACGGCGACAAGATGGTGAGGGTTCTTTCGAATCTCATTTTGAACGCGGCAGAGGCAATGCCGGAGGGAGGCGACATTAGAATTCTCTCCCGCTTTTTCGAACTTGAAACCGGGAAGATTTTGAGGATATCCATCTCTGACAACGGGCATGGAATAGATGAAAAGGATTTGGAACGAATACATGAGCCGTTTGTTACCACCAAGCCCAAGGGTACGGGGCTTGGCATTCCCATCTGCAAGAAAATCATCCAGGCACACAATGGAAGCTTCAGGATCAACAGCAAACTCAACGAAGGGACCATAATTGACATTGAACTGCCCGCCAGAACTTCCTGACGCACAGTGAAACGAACCGTGGTCCTGGAGGTAATAATCTCGCCTGTTTGCTTGATATCGGTCTTTGAAAAACGAAGGGGTCAGGTCTACACATTGGACATCGCGCAAGCTCGCATGGCCCGCTCGAACAGCATCATGAAAACACTTGAACGCACATCCATCAATCAGGTCGCGAGCATCACGGACAGGCATAACAGCGGTGAGAATCACGACTACGACGATGGCGACAGGCTTCCTCTGCGCTCCTCCGCGTCCTCCGCGGTTCACAGATTCTTTCGTGAATTTCGTGACCTTTCGTGGCGAAACTTCTTTGGTTCTGATGCTTCTCGGGAACTCTCAGCCCTCTGTGGCTAGAATGATTACAATCACATCCATACAGCCGGGCTCCATAACCAACGACTCCCTCCGAGCTTTGTCAAACCTCTACCTCCGCAGATGCAAAATGCTCGGCTGTCGGGAATACCGGCGCCGTCGAGGAATATCTGACCCGAAACCTTCGCTCCAAGAATCATCTGCACGCGTATCGGTTTTCCGTCCCGGCTTTACAAATTTGTTGCCGGTATGATAATATGAATGTTGTAGGTTTCTCATTCGCAAGGGAGTCTGGGAGAATTGATGAGGCGACAGCGTATGCGGAGCCTCAATGGCTCGGGGCGGGTGCTCGTCGTTGGTGAAAAGGCCCGAAATCTCTCACTGGCCAAGGAAGTACTTCAGAGGTCAGCGAGAAAACGCGGAAGTAAGCTTGAGATATTGAGTTGCACCGACATTGAGTCGGCCCACAACTTCCTCACCTTCTATCTTAACGGAATACTCCTCAATTACCCCGACGCCGGCGCTTCGACCATCATGCCCCAACTCAGGAAACTCCGAAGCATTTACAGCGGCCGAATCGCGCTCGTTAATGGCGACCCTTCCGTTCAATCGTATACATGGGGAAGAATCGGCGGGGTGGACTTCTACTGCAATAAGATAGCTGACGCCGGGCAGTTTGCCGATATGCTTCTGGCGCCTCGCAGGGGCAGAGGCAAAACGGCGCTCGTGCTTGAGGGCGGCGGGGTACTCGGCGGGTTTATCGAGTTCGGCAGCGTTCGAGCCCTCTATGATTTTGGAATCAAGGACTTCGACATGTACGTGGGTATCAGCGCCGGCGCTTTCGTGGCTGCTTGCGCAGCCAACAAGATACCTTTCAGAATGATGCTCGAGAGGCGGCGTCTCGAATGGGCTCGCATTTATTATCCCAATATCACGGAGCTTATCTCGAAAACTGCGTCGTTTGTACCTAACCTTTTCATGGGCGTAAAGAAGCTGTGGAACGAACCCAACAAAGATATCCCCCTGTTCCTCTCCAGTTTCTTCGTTACCGGCATGCTTTCGGCGAAACGCGTCCGTGGATTCCTCGAAAATGTGCTCGAGGACTCACAGGGAACCAACAGTTTCTCCGAGCTCAGGGAGAGAGGAAAGGAACTCTATATAATCGCCACCGACCTCGACACGACCGAGCGGCGCGCTTTCGGGGAAATCGGCGATATGGAAGTTCCGATATCGCAGGCAGTCGAAGCGTCGATTGCGCTTCCGCTCACCTACAGTCCCGTCAAGATTGATGACCGTTTCTATGTCGACGGCGCCATCTGCAATGCCGCCAACTTCGACATCGTAATCGAGCACGGAGCCGACCTCATCGTGTGCGTCAACCCTCTGGTGCCGTTCATCAACAAGAAACGCGGCCTGGTAAAGAGTCTGGGTCCGCTGGGCATACTCGAACAATCCTACCGAAGCATGTTGCACCAGATCATCCTGCGCAAGATCGAGCGCTACAAGGCTGAGAATCCGAAAGTGACCATCATCTTGATCGAGCCCGATCCGCAGGACCCGACAATGTTCCATAACCCGCTCAACGCCTCGCGCAAATTGATGGACCTCGCGCTCGTGTACGGCTATCGTTCCACGCGAAAGGTGATTGAGAGCCAATTTGACTTCATACAGCGTTCGTTCCTGTACCATGGAATCGAGATAAGCCGCGAGCGCGTCGACGAAAAGGTCGAACAGGCAGAAAAGTCGAAATCCCGCTACAAGTCCCTCAAGGTAATGACCGGCCAATAAGGGGCAAAAGGGGAAAAGGCGAAGAGGGAGAGCCAACAGGTCTACGGTTTACAGTTTACAGTCTGCGGTTTCAAAAAACGAAGAGATTCTTCACTTCGCTCAGAATGACAATCAACTACTACTATCTGGGCGACACCCTGCCAAAACCGAGACCTTAAATCCTGCGCCCGCGTGTGGCCCTGCATTGATTATTCGAGTTCATTCTGCTAGGATAATAGCGCTTTCCGGGTGTTTTCAGGCACATTGCCTGGAACTAGACAAGATCGACGGTTTTGGAGTGTGCAAAGGTGTTGTTGGGAAAAACAATCGTGGTCGTGATGCCGGCTTATAACGCGGCAAGAACGCTCAAACAGACATACGACGAGGTTCCGAAGGATATCGTGGACGAGATATTGCTGGTTGACGACGGCAGCCACGACGAAACCATTGAGCTCTCGAAAAAGCTGAACATAAAGACCTTCATCCACGAGCGTAATTTCGGCTATGGCCGCAACCAGAAAACCTGTTACAGGGAGGCTCTGAAAACGGGGGCCGACATCGTCGTGATGCTCCATCCTGACTACCAGTATTCGCCCAAGCTCATCACCGCTATGGCATCTCTGATAGCGGTCGGCGAATACGACGTCGTCATCGCCTCGAGGATTCTCGGCGTCGGCGCGCTCGAAGGCGGCATGCCGATATACAAATACATCTCAAACAGGTTCCTCACGATGTTTGAGAACGTGATGCTTTCCTATAAGCTCTCTGAATATCACACCGGCTACCGGGCTTTCTCGAAGAAAGTGCTCGAAACGCTTCCACTCACGGAGAATTCCGACGATTTCCTATTCGACAATGAGATGCTCGCGCAAGTCATCTTCTGGAACTACAAGATAGGCGAGATATCGTGTCCCACCAAGTATTTCCCCGAAGCCTCGTCAATCAATTTCACGCGCAGTCTCAAGTATGGCATTGGCTGCATGCTCACCTCGCTGAAGTTCCGGCTCCAGCGGATGGGCCTGCTGAAAACAAGGATTTTTGAAGAGAAGGGAAGAAAACTCTTTGAGGACTCTTACTACCGCATGGTCGGACCCGATGCGGCGCGTGACAACCGCCCTGTTTATGAGACCGGCCGCTCCCAACCTTCATCCTTCGCCCGCGACAAGGGAATGATGAACGATGAATGATGAATGCCTCCCAACTTTAGACACTTCGCACTTAAATAGTGTATTATAGTCCCGCCCCTCTCACCCAACTCGGCGCGCAGTCCCAAGCCGGAACCTGTGCCATGCGCGTCCTCTCACGAGAACAAAGGCTGGAGGTAATCCCATGGCTGAAGAAATAGCTGCGAATTTGTATCGGCTTGAAATCCCACTTCCCGGGAATCCGCTCAAGAGCATCAACTCCTACGTCATAAAAGGGACGGGGCGAAATCTCATCGTGGACACAGGGATGAACCGCAAAGTCTGCATGGAAGTCATGCAGGAAGGCCTGAAGAAGCTGGAAGTTGACCTGAACATAACCGACTTTTTCGTCACGCATCTCCACGCCGACCACTTCGGACTTGTCGCCGACCTTGCCACGGATAACTCGAAGGTCTATTTCAACAAGCCGGACGCCGAACACATTTTCTATACGGATGGCTGGAACGAGATGATTAGGTTCGCCGGGTTGAACGGGTTTCCCGAAGAAGAGCTTCAGGCCGCGCTCCATAACCACCCCGGCTACAAATATTATGCGAAATCTATTCCGGAGCTTACCCTCCTGGACGACGGCGATCTGATAAATGTCGGCGACTATTCATTCAGGTGCGTGCAGACCCCCGGCCACACGCGGGGCCACATGTGTCTCTACGAGTCTTCCAAGAGGATCTTTCTCTCTGGCGACCACATCCTCATCGACATAACCCCCAACATCCAACTATGGTCCGACAAGGAGAATCCGCTGAAGGAATATCTGAACAGCCTCGATAAGGTCTATGGTCTGAATATCGATCTCATGCTGCCAGGCCACAGGCGCCTCATAAAAGACTACAAGGGTAGGATTCGCGAGCTCAAAGATCATCACCAGCATCGCGCCGAAGAAGTTCTCGCAATACTAAAGAAGGAAGGGGGCGGAACCGCTTACCAAGTGGCGTCCAAAATGACGTGGGATATCGTTTGCGACTCATGGGAGCAGTTCCCTCTTATGCAGAAATGGTTCGCGACCGGCGAGGCGCTCGCCCACCTGAAATACATCGAGGAGAAAGACGAGATCTCCAAACAAGAACAAGGCGGCAAGACAGTGTACATTCACTGAGAAAGAAAGAGTTCACTGCAAAGTCGCCAAGTCACAAAGAAAAGACGGTGCATAGAACTGCGCATGCAGGCGATGCACTGGATAAAGCTCTCCGTAACTTCCGCCGTTTTGATGTCGCCACCAATATAGCCGTATCCTGAATGCCTTCCCCGTGACTCCCCCTGACTCCGCGTGGTTGCCAAAATCCCGGTGTGGGTGTTTCGAGGCCGTTTGACAACAACTCTGCCCTTTGTTATGTTTATGGCAATAGTAGTAAAGGGGGAAACAAGAAAAAGGACGAAGGGCGAAGAGGGGGAATTAGACCGCGAAGGAAAACAAGAGGCGGGTTTTCGTGACATTCGTTCCATTCGTACGATTCCTGATCCAATTCTTTTCTTCCCCCTTTCGTCTTGTTCCTTTCGTCTATTCCCCCTTTCTTAAGAGGAGGTGACTCTTTTTGGAACCTGAACTCCTTACCGAACTCTACAAAAAGATGGTGCTGATCCGCCGGTTCGAGGAGAAAACGAACCAGATGTATCAGAAGGGCAAGATCACCGGTTTCTGCCACCTGTATATCGGGGAGGAGGCCGTCGGCGTCGGCGCCATTTCCGCGATTCGCGAAACGGATTACGTCGTCACCGGCTACCGCGACCACGGGCAGGCGATCGCGAAGGGCGTCGATCCCAAGCTGGTGATGGCCGAACTGTTCGGCAAAGAGGCGGGCGTCTCGAAAGGGAAGGGCGGCTCGATGCACATGTTCGACAAGGAGAGACGCTTCATGGGCGGCGACGCCATTGTCGGCGGCGACCTCCCACTCGCGGTCGGCATCGGGCTCGCCGTCAAATACCAAAAAGCCGATGATATCGTGCTCTGCTTCTTTGGGGACGGCGCGGCCAATGAAGGCGCCTTCCACGAATCGTTTAACCTCGCCTCTCTCTGGAATCTGCCTGTGCTCTTTTTCTGCGAAAACAACAAGTACGGCATGGGTACTTCCGTCGAGCGCGCGTCCTCCATCGAGGACCTGGCCAAGCGCGCGGCCTGCTACAACATTGACTGGCAAATAATCGACGGGATGGACGCGGTTGAGGTCTACGGGGCGACCAAGAAAACCGCCGAGCGCGTGCGCTCGCAGAGACGGCCCGAGATGATCGAAGCGAAGACGTACCGGTTCCGAGGGCATTCCGTCGCTGATCCCGAGGTCTACCGAACGAAAGAAGAGGTTGAGCAGTGGAAACTGCGCGACCCCATCGACCGTATGCGCAACAAATTGAAGGGCGAAGGCGTTCTGAGCGACGACCAACTTAAACAATTCGACGAGGAAGTCGAAACAATCTGCAACGACGCCATTGAATTCGCCGATAAAGCGCCGTTCCCGCCTTCCTCGGCGGTGTGCCAACACGTCTATGCGGGGAAATTCTAAAGGCCGCTAATTCGGGGACACCTTGCCGCAAGGTGTCCTCGAATTAGCGGCAGGTCCCCGATAAGGGCCAGTTTCTGAGGAGCAAAACATCAGCATGACCGAAATCAGATATCGCGAGGCGCTGCGAGACGCACACGCTGAAGAAATGCGCCGCGACAGCAGAGTGTTTGTGATGGGGGAGGAGATCGCCGTTTGGGGCGGGTCCTTCAGGGTCACGGAAGGGTTGCTCGAGGAGTTTGGTCCGGAGCGCGTAATCGATACACCCATTTCGGAGGAAGTCATCGTGGGTGCGGGAATCGGCGCGGCGATGGCGGGCCTGAGACCCATCGTCGAACTCATGACCATCAACTTCTCATTGCTGGCGATGGACCAGATCATCAACCACGCTGCCAAGCTTTACTACATGTCAGGCGGACAGTTGCCCATTCCCATGGTTATCCGGGCGCCGGAGGGCGCAGGCCAGCAACTCGGCGCCCAACACTCGCAGAATCTCGAAGCTCATTTCGTGCATACGCCTGGCCTCAAAGTCGTTGCGCCTTCGACGCCGGCGGATGCAAAGGGATTGCTGAAGACATGCGTCCGCGATGACGATCCGATCATGTTCATCGAGCACGAAGTTCTGTACGGCATGAAGGGCGAAGTGCCGGACGACGACGATTTCACTATCCCTCTTGGGGTCGCCGATATCAAGCGCGCGGGCAGCGATGTGACCATTGTCGCGTATTCACGCATGGTTCACACGGCGCTCGAGGCGGCCAAGCAGTTGGAAAAAGATGATGGAATCAGCATCGAGATCGTTGACCCGCGAACGCTCAAACCGTTTGATATCGACGCGGTCGTCCGATCAGTCGAGAAAACGGGTCGCCTCATCATAGTCGAGGAGGATTGCCGCACATGCGGAGTCGGAGCCGAGATAGCCGCATCAGTCGGCGAGCGCGCCTTCTACAGTCTCGATGCTCCGGTCCTGCGCGTTGCCGGCGCCGACGTCCCGATACCATATTCGAGGCATCTCGAGCAGAGCGCGATTCCCCAGCCGGAAGACGTTGTGCATGCGGTCAAGAGAATACTTTCGAAAAAGTGACTTATGCGAATAAATTCGCCCCTACAGCGGCTTCTCAGCGCACATGGGCGTGAAATAATCGCCCTTCTTAAGTGCGAATTTATTCGCAAAGCAGATTACCGTCGGACAAAGACAGGGAAAGGATAACACCATGTCAAGCATAGTCACAGTCCGATACATTGAGAACTTGCAGCATCAGGTCATTTCGTATCCGCACTCTTTCATCGTCGACGAGCCGAAAGAAGAAGAGGGTGACGGTCTGGGTCCTAACCCCTACGATCTCCTCCTGAGCTCGCTGGGCGCATGCACCGCGATGACTATCATCATGTACGCCAACCGCAGAAAGATACCGGTTGAAACAGTGAGCGTCGAACTCGATCATCAGCGAATTTACCGCGAAGACTGCGAAGGCTGCACCGAGGAAGAAAAACGGATGGAGAAAATCTCCCGCCGAATCACCGTGAGAGGCAATATCAGCGATGAGCAGAAGAACAAACTGCTGGAAATAGCAAAGAAATGTCCGGTTCACAAAACAATCACATCGAAACCGACCGTCGAAGACAGCATCGAGGTAATAGACTAACACTTTTTCTTTACCGCAAAGTCGCAAAGTTCGCAAAGCAAAAGTGGGAAATCTGGAACACGGATCACACGATTGGCGACAAATAGCTGCGATTGGCGACAAATAGCGCCAATAACAAATTGAAGCTTCAGGACACCTGTCATTCTGAGCGAAGCGGAGAATCTCATGTTCTTGGCGCATGAAACGCTATCATCCGAGATTGTTCGCTGCGGGGTCGGAATGGCGGCGGAACATTGCTTCTGCTGCCTTTATTGCTTTGAGAGCTTTCAAACTTGTTCCTTCGTGCTTTCTTTGCGTTCCTTGCGCCTTCGCGGTGAGAATGGCTTGTAAAGGAGATTCGTCATGTCCGCTGAAATCGTTATGCCGAAGCTGAGCGACACGATGGAAGAGGGTCGCATCATTAAATGGCTGAAAAAGGTCGGCGACCCTGTCAAGGAAGGCGAGCCTTTGCTGGAAGTCGAGACCGACAAGGCCGACATCGAAGTCGAATCATTCGACACGGGAATCCTGCTCGAGATCACGGTTGAAGAAGGCGAAACCGTGAAAGTGGGCGAGAAGATCGGTCTCATAGGCGCTGCTGAAGAAGCCGCAGTCCCAAAGGAACCGGCCAGAGCAGAAAAGAAAGAGGAAGCGGCCGAGCCGAGAGAGAAGAAGCCCACGCCGCCCGAGAAAGAAGAAGAAAAGAAGCCGGTCGAAGCGAAGGCGAAACCGAAGCCGGAGGAACTCAAGAGAATAGCGGAAGCGCCGCCACGCGAGGAGCCTCGCAGAGAGCCGGAAGTCAGCATCCACATGGAAAAACAGGAGGCTATCGAGAAATTCGTCGCCCGTCGCGCTCCCGGCAAAGTGACCGCCTCGCCGCTGGCAAGAGAACTTGCGCAGGAACACGGGATCGACCTGACGGGCCTCACAGGCACGGGACCTCATGACGAGATTGTGAGACGAGACGTCGAGAGAATCATCTCGGAGAAGGGGACCGCGAAAAAGCCGATGGCCGCCGTCGCAAAGCCCGAAAGAGCGCCGGAAATCAAGGCCACCCCCTTAGCAACTGTCCTAGCGGAAAAGGAAAGCGTGGACCTCGACGAAGTCAAAGGGACCGGAATCGGCGGCAGAATACGCGAGCTCGATGTGAAGGCATATGTCGCGCGCAGGTGCGAGCTTAGGGGCGAGGAGTTCAAGGAACTCAGTCTGATGCGAAAGACAATCGCTCGCCGCATGACCGACAGCAAGCAGACCATCCCGCACTTCTATCTCACGATGCCGATCGATATGGGGGCTGCGATGCAGCTTCGCAAGAAATTGAATGAAGGCAAGGACGAAAACCAGAAAATGAGTGGGAACGATGTCATCATAAAAGGCGCCGCCCTCGCCCTCCAAGATGTTCCCGAGGTCAACTCGACGTTCAGCGACGGCAAGATAAAAGTCAACAAAAGTATCAATGTCGGCGTAGCAACCGCGACCCCCGACGGCCTCGTCGTGCCGGTAATCCTCGATGCGAACAAGAAATCTGTCAGCGAGATTGCAGCCGAAGCGAAGGACAAGATTGAGCGCGCGAAGAAGAGAAAACTCAAGCCCGACGAATACTCGAACGCCACTTTCACGGTCTCCAACCTCGGCATGTTCGGCATCGAGCAGTTCTCGGCAATCATCGATCCCGGACAGAGCGCCATATTAGCGGTCGGCGCGGTCATAAGCCAGCCGGTCGTTCTGGATGGCCAAATCGAGACAAGACAGATAATGCGCGTGACGCTTTCATGTGACCACCGCGCAATCGACGGCTACATCGGCACGCAGTATCTCGTTAAACTCAAGTCAATTCTTGAACGACCCGAGGAGGCAATAAAATAGCCGATGAGAGCGACCGTCGTTTTTATTCGCGCGGAAACCATCGGGCGCGGCGATGACGAGTTGGGCTTGAACTTGATGATGAATTTCATCCATCACCTGTGCAAGACCGACCCTGCGCCGAACATAATCATTGTGATGAATGCGGGCATTAAACTGGTAGTCGAAGGCTCTGAGGTTCTGGAGGACTTGCGAGAACTCGAAAGCAAAGGGACCCGGATTCTTGCCTGCGGAACTTGCCTGAATTTTTTCAAGGTCAAAGAAAAGCAAAAAGTGGGAGTTGCATCAAATATGGCCGAAATCACCAAAACGCTGCTGGAAGCCGCGAAAGTGATAACGATATAAAGACAGCAGGCAAATCAAATCGCAAAGGACCACAGGCCCGAGGCGCAAAGGACGCAAGAAGGGAATCGTTCGAGTTAGTGTTGACCTGGGTCTTTTCTCTTTGCGCCTTTGCGGTTAATGTTTCTCTCTTAGAATGAGAGAGAATCAGCGAAATCTGCGGACAAAGAAGATTCCTTTCAGAATCTTCTGAACTTCTTCGGCATGACGCGCTGGGCGGCGTGCAGCATCTCATCGTTTGAAATCTCGGCGGTGCGGCCGTTCTCATATTGCCCAACGACCCACTCGTAAAGTTGCTTCACCCCCTCGTCGCGTTTGTCGAGTCTCTTGTCGCCCTTTAAGCCGAGCATCGAGTTGACCCAAAACGCCACGCCCGCGAGACCGCTCTTGTCATTGATCGCCACGACCAGAGGCCTGTGTAGAAACTTTTCGGTGTTGAAGATATTGTAGATTTCCTCGTTCTTGAGCACTCCGTCGGCATGGATGCCAGCCTTCGTAGTATTGAAATCGGCCCCTATAAACGGGAAGTTTGGCGGAATCTGATAGCCGATTTCCGACCGGAAATAGTGGGCTATTTCCGTAATGACGGGCGTATGCATTCCATCGAGTGTCCCGCGCAGGCCCGCGTACTCGAAGACAAGCGCCTCAATCGGCGGATTACCGGTGCGCTCGCCGAGCCCGAGCAAAGTGCCATTAGCCGCGGCGCAGCCGTAGAGCCACGCGGTCGAAGCGTTAATGAGCACTTTGTGGAAATCGTTGTGCCCGTGCCACTCGAGCCATTCGCTCGGCACACCGCTATAGTAGCGCATGTTATACATAATCTGGTGGATGCCTCGTGGGGTTGATGCGCCGCTGTAGGGGACGCCATATCCCATCGTGTCGCATATTCGGATTTTCACGGGCATTCCATACTGTTTCGACAGATTCATCAGTTCTTGGGCGAACGGAATCACGAAGCCGAAGAAATCTGCGCGCGTCGCGTCCTCGAAGTGACAGCGAGGAATTATTCCTTCGTCGAGCGTCGCTTTCACTACGTCGAGATATTCATCCATTGCCTGTTTCCGACTCTTCTTCAACTTAAAGAAAATGTGGTAGTCCGAGCACGAAGTGAGCATTCCGGTCTCTTTCAAACCCATTTGCTTTACAAGATCGAGGTCCTTCCGGTTGGCGCGAATCCAGCCCGTTATCTCCGGATATTTATATCCAAGCTCTTGACAAGCCTTGACCGCCTCGCGGTCTTTCTCCGAATACAAGAAAAATTCCGTCTGGCGGATTTTTCCCTTAGGTCCGCCGAGCCGGTGCAAGAACTTGTAAAGATGCACTATCTGGTCGACCGTATAAGGCGGCCGTGCCTGCTGGCCGTCGCGGAATGTCGTGTCCGTTATCCAGATTTCCTTTGGCATTGCGATGGGAACATGCCGGTGATTGAACGGTATTTTCGGGACCTCTTCATAAGAAAATATAGTTCTGTGCAGATTCGGGTCTTTCACGTCCCTTAGCTCGTACTTGTAATAATCCTGCTCCAATACGTATGTTCTTTTCCCCAGTTTCAGTTTTCGTTTCTTCGGCATGCCGTTTCTCCTAATCTCAGGGACAGATCCCGAAGTACGGCTCTGTACCTGAAAATTGCTCTATTTAAGAGATTAAATGGGTCATATTACGTTACAACTATACCACAATTCTCAGAAACATTCAAAGACAAAGCTTTGTCCTTGCTTCCCTTCGCCTTCCTCAGATAGTTCGAAAGCGACCCCAGAGAGATTGTCCCATAATTGGCGGATGGGGATGAAATTCTGTGGGTGCGAATTCATTCGCACAATATCTTCAGGCTGTCCAAGACGTCCGTGCGAATGAATTCGCACCCACACAGTTACCAGACACTCTCCAGAGAGGTTACAGCACAATTCTGTAGGTGCGAATCCATTCGAATCGGTTGTCTCTCTCTTCAACGGGGTCCGGCGACCGATTTGCCCCCAACCCAAGATTTAGAACTAACAGGCATTGTTTTTTGTAAGAACACAATATTTTGTGTAGTTACCCCCGGATTCCCTTGACAATGCCACAAACGGGATGGTATACTTTCTCAATAATAATGGGTTTTGTGTCTCTTGTGACTGGAGAAAATGAGCATTAGAAAGTGGCGGTGATGCGGAGATGACTCCACAAGATGTTGTGGATATGGGACGTGAAGCACTGATGATGACTTTGCTAATATCGGCGCCACCGCTTCTGGCTGGTCTCGCGGTCGGCCTGATCATCAGCATATTCCAGGCGGTCACCCAAATACAAGAGTTCACGCTGACCTTTATTCCGAAAATACTCGCTGTTTTCATTGCCACGATGATATTTCTCCCGTGGATGTTACAGGTGTTCTTGGGATATACAACAAACCTTTTCATTCAGATTCCGACATTGGCCAAATGAGAAACGGTTTCCGGTTTCCAGTTTCTGGTTTCTGGTTAAGTACTAAAGGAACAGGTTCACAGTTTGCAGCTTGTGGAGGAGTGCTTCTCGGGAGGATGATGTGGAAAATCCGCTCCTCTTCAGTGCCGTGAAGTTTCAGGCATTCCTGCTCATCTTTATGCGAGTAGGAGCCATGCTGTTTGTAGCGCCCGTCTTCGGGGGTTCGACAGTTCCGGTTCAGACACGAATACTTTTCTCCATGCTTCTGTCACTGGTCTTACTGCCGATCGTGCGGGTCGGAAGCGGGATGCTGCCGCTCGACATTCTGCCGTTGGGTTTTCTTGCGGCCAATGAGCTATTGGTCGGACTGATACTCGGAGCATCACTGGTTTTCGTGTTTGCGGCAATTCAATACGCGGGGCAGATTGTGGATTTTCAGATGGGCTTCAGCATTGTGAACCTCATCGACCCTACGCAGGACGTGCAAATACCGATTATGGGGCTTTTCCATTTTCTCGTTGCGACACTGATCTTCTTGGCGATGGACGCCCATCATTGGATCATCCGCGCTCTCGTCGATAGCTTTGAAATTGCGCCGCTTACTCAGGCAGGTTTCTCCGGTCTGGTAGTCAAAGAGATAGCCAGAGGTTTTGGCGACCTTTTCGTCGTTGCAATGCGAATTGCCGCTCCAGCCATTGCGGTGTTAATGTTGTATAATGTTTCCCTCGGCATTATCGCCAAGACCGTTCCACAAGTCAACCTGCTAATTGTCGGTTTCCCTGTTCGCATTGCGCTCGGCATGGTTGTTGTGGGTCTCTCGATGGCGTTTTTTCATCCGTATCTGTCGCAAGTCTTCGACATGATGGTCAAGAACGCGTATGCGGTGCTGAAGGGATTCTGAGGTGAAAGATGCCCGAGCCTTACGGCGGTGAGAAGACTGAGCCCGCAACTCCCCGCAGACGCGAGGAAGTGAGGAAAAAGGGCCAAGTTGCCCGCAGCGTCGACCTCACGTCCTCGATCGTGCTCCTGGCATCGATGCTCGCGCTTTATTTTCTCACACCCGTCTTGATGCGTGAGCTCACGGGCATGACCCGCTCATATTTGGAGAACGCAGCTACCGTGAGAGTGGACGCCGAATCAGCTCCGGCTCTCGTGATTGGGATGGCCCTCCGCGTCAGCGGCTTTTTTGTCCCGTTCATGCTCATCATCTTTTCGGCTGCTTTGGTCTCGAACATGGTTCAGGTCGGGCTCAACCTGAGCGCCTATCCGCTGATCCCGCGGATCGAAAAAATAAGTCCTGGGGCGGGCTTCAGGAGACTGTTTTCGGCTCGGTCATTCGCCGAGTTGGTGAAGTCCATTTTCAAGATTATCTTAGTCGGTTTCATCGCATATTTGACCATCCGCGGTGATTTCGACCGGCTCATGTCGCTCATGAACGTGGACGTGTGGGGAGCATGGGTTTTCTTCGGAAAGCTTTGTTTCACCTTGGGAATGAGAGTCGCTATCGCATTCCTCGTGCTCGGGATAGCGGACTATGGGTTCCAGCGTTTTCAATTCGAGCAAGACATTAGAATGACAAAAGAGGAAGTAAGGCAGGAGATAAAGGACTTCGAGGGAGACCCACAGATTCGAGCGCGCATCAGGCGTGTGCGCAGACAGATGGCGATAAGCCGCATGATGGCGGAGGTGCCGCGCGCGCATGTGGTGGTCACCAACCCGACCTCCCTTGCCGTCGCGCTCAAGTACGAGATGCAAGAGATGCAGGCGCCGGTGGTAGTCGCCAAGGGAGCCCGTCTGATGGCGGAACGCATCCGAGAAGTAGCGGCGGCGAATGGCGTCCCAATCGTCGAAAACGTGCCACTCGCGCAGATGCTCTTCAAGTCGGTCGAAGTCGGTTCGCCAATTCCGGAGAAGCTCTATCGCACGGTCGCCGAGGTGTTGGCCTACGTTTATCAGATAGATAAGCGCAGCCAACAGAGATGGCTATCCCTCAGTAGCGCAGCCACGGGTAGCGCAGCTACGAGTGGCGCCGCTATCGGCAAGACGGCCGCGACATAATGGAATGATGGACGGATTGAGGTAATTTCAATGGCGCAGGCAGCGGTAACGCCCAGGCTTCAACGGATGGCGCGCAATCAGGACCTGATTGTCGCGGTCATCGTCATCGGCATCCTGTTTGTGATGCTCGTGCGTGTGCCCCCGTGGACGCTCGACCTGTTGCTTACCCTGAACATCTCCATCTCGGTCCTGATTATCCTCGTGACGATGTACGTCCGGGAGCCTTTGCAGTTCTCCGTTTTCCCGTCGCTCTTGCTCATAACCACGTTGTTCCGTCTGTCGCTCAACGTAGCGTCGACTCGCCTTATCCTCCTCGAGGCCTACGCGGGCCAGGTCATTCAGGCATTCGGCACGTTCGTCGTTGGCGGCAACTATGTCGTGGGCATGATAATTTTCCTCATCCTTGTGGTCATACAGTTTGTCGTGATAACTCGCGGAGCAGGCCGCATCTCCGAGGTTGCGGCCAGGTTCACGCTTGATGCAATGCCCGGCAAACAGATGAGTATCGACGCGGACCTGAACGCGGGCCTGATTACAGAAGATCAAGCGCGGGCGCGGCGTCGCGGGATCGAGGATGAAGCCGATTTTTACGGAGCGATGGACGGCGCCACGAAATTTATAAGGGGCGACGCCATAGCGGGCCTGATCATCACTGTCATCAACATAATCGGCGGCCTGATAATCGGCGTGCTCCAGCAGGGGTTTACGTTGCCGGAGGCAGCGAGACGATACACGATCCTGACCGTTGGCGACGGCCTCGTGGCGCAGGTGCCTGCGCTCTTCATATCGACCGCTGCGGGAATAATCATCACACGCACCGTGTCGGAGACGAACCTCGGGGCGGATGTCACCCGGCAGATGTTCAGCTTCCCGAGGGCGGTCGCGATTGCGGCGATTCTGCTCGTTGTTTTTGCGCTTATTCCCGGGCTTCCCAGAATCCCGTTCCTGGTGATTGCCGCCGGCGCCGGTTTCGTATGGTATCAACTCAATCGGTCGCAGACGCAAGCGAGGGTTACCGAGGAGCGCGAACACAAAGCGCGTGAGACAGCGGCCCCGAAAGCACCCGAGAACGTCGAAGGCCTTCTCAAAGTCGATTCTATGGAGATTGAAATCGGTTACGGTCTCATCCCGTTGGCCGACCCGAAGCAAGGGGGGGACTTGCTCAACCGAATCTCCGATATACGCCGCCGGATGGCCCTCAAATTGGGTATTATCGTTCCTCCCATACGCATTCGTGACAATATGGCGCTCAAACCCAATGAATACACAATCAGGATCAGAGGAAACGAGGTGGCGCGCGGCGAGCTTTTGACCGATCATTTCCTCATCATGAATCCCGGCAAGGTGATGGAAAAGATTCCCGGGATCGAGACAAGGGAGCCGACTTTCGGCCTCGAGGCCACATGGATCACCGAATCGCAGCGCGCCCGCGCCGAACAACTGGGCTATACGATCGTTGACCCGCCGTCAGTTCTTGCAACTCATCTGACCGAGATAATTCAGGCGCGCGCGCACGAGCTTCTCGGACGGCAAGAGGTGAGTAACCTCATAGAGAACGTTAAGAAGACTGCGCCTGTAGTCGTGGAAGAGTTGATCCCAAACATCCTCACGCTCGGGGATATCCAGAAGGTGTTGCGTAATCTGCTGAAGGAAAGAATTCCCGTCCGTAATTTGGAGATTATACTGGAGACACTCGCGGACTACGCGCGCCGCACAAAGGATACGGCCGTTCTGACCGAGTATGTCAGGCAGGCGCTCGGACGCGCCATCTGCCAGGAGTATATGGACGAGAAGGGCCAGATTTTCGCCGCCACGCTCGACCCGAGACTCGAGCAGAAAATAGTGGAGTCGCTTCGAGAGTCGGACGCCGGCACGTATGTCGCTCTTGACCCGGTTACCGTCCAGAAGATTATAACCGCCGCAACCGCGGAGTCCAAGCGAATGGTAAACGAGGGCCGGCAACCCATTATTGTTTGTTCTCCGAGGGTGCGGCCTTATTTCAAACAATTGGTGCAGGGCTCTCTTCCCGGACTCGTCGTGCTCAGTTTTGCGGAAGTCGTTCAGGAGGCGAGGCTCCATGCCGAAAGGATGGTGAGCATCGAAAGTGGAACTTAAACGGTTTCGCGCTAACTCGATGCAGGCGGCTCTGGCGCAGGTAAAACAGGAACTAGGTCCCGAGGCCGTCATTCTGAACACGAAAACTTTCTATCAGGGCGGCTTCTTCGGGTTAGGTAAACGCGAGGTCGTGGAAATCCTGGCCTCGAAGGATATCAACATCTGTGACAGCGCCCCCTTCTTCGCCCGACGCGAGGAAGCGTATGCCCGCCAGCAGACCGCGCGGAAGCCGCGGAATACGCTCCCGCCCAAGCACTCGCCTGCGGGGGCACAAGCTGCCGAGGCACGTACTGCCGAGGCACGCACTGCGGAGGCACGCACTGCCGAGAAGCGTCTCGACGCCGCGCGTCTCGGCGCTACGCGTCCGGACGAAATCCTCCGCGAGCTTGCTTCTCTCAAGTCTCAGGTAGAACTGCTCACCAGGGAATATGTCCAGGACCCGAACTGTCCCGAGGTCCTTGATAAATACTACCGTAACCTCTTGAAGGCCGGGGTCTCAAAACTACTTGCAAAAAGAATAGTTGGCGGGGTGCACACGGAATTAGGCAAGGCCGACCTCGAAAATGAGCAGACCGTGCAAAAGAAGATCGGCGAAGAACTTGGCAAGTTGGTAAAGATCGGCGGGCCGATTGCGTGCGACGGCCGGAAAGCTCGCAGAATCGTCATGACAGGCCCGACGGGCGTGGGAAAGACGACCACTATCGCGAAATTGGCGGCGCAGTATTCAATCAAAGAAAAGCGGAAGGTCGGTCTAATCACCGCCGACACGTATCGTATCGCGGCGGTCGAGCAACTGAAAGTGTACGCTGACATTATCGGCGTTTCCCTCGATGTAGTGCTGACTCCGAAGGAACTCAGAGAGGCTGTCCGCAGGCGTTCCGACAAGGAGCTCATCCTCATAGACACCGCCGGGCGGAGCCAGCAAAACCAGACGAGGATCGCCGAGCTTAAGAGCTTAGTCGAGGCTGCCGAGCCCGACGAGAATCACCTGCTGATAAGCGCGACCACGGACGCCGATGAGGTGTTCAACATCATCGACAAGTTCAGCATAGTCGATGTCACAAACTTCATTTTCTCGAAAGTGGACGAGTGTGCGAAGCCGGGAATGCTCTTCAACGTTCTCTCGAGTTGCGGAAAACCCGTCTCCTATCTTACGACGGGCCAAGACGTCCCCGACGACATCGAGGTTGCCACCGAGCCGGCTCTTGTCGCGCTATCGTTGGGGAATGGCGAAAAAGGACTGATCAGGCGCAGAAACTACGAGAGCTTGCGGCGGCCTTCAGGGCTCAGCCACGTGTCATAACGGTCACGAGCGGAAAGGGAGGCGTAGGAAAGTCCAACCTGGTCATCAACCTCGCCATCAGCATCTCTCAAATGGGAAAGCGAGTGCTCGTTATCGACGCTGACCTTGGACTGGCGAACGTCGATATCCTGCTCGGATTAAGAAACAGGTTCAATCTCCAGCACGTCATTGAAGGCAAAATGAGGCTGAAGGATATCGTAGTGTATGGGCCGGCCGGCGTGAAGGTGATCCCCGGGAGTTCGGGCATCCCCCGAATCGCAAACATGAGCAGCCGCAAGCGACAGGAAATCATTGCATCCTTCAAAGAACTCGAGGGCGAGGCCGACATTATTCTCATCGATACCTCCGCCGGAATGACCAAAAACGTCGTCACATTTGCGCTGCTCGCCGACGAGATTATTCTCATCACCACTCCCGAACC
>CAYVDS010000079.1:20733-21441 GCA_964450145.1 uncultured bacterium
TTCCGCTATCACAGACGCCTACGCGATGATAAAGGTGATCCACTCTGAGAAATCCGACGCCAAAGTCGGCCTAATTGTGAACATGGCGCAGACAGATTCGCAGGCCCTCGACGTGGCGAACAAGATCGCTCAGGTCTCACGGCAGTTCCTCAACTTCAATCTGTTTGTGCTCGGCGCGTTGCCCATTGATCCGCACGTGCCGAAAGCCGTGATGCAGCGCCGTCCATGGGCCGAGCTTTATCCGCGTTCACCCGCCACTCGCGCCGTCAAGGAAGTGACCGCCCGCATCCTTAACGGCGAGGCCCAACCCGCCGCACAGGCAAGCGGCTTTATACAGAGAATAACGGCGTATTTCAAGGCAAGTGTGGATGAATAAAGGGAGCCGCGTTTATTCGGGGACCATGCCGCATGGTGTCCCCGAATAAACGCGCTGAGAATATCAGTACTGTGTGATATAATCAATTGAAAGAAAGCGGCGGGAAGTTACCCGACGGGTTCTTGCCTTAATTCGGGACACGATGCCGCATCGTGTCCCGAATTAAGGGAGAGCATGATGTCCCAAAAAGGAGCTGCACATCGTTTGCCAAGGGTTTGCCAAGGGGTGGATGAAGTAAATGGCTGACATACTGAGTCAAGAGGAAGTTGATGCCCTTCTTGCCGCAGTATCGGAGGGTGATGCCCAGGCTGAAAAGCCTGAGCCGACGAAAC
>CAYVDS010000080.1:0-21204 GCA_964450145.1 uncultured bacterium
TATTTTCGTATCGAGCCAGAGGGAGCGCTGGTCGACGTACCTGAGGTCGTAGCGAATCCAATCGTGGAACCAGTTGCTCTCCTTGCCGTATATCTGCCACAGGCCCGTTATCCCCGGTGTCACCTTCAACCGCGCCTCCCGCCAGTGGGGGTTATACTTCATCTCTTCCATCGAGAGCGGTCGCGGTCCCACAAGGCTCATCTCGCCCCTCAGCACGTTCAGAAGCTGCGGTATCTCGTCGATATTGGTCGCCCTCAGCAGGCGCCCCACGCGCGTCTCGCGCGGGTCGCCGATGATCTTGAACATCGGACCGTCCGACTGGTTTAAGTAGCGTATCTGCTCCTTAAGCTCCTCGGCGTTCTCCACCATCGTCCGAAACTTTATCATCCAGAACGGCTTGCCGTTCTTCCCGTTGCGCACCTGCCGGAAGAACGCAGGCCCCTTTGAATCGAGCTTCACCGCCGCCGCTACTGCCGCAAACACGGGCAGCAACAACAAAAGCGCGACCCCAGAAAACAGCATGTCGAACGCCCGCTTGATCGCAGGGTAGAGCGTCTTGTGTAAACTCTTCCATGCGCTCTCGGGCTTCTCGGCCACGCGCCGTATCACCGGCCGGTTCGTCGCCGCGCTTATCCCGTCCACCCACGACTTCCCGTCGAGCACCACCATCTCGCGGCAGTGGCTGTTCTCCAGACTGAACGCCTTCCCGCTCACCAGGCACTTCTCAACCTCGAAATCACTCGGCGCCACGCTGTCAGACCAGAAAACGCTCTCCCGCACAAAGCTCCCGCGTCCTAACACGCAGCGCTCCCCTATCACCGACGGCCCTATCAGCGTAACCCCTTCCTCGATTCGCGTCCCATCCCCTATCACCAGCGGGCGCACCAGCGTCGCAGACGGGCTTATCCTCACGTCGCAGCCAACCCATATCCCGCTCGCAGCCTCGCGATACCCGCTCATATGGCCGTTCGCGAGCCCATGATCCCGCAACAAATCAAAGTTCACCCGCAGGTAGTCGCCCATCGTCCGCATGTCGCAATGGTAGCGTTTGTGACGCCAGCCCACCACCTTCATGCCCAGCGCGCGCAGTTTCGGAAGCAGTTGCTCCTTGATGTCCATGTACCCGACGGATTTCACATGCCCCAGCGCCGCAGACTCCATCACGTACATCCCCGAGGTCCTCACCTTCGAGCGTCCGTCCATCGACGAATGAATCCGGCTCACGCTCTCCACCTCGCCCTCGCGTCCCAACTGCACGCGCTCCGTGTCCATGTCGCCCTCGGACACCGGCATGAGCCCCACCGTCACATCCGCCCCGCTCTCGCGGTGATGGCGGAGCATCTCCTCCAAATCTTCCCGCATGAAGAACACGAGCTCGGCCGATATCACTATTATCGTGTGGCCGCTCAACCGGCTCTCGATCTGCTTCAAGCATCCAGCCGTCCCACGCGGATAGTCCTCGACCACCCGGTGTACCGTCAACCCGTTGAATCCCGCCAGATGCCCGCTCTCGCCGCTCTCCTTGTCGAGCGTGAGAAACGCCTCTTTTATCCCTATCGCGCTCAAGGTCTCCATCGTGTAGAGCACCGACGGCCGGTTCACAATCGGGAAAAACGCCCGCGATATTCCCACGGGGTCCACCGCCCGGCTCCTCAAACCCCCGCCAAGAACCACCGCTTTTACGAGCGGCGCGCGCTCATCTAGTTTTTTCATAGCACTAATCTGACCCAAATGCTCTTCTTCCGCCTATATCAAACCTTGGCCCCCGGTATTGCCGCAAAGTCTCACCGCGAGCGTGTGAGTTAATATAACATCGTGATTGCGCCGTACTAATGAGTTATCGCAGTATTTCAAGAATGCTATTAATGACTCGGTCGATACTTACACTTTCGATTTATTGTTGTGCTGGGAGGTGTATTATTTCGGGGGAACCCTTATTGAAAAGGAAACTCGCCCTCTCGACCTTTTATGCGTGTTTGGGAAAGCTCCAAGATAGTGCACAGATTTTGACAAAAACAGCAATCCCGCGTTTGATTAAATTTGACAACAATATACCCTATGAAGTGATTTTTGTCAATTCCCGATGGCCTGTTTTCTAAGTTAGTCAAACGGTTTTCCTGATAGGGGCTCGGGCATGCCCAATTGAAGGGCAATCCCACAGCGTGCGGGATTGCCCCTGCAAAATCCCCACGCAATCCATATTGTGCAAAACCCCCTAATTTGGGACTCATGAACGCTGTGTCGATACAACTTCTTCAATATGACGATTTTATATCGGTTTGCGAAGAAGGGTCATTAGCAGAAAGACAATTATTTGCATATGATTGTGTAAGACTGAAAGGATGAAGCTGGCTATGAAGATAACGACACGGAAGGGAGACACAGGGCGAACCAGTCTGCTCGACAAACGCAAACGCGTTTCAAAAACCGATATCAGGAAAGAGGTTAACGGCACACTTGATGAAGTCAACTCTGTTCTCGGCGTTGCGCGCGCGACGTCCGAAATACAGCAAATCAATAGGCTAATTTTGAGAGTGCAAGAAGAGATTTTTATGATCGGCTCGGAGGTGGCCGCCTCGCCTGACAATATCGAAAAGGTGGAACGCCGCATTGAGGCCAGACATGTGAGGCGACTCGAGAGAGGCATGGACAGTATCGAGAAGCGTATGCCAATGCCGGAAAATTTCGTCGTGGCTGGAGCTACACAGGTCTCGGCGATGCTCGATATGGCGCGCACATTTGTGCGAAGGGCAGAACGGAAGGCCGTCGAAGGCATGGAGATGGAAACCATTCGAAGCCCACAACTCATGAAATATCTCAACCGGCTTTCGGATTACATCTTTACGCTCGCGCGATATTATGAGTTTCTCGTGACAGGAAAAGCGGATTGGCCGGCGCCACGAAAATGGTAGTCAAGGGAAGGGAAAATGCCAAACATCTTTGAAGAGTTTCACCCGTTAAGCGGAAAGACTTTTTGCGTCCTGGACGAGAGCGGAGTGCTTCACGAGGAGCATGCCCCCAATTTCTCGGACGATGAGTTGAGACAGTTTTATCGCTGGCTGATATTTGCGCGCGTCGCCGACCAGAAGGCGCTCAACCTTCAACGCCAGGGCCGCATGGGCACCTACGCGCCCGTCCTGGGCCAGGAGGCGATACAAATAGGGGCGGCGAGCGCGATGAAATCAGAAGACTGGCTTTTCCCCAGCTATCGCGAGCTGGCGGCAAGCATTATGCGTGGGTTGCCATTGTCGAATATATACCAGTACTGGATGGGCAATGAGGAGGGGAGCAACATTCCGGAGGGCGTGAACGTGTTTCCGATTTCGGTGCCTGTGGGCACGCACCTTCTGCATGCCGTGGGCGCCGCATGGGCGTCGAAGCTGAGGCATGAGAAAATCGTTGTTGTCTGCTTCTTCGGAGACGGCGCCACTTCTGAAGGCGATTTCCATGAAGCGCTCAATTTCGCCGGTGTCTTCCACACGCCAAATGTTTTTATCTGCCAGAACAACCAATACGCCATATCGGTTCCGCTTAGGCGTCAAACCGCCTCTGCGACGCTGGCGCAGAAGGCTATTGCATACGGTTTCGACGGTATCCGCGTCGATGGCAACGACATTTTCGCGTCCTATGTCGCGTCCAAGGCCGCCATCGACAAGGCGCGCCTCGGCGGCGGCCCCACGCTCATCGAGGCCGTGACGTTCAGGCTTGGCGCTCACACGACGGCGGATGATCCCCGCCGCTACAGGACCGATGCTGAGGTCGAACAGTGGCGCAAGCGCGAGCCTCTTGTTCGTTTTGAAAAATACCTAAGAGAAAGGCGCGTCATCGACGACGATTTCGTCGACCGAGTGAAGAGAGAATCAGAGACCGCGGTCGAGGAGACAGTCGCGCAGGTGGAGGCGGCCCCTTCACACACGCCGAACGACATTTTTGCATACATGTTTGACGAGATGCCGCCGAATCTGAAGGAGCAACTCGCGTCGCTTATCGATTCGCTCTCCGTTAAGAAGGAGGAGACCATTGGCTGAGCTGAATATTGTCGAGGCCGTGAATGCGGCCATGAGAGAAGAGATGGAACGTGACTCTCGCGTCATGGTGCTTGGCGAGGACGTGGGCCGCGCCGGCGGGGTGTTCAGGGCGACCGAGGGCTTGCAGAAACTGTTTGGCGGGGACCGAGTGGTTGATACGCCCCTTTCGGAATCGGGCATCGTGGGAACGGCGATCGGGCTCGCGGTCTTCGGCATGAGGCCGATCGCAGAGATTCAGTTCATGGGCTTCATTTACCCCGCTTTCGACCAGATTATTTCGCACGCGAGCCGGATGCGCAACCGCTCGAGGGGCAGGTTCTCCGTTCCGCTTGTCGTTCGCACGCCGTATGGCGGCGGTATTCATGCGCCTGAGCATCACTCCGAGAGCACCGAGGCCGTCTTTGCGCACACGCCAGGAGTGAAAGTCGTCGTGCCGTCGAATCCTTACGACACAAAAGGCTTGCTGATATCCGCCATCCGCGACCCCGACCCAGTCATTTTCCTTGAGCCCGAAAGAATATATCGGGCGGTGAAGGGCGAAGTACCCGATGGGGATTACACTGTGCCAATCGGAACGGCTAATATTGTGCGCGAGGGCGAGCACGTCACAATCATCGCATGGGGCGCAATGCTACACATCGCGCTCGAGGCAATCGAGGCGCTCGCTGATGAAGGTATTGATGGCGAACTCGTGGATGTCAGGACGATCTCTCCACTCGACACGGAGACAATTATCGCGTCCGTCAAGAAAACGGGCAGAGCGGTCGTTGTGCACGAGGCCCCTAAGACCTGTGGCCTCGGCGCCGAGATAATCGCGCTCATAAACGAAAAAGCATTCCTGAACCTGTCGGCGCCACCCGCCCGTGTTACCGGTTTCGATACAGTCATCCCGCTTCCGAAAGGCGAGCACCTCTATTTGCCGACGCCGGAACGAATAATCTCCACTGTTCGACAGGTGATGGAATACTAAAAAAGTGCGAAGCGCCTAAAGTGTGCTAAAGTGTCTAAAGTGGGTAGATTAAAGGCGAAACAGTCAGCAGCTATGTGCGCCTAGGCGCTAGTCCCTTTATTTGCTTCATTCGTGCCATTCGTTCCGTGCTTTGCGCATTCGTGATATTCGTGTTCCCGGTTTCTTCTTTTTGAAAGGATGTGATTATGGCGCTTGAATTCAAGTTTCCCGACGTTGGCGAAGGCATCACTGAAGGCGAAATCGTGCTTTGGCTTGTCGAAGAAGGCGAAAAGGTGAAACAGGACCAGCCGTTCGTGCAGGTGGAGACCGACAAGGCCCTCGTCGAGATTCCTTCTCCGAGGCCTGGCGTCATCCTCAAGATAATGTTTCATGAGGGCGACATGATTAAGGTCGGCGAAACGCTGGTCGTCATAGGGGACGAAGGCGAGAAGTTCGAGGAAGAAGAAGAGAAAAGGGAATATGTCGGCATTGTGGGGCATATCGAGGAAAAACCGGCGGCCAAAGCGCCGCGTCCGCAAGTGCTGGCCGTTCCTGCGGTCCGCAAGCTGGCGAAGGACCTCGGCGCAGACATTACCCAAGTAAAAGGAACCGGAGAGAGTGGACGCATCACCGAAGAGGACGTGAGACGTCACGCCGAGCAAGTTCAAGTGAGAGGCATCGAGGATACGTACGGCGCGGTCGAACGCGTCCCGCTCAGAAGCGTGCGGCGGAGCATTTCCCAGAAAATGGTGCGCTCGAAGTTCTCGATCCCGCATGTGACGCATATGGATTTCGCAAACGCTTCGGCGCTTGTCCGCTTGCGAACTCAACAGGCGGAAGACGCAAAACGCAAGAGCATTCATCTCACGTACTTGCCGTATATCATGAAAGCCGCTGCGCTGAGTCTTAAGAAGTATCCTTACCTCAACTCTTCTTTCGACACCGAAAAAAACGAGATCATACTCAAAAGATACATCAACATCGGGTTCGCGGTCGAGACCGACGACGGCCTGCTCGTGCCGGTCGTAAAGAACGTTGACGCGAAAAGCGTTTTCGAACTTGCTGAAGAGACCCGGCGGCTTGCGGACTTGTGCAGGCAGCGGAAGGTGGACCTGGCTGACTTGAAGGGTGGAACGTTCAGCATCACAAACATCGGGAGCCTCGGAGGAGTCTATTCCACGCCGATCATCAATCATCCCGAGGCCGCGAATCTGGGTGTCGGCAAGATTCGCCAAGTGCCTTGGGTGATCGACGGCGAGATCGGCATCATTCACGGAGTTTACTTATCGCTCTCGTTCGACCACCGCATCCTCGACGGAGCGGTCGCCGCTCGCTTCACGAACGAAATCATCAACTCCATCGAGCATCCGGAGAGGCTGACATAAGAATCTGTCGCTCAATTCTGTGGGTGCGAATTTATTCGCACGTTCCGCCATGACTTGAACATTGAAACTGAAATGCGTTATAATTTCGCTGTCGTGAACGCGAAACACTTTGTTGTTTGCTTCCGGCAATCGGGCGGGGAAAATTCGCTACCTATGACAATGCTCTCATGGTGGAGCAAAGATGCTTTCCGGTTAACCACTCCCGCAACTTCTCACCGTTATTGCAGGCGTCCGTCCCGCGGTATGAGTGTCGCCGCAGCTTTCTTGTGTTTGGCGCTCTTCACGGGTCTTTCGCCGGCCCGTGGCGGGTTGTTTGCGGAAGGAACGCGGCTATCCTTTATCGGGGACACCATTTCGCATGATGTCCCCGATAAAGAGGTCCTCAACGTTGTGCCCGGAATATCCATTGCCGCGCACGCCGCAGAGGCCGGCCGAAAGGAAGTCGTAGTGATTCCCGTTCATGATATGATCGACCTCGGGCTTGCCTATTTCGTCGAACGGTCGCTCCAAAACGCCCAACGCGACGGCGCCGCAGCAATCATCATCGAGTTGAACACGCTTGGCGGACGCATTGACGCGGCTCTCGACATTCGCGACGCGCTGGAGCGCTGCAAGATTCCCACAGTCGCGTACGTAAACAAGCGCGCGATATCGGCGGGCGCGCTCATATGCCTTGCGACCAAAAAGATCGCGATGGCGCCCGGCAGCACGATCGGCGCGGCGACGCCGGTCGGCATGGGCTCGATGGGCGAGAAACAGCAACTGGGCGAGAAGGAGATATCGTTCGTTCGCGGCGAATTCCGAGCAACCGCTGAGCGGAACGGCCATTCGCCGATCCTCGCCGAAGCGATGGTGGACCCCGATGCGGAGGCGCTCGCGCTCGTGGAAAACTCGCAAGTGAGAGTGATTTCTGAGTCCGAAGCAGCGAAACTGCGGGAGCAAAGCAAAAGCGCCAACATCGAGATTGTCTCGCCCAAAGGAAAGCTTCTTACGGTCACGACGGCCGAGGCCACGAGGCTCGGACTGACGCATTCGACGCCTGCCACACTCGATGACCTCGTGCGTTCGCTCAATCTTGACCCGGCCGACGTGCGAGTGACCGAGGTTTCATGGTCAGAGAACATCGTGCGGTTCTTGACACACCCGATCGTCTCGGGCCTGCTGCTCACGTTCGGCGTGCTTGGAATTTTCTTCGAGCTGCAGATACCGGGCTTTGGCCTGACCGGCGTCTTTGGAGCGTTATGTCTGGCCCTCTTCTTTGGCGGACATTATCTGGCAGGTCTGGCAAGCTCGATCGACGTGCTCTTGTTCGTTGTTGGAATTGGTCTGCTTCTGTTGGAGTTGCTCGTCATCCCCGGGTTCGGAATCACCGGTGTGACGGGGTTTCTCTGTATTCTTCTCGGCATCTATTTGGCGCTCGTGAAGAAGCCGTTTCCCGAATTCTCGTGGGATTACCAGAGACTGAACGTCGCCCTTGGCACGCTTCTCGTCTTCGTGCTTGCAGTCGCCGCCGGCATGGTGATTATCTGGAAAACGTTTCCGGAATCGAGGCTCAAGAAACTGCTCGTGCTCTCGACAAGTGAAACGGCAAAGGAAGGATACGTCGCCTCTGAAAACCTCGGCGCATTGGTTGGGCGATCAGGAACGAGCCTGACATCATTGCGTCCAGCCGGCCGGGCAATTATCGCCGGCGAGCCTTATGAAGTGCAAACGCAGGGCGAATTCGTCGAAAAGGACATGCCGCTCACAGTGGTAAGAGTAGTCGGAAACAAGCTGTTTGTGGCAGAGACCAAGGAAAGGAGCGTGTGATGGCTGGCTCACTGGACGAAAGGAAGACGCTGCTTTCAATGGCGCGCGCGCTCCGTGGCGATATACAGGATATCCAGCAGAAGGGCGCCGGTTACTACTCATGCGGCCCGTTTGTGAGCCGTTTCAACAAGCTCCTGTCAAAGGCGAGAGAGCTTTCTGCGGGCGAGCAAACGGTCCTCCTGGATTCGTTCGAGGAAATCGGAGACACGAAATCGGTTGACCCTGCGGATAAGATGAAAGTCACCCAGCGGGTCGTCATCGAGTTGGGACAGCTCATAGCGTTCATGGAATCGACAATCAGTCGGGAGGAAACTAAACAGCAAAGTGAAAAGTAAAAAGGAAAAAGGAAAAAAAAGAAGGAAAAAGAAACAGGGAAATGAACGGCAAAGAAAAGCCGCGAGATATTAGGGAGAGGACTTTTGCGTTTGCACTTGAGATTGTGCGCCTATGCAAGCATCTCGAGAAGGGGGCGAACGTTCACCGGACATTGACACAGCAGTTGCTGCGATCAGGGACATGAATCGGCGCAAATGTTGAAGAGGCGCAGGCTGGACAGAGTCGAGCGGATTTCATCAATAAGTATGCGATTGCCATCTAAGGAGGCCAGAGAAACCGTTTACTGGCTTCGGCTGTTGCGCGAGATAGCGTCATTCGGCGAAGATTGCGACCGTTTTATTCAGGAAGCCGATGAGATCGCCAGAATCATAGGCGCTATTGTCGTTAATGCGAAGAAGAAGCCAAGCCTCTGACCGCACGCAATTTTGAGAGAAAGAGCCAATTTCGGTTTTTCACTTTTGCCTTTTTACTTTTAACTTTTTACTTTCTTCTGGGGTTGAATAAATGCTGGTCCTTGTGTTGTTTCTCATAGCGATCCTGCTCATCCTGCTTGAGTTGTTCTTGCCCGGCGGAGTCTTCGGCGTCGTCGGCGCGATTCTCATCGTGGGCAGCATGGTTCTCGCTTTCCGGCAATACCACGAGATGGGTTTCTGGATAGTCGTCGGCGAGCTCGTTGCCGCAACGGTCATCATTCTGGCCGGGATAAAATACTTTCCGCAGAGCCGGGCAGGCAAGCTTCTCATCCTCGGACGCAGGCTCGACAAGAACCTCGGCTTCAGCGGCACCGACCAGTTCGATGACTATGTGGGTCGCGAGGGTATCAGCCTCACGCAACTACGGCCTGCCGGCATCGCTCAGTTCGATTTGAAACGGCTCGACGTCGTTTCCGAGGGAACATTTATCGACAAAGACAGGAGAGTGAAAATTGTCGCGGTCGAGGGGAATAGAATAGTCGTAAGGGAACAAGGCCCTTCAAATTCGGGAAAGGAAGGATAACTCATGGGAACTGGCGTGACCTTAATCATCACTCTGATAATCATCGGCATTGTTCTTGCCATCATTGCGGTGCTCGCGAGGTTTTTCGGGCTTTGGCTGCGCGCGGTTCTCTCCGACGCCCACGTCAGCTTCACCAGCCTCGTCGGCATGAGCCTCCGCAAAGTAAACCCCGGAGTAATCGTGGATACGCGCATCATGGCTATCAAGGCCGGACTCCCCGTAGGCACGAATGACCTCGAGGCTCACTACCTCGCGCACGGGAACGTCGTCCGCGTCGTGCAGGCTCTGATAGCCGCGAATAAGGCCAATATCCCGCTCAGTTTCGCTCGCGCGTGCGCCATTGACCTTGCCGGCCGCGACGTGCTCGACGCAGTGCAGACCAGTGTCAACCCGAAGGTCATCGACACACCCGACCCGCGCAAAGGAAAAGACACCGTCGACGCGGTCGCGATGGATGGCATCCAGCTCAAGGCTAAAGCGCGCGTGACCGTGCGCGCGAACCTCGAACGGCTCGTTGGCGGCGCCACCGAGGAAACCATTATCGCGCGAGTCGGCGAGGGCATCGTCACCACCATCGGCTCGGCCGAGACGCACAAGAAAGTGCTCGAGAACCCTGATATGATCTCCCGCAAAGTCCTCGAAAAAGGTCTCGACGCCGGGACCGCCTTCGAGATTCTTTCAATCGATATAGCGGACGTTGACGTGGGCGAGAATATCGGCGCTCAATTGCAGGCGAAACAGGCCGAGGCCGACAAACAGATCGCTCAGGCCAAAGCCGAGGAACGGCGCGCCATGGCTATCGCGCGCGAGCAGGAGATGCGCGCGCAAGTGGTCGAGATGCGCGCGAAAGTCGTCGAAGCCGAGGCCGAAGTCCCACGCGCCATGGCAGACGCGTTCCGCTCCGGCAATCTCGGCGTCATGGACTATTACAGGCTGCGCAATATCCAATCCGACACGTCGATGCGGCAGTCCATCTCCGACATCGGCAAGACGGACAAGAAAGACGAATAATCGTGAATAAGTTCGTATTCTTTCTCTTTCTCATATGGATCGGCTGGAAAGTGCTCCAATCGGTCGTGGAAGAAATTCGGGCGCGCGCGGAAAGAGAGGCTGCAAAAGAAGCCTCTCGACTGAAGCGTGGTCCCGATGTTGTCGCGGGGCAGAAACGAGACTTGCCACAGGAGCAGCCTACGCCGCGGCCGCACGCTGAGCGGCATGAACCGATTCCACGGCAGATGCGGCATCCCGCTCCTGCCGGGCCTGAGGATGAATTGCAGCGACTGTTTCGCGAGGGGCTGAAACGCAGGCGGCAGATGGGCGCGCCTGCCCGCAGGCCGCAGCCGCCGAAGCAGCCCGCGTACACCGAAAGAGCTCAGCCGAGGCGCGAAGAGCGGCCGACGGTCTTGCCTCGGCCGGAACCACGCATAGAGCGGCCCTATGCGGTACCGGAAGAACAGCGGCCGGTTTTCCGGATGCCTGAGCCTCCGCCATTTCCTGCGGCAAGGCGAATGGAACCGCTGCCAGAATTGCCGAAGCGCCGCAAAACGAGAGAAACGGTCGAGCGCGAAGTTCGCGAGAAGCCACCCATGCCTGAGCTTTTGAGCCTCGGCAGGTGGGACCTGAACGAATTACGCAAGAATATCATAGTCGCAGAAATTCTCGGCCCGCCAAAGGCGCTACGCGACATCGATTCTCACGTGATATGATCGGTCGCTTTATTGTTGCGGAAGAAGGGGAACACAGCGCGACATAGCCGCAACCAATAAAGAAGAAGAAAGCACGGGAACACGAATGTTACGAATGAAAAAGCGAATGACACGAATAGAAAAGAAGAAGCTGGGATCACGAATATCCCGAATAGAACAAATAACACGAATACACCCTCTTCAATGTCATTCCCGCGAAGGCGGGAATCAATTTAGATGACAAAGAAAACGCGGGAATGACAAAGAGAAAACTCAGGGCTGAAAAGAGGATACTGGAAACTGGAGAAAGGGAACTTGAACTGGTTCAAGATTCGAGATAGGAGACGGAGGCAGGGAAAATGGGAATGATTGCGCTTATTATCTTCGTCGTATTCGTGCTCTATATAGTGCTGGCGTATAATCGCCTCATCACGCTGCGCAACCGCATCAAGAATGCGTGGGCGCAAATTGACGTGCAGCTCAAACGGAGATACGATCTCATCCCGAACCTCGTCGAGACCGTGAAGGGATACGCAAAGCATGAGCGCGAAGTATTCGAGAAAGTAACGGAGGCGCGGGCGCGCGCAATCGGGGCGGCGAGCGTGAAGGACCAGGGACAGGCCGAGAATCAACTCACTGGCGCACTCAAAACACTCTTCGCGGTAGCCGAGAGCTATCCCGAGTTGAAGGCGAACCAGAATTTCATGATGCTACAGGAGGAGTTGGCCGGAACCGAAGGCAAGATCGCCTATGCGCGGCAGTTCTACAATGACAATGTGATGCAATACAACATCCTTCGCGAAAAGTTCCCCACCAACATCATCGCGGGCATGTTCAACTTTGTGCCGCAGGATATGTTTGAGATCACCGTCCCCGCCGAAAGAGAAGCGGTGAAGGTGAAGTTCGACTGAAGTCTTTGCATGACTACCTTGCCTGAATGGGTCACCGCCAACAGAGTCATCATCGCTATTCTCGTCCTCTTTCTATTCGTCCCGCTGCTTGTTCTCCTCGCGCCCGCCACAACAAATATCTACGAGCAGATGAGCTGGAACCGCCGCAAGTCGTTCGCGCTATGCGCGTTTTTCGTTATCTTAATCTTCATTCTGGCGCTGCTCTTTGAGGAAGTTGCGCCCGGGGCCAGAATAATCGCGCTTCCGCTTGCGATCATCTTTGCCACGCTAGGTCCCCTCGTCGGCTATTACAACAGTGATAAGATAATTCTGAAAATGAGCGCTGCTCGTCCCGCAACTCGCGAAGAACATCTGTTTCTGAAGAACACCGTCGAAGGTCTCGCCATAGCAGCCGGTATCCCCACCCCGAAACTGTATGTCATCGAGGACACCGCCCCAAACGCATTCGCCACAGGCAGGAATCCCGAGCACGGCGTCATCGCCGTTACGACCGGCTTACTTCAGAAACTGAACCGGCGCGAAATCGAAGGCGTCCTTGCGCACGAGATGTCGCATATCAAGAATTACGACACGTTGCTCGGTTCGCTCGCCGTTGTGCTCGTGGGCGTAGTTGCGCTGCTGAGCGATTGGATGCTCAGAAATTTCTGGCGCACGTCCCGGGGGAGGAGAAGAGCGGGGCGGTCCGGAGGGCGCGGCGGACAGGCGCAGGCAATCGTGCTCGTTCTGGCAATCATTATGGCGATTCTCGCGCCCATAATCGCGCAACTTCTGCGGCTTGCCGTATCGCGGCGGCGCGAGTTGCTGGCTGACGCTCATGGCGCTTTCCTGACGCGGTATCCCGATGGACTTGCGAGCGCACTCGAGAAACTCGACGCGGACACCGAGCCGCTTGAGGTCGCAAACAAGAGCACAGCCCACCTCTACATAGTCAATCCGCTCCGCGAACACGCCGGTCTTCTGAACAATCTCTTCTCCACCCACCCATCCACGCGCGAACGTATCGCGGCCTTGAGGGCAATGTGAGACATCTTAGCAGGCATTTCATAATCGGATGTTGCCTGCTTGCTATCGCTGTTTGCGCTGCGGAAGGCGCAGAAGGCGACGCACTCCCCTTGTTTGACGCTTCCCGGGCGTTCGCGCATGCGCGCGCGCTTGTCGAGATTGGGCCGCGACCCGCGAGCAGCCCCGGCTCGGAGAGGGCGCAGGCATATATCATAAATGAGCTGGCGCGCAACGGAGCGGAGGTGCGGGAGCAGCAATTCATCGCCGAGACACCCCTGGGGCGGGCAAAGATGGAAAACATCATCGGCGTAATTCCCGGCCCGCTGGATGCGGTTGTAATCATTGGCGCGCATTACGATACGAAGCTGATTGGAGCATTTCCTTTTGTCGGCGCTAATGACGGCGCATCGGGAGTCGCCGTACTGCTGGAGCTAGCTCGAGTGCTTCCCGCGCGCAAGAACCCGGCGACAATATGGCTGGTCTTCTTCGACGGTGAGGAAGCTCTGGCTAGCTACAGCAATTCCGACGGTCTGCACGGTAGCACATATATGGCGGATCAACTCAGCAAATCGGGCGAGATAGCGAAAGTAAAGGCTATGATCCTGCTGGACATGGTCGGCGACGCGCACCTGTCGATTGAGGCCGAATCGCGCTCGACGAAATGGCTCAGAAAAATTGTGTGGGAGAACGCCGGGAAACTTGGCCATGCTGCGTATTTCACAAGCAATCCCACAAGAATTCTGGATGACCATGTCCCGTTTCTTGACCGCGGTGTCCCCTCCCTCGATATAATAGATTTTCATTACGGCCCCGGTTCGAAGACAAATGAATACTGGCACAGCCCGGAGGACACCTTGGACAAGGTGAGCCCGCGCTCGTTGAAGATCGTCGGCGATGTCGTGCTCGAATCGCTGCCGGAGATAATTAAGCGCTCAAAGCCTGACAGGAGACGCTGAGGATTGACTCACCCCGAACCTAGAAGAGACTGGTGCTTCGCTGCGATTGTGCTCGTCAGCTTTGCCTTCTGCTTGGTCTTCTCCCTGATTGATCTCAACTTTTTCTCTCCGTATTTCTTCAGCGACCTCGGCCATCAGCTTTATAATTTCAAGATGACCGCGATGGGCGAAGTCCCCTACCGCGACTTCTGGGAAAACTGGGCGCCGGGAACCTTCTATCTGAATGCTCTGGCCTTCAGAATATTTGGGGTGAGCATATACACGACGAAGCTTCTCCTCGCCGTCATCATCGCTGTTTCCTCCACAACGCTATACCTCATTTGCCGGAACGTTGTTCCGCGACCGGTCGCGTTGACCGCCGCGTTGACTTCGCTGCTATGGGGGAATTTCACGTTGAATGTGCCTTACAGCGGATGGTTCTCCAATTGCTTCGGACTACTCGCTCTCTTTGGTTTCACAGAATATGTCGGCTCGGGGAAAAGAAAATCTCTGTGGCTGATACTTACCGGCCTCGCGCTCGGCCTGACATTTAGCTTCAAACAGAACATCGGGGTTCTGAGCGCAGCCGCAATTGCGATTGCCACAGCCTTGAATGCTCACATAAGAGAAGGCCGCGAGTTTCCGGGCGCCGATTCCGAAGAGTCCGGCAAACTGCGCTATCTCGTGTTCATTTTCGAACTCGTGGTTTCCAGTCCGGGCTTTGTCATTCTGCCCGTGTTCCTGATGATGTCGATGCGCGCCCCGGAGTTCAAACTTAAACTGATCAAATATTTTGTGTTTTTCGTTCCAGCCATTCTCTTGAATGGATACATATTAGGGGCCTTTTGGGAAGCCGCGTTTCGCAGCGGGCGGGCAAGCAACTTCCGAAGAATCCTCTCTCTCCTCGTAAGAAGAGAACTCGCTCTGGCATGCGGCTTTGCGCTTGCGGTCGTCCCCTGGTTCGTCTATTTTTCGGAGCTGATGGGATGGAAGGATTTCTACCGGATCATCTCTCTCACCCATCCGATGCAGACAAGCTTTAGGCGAACATATCCGATGTTCGGCCAACTCGAGCCTCTATCGGTTCCGGGAATCTTCTTCCTGCTGGCGCTGACTCTGGCGTGTGTCTCCGTTGTCATCCTCTTCATTCAGTGTAAGTCTCGCAAATCGCTGACCGTCAATTCCGTCGTTGCCGCAGTTGCGCTTGCGGCAAGCGGCTTCCTTGTCTTGCCCATTATCCAGAAATTTGGGCCGCTGCCCTATTTTAATCTGCTGCTGGAGATTGTCCTTCTTGCCGTATTACTAGTCAGCGCCAGACGCAAGCACAACTTGTCTTTCCTGTATGATTCAAGGGAATCCTTCGTGGTCTTGACCTGCGCGATCTTCAGCATCTATACCTTCCTCAGCCTCGGTGTTTTTATGGATGGGAATCACTATCAGATGATTGTTTTCCCATGGTTCGTGTTGTTCGTATATCTGGTCTATCAGCTTTACAAGAACGCCGCCAAACTGCTCGTAAATCCTGACCTTGCTTCGGCACTCAGGAAAACAGGGATCGCCGTGGCAGTTAGTCTGCCGTTCCTCGTTTTGTTCGTCGGAAAAAGCCTCTATCAATTTCAGGAGCAATGGGTTTCGAATATGAGGTTTTCCGAGGAGAATTCGAAAAACGGCGCGCAGGAATGTGAAAGCGTACTTAAGAAGATGGCTGGCGGCGCCGGCGGTATCTGTATCAACCGCGTGTTTCTCGAACAGATTGAGGAAATCGCGCGCCACGTGGAAGGCAACACCGGCGAGGGAGACTATGTTTTCGGGATGCCCTCAACCGGCCTTTTCAATTTTCTTACGAGTCGGGAATTTCCTTCCAAGTACCGCTACTTCTTGTTTGATTTTATATCTCAAGGCCAGCGGAGGGAACTTATCCAAGAACTCAGCGAGAAAAGGCCCGTGTACGTCATTCTAGATACGGGACTGGCGAAAGACCTCTACCAGCACACCCTGCATGATGTCTTCATGTTCATGGGAAAGCGATATGCGCTTGAAAGGAGAATCGGAAGGTTCTACTTGTTCAAACGAGGAGATCGAACAGGCTCATTCCCGGGGCTCGAGGAATCAACTCCGTTGGGCGGGTCAAATCCACAAGGGGAGGGCTAAAGCAGCTCATCAAGAAGGCGCCGGGCAACCGTGCGATTGATATTCTGATCCTGAGCGGACTGCGACTCTATCCGCTCCTTCGCCTGAGCGACTTTGTCTTCTCGAACATCCGGTATCTTTTTGGCGAGTGAAACCAGCCGCGCAACTTCCGCAGCCTTCTGAGCTTCCGGCGAGATGTTCACCCCGTCGCTCGCACGCAGCTCTTCGACGTTCCGGCGACGTTGCTCCTCCTGCCGGGGTTGATTCAGAGAAGGCTCGTGTACGCCGTCTATCTTACTTATATCCACTCAGTTCACCCCCTCAACATCAAGGGACCTGCTTATCCTGCTTATTGTTGTTACCGCTGTCCGACATATATATCGGCTCGACGAGCCCTTTCCTTTAGCGTTATTCTACAGGGAATCGCAAAAAATCGCAATACTGACGCCTCCCGTAATGATTTAGGCGCGAATTTGTTCGGATTCGCGGCGCAAGAAGAAGCCGGAAATATTGTACGAATAAATTCGCGCCTGCAAGAATCCCGCGCCAAATTACGAACTACGGGACAGCCTCTATTCCCTAAGCCGTCACGCTTAACTCACTGGTATCCAAAGACTTATCGATTTCAGCGAGGGCCCACGGTATTTTCTGTTTGCTTAACCCTGCCGCATCCCATGCCTCTCGCGAAAGATTCGGGTTGCTCCCGCCTCCGTCACCTATTTCCTTCGCCCGGGCAATGAAATCCGCGAGATGAGTCACCGCGACATACCTGATTTGTTCCTCCGGCGTTTCCGTCAGATCGTGATGACGCCCCACGGCGGCGATGATCTCTTTCGAGAGATTCCATCGCTTTGCCAGCAGGCCGCCAACGTCGGCATGGGTGCAACCGATAACGGTCATTTCGGCTTCGAAAAGCGGGATAGCCTGGTCCCGGCTCATCAATAACGCCTGCTCGAATTTCGGCTGTACGTACTGAAGCAAAATGATTTTGCCGAGATCGTGCAACAACCCGCAAATAAAGAACTCATCCGATTGGCGTCGCATCTCGGGGAAGGCTTCCCTCGCCACAATCCGCGCTGCGACACCCACTCCCAATGAGTGATGCCAGAATTTTTCCCGCTCGAAGAGGCCCGCTATGTTTCCTCCGGGCGAAACGCTGAAAACCGAAGTCGTCAGCACGAGATTTCGAACGATGTTGAATCCGAGCATTGTCACGGCGTGGTTTATTGTGCCCACTTTGCTCCGCAATCCGTAGTAAGCTGAGTTGGCGAGCCGGAGCACTTTTGTGGCTGTCGATGGGTCGCGTGAAATGATGCCCGCGACATCCGACGCCGAAGAGTTCGGCTCGGCAATGACGGCGTTCAGTGCGGCAAGAATCGAAGGGATCGTGGGAAGCGTGACTATGTTGTCAACTATGGTTTCTGTTAGTTCCTCGTTCCTCATTGTGCCCTTTCGCGCTCAATTCGTGCTCGAGAGCTTATCCGTCAGGCAACAGATTTCTATTATATCCTCCGGTCGAAGAAGCTCAATGACGTCGGAAAGACTTCGCAATTTCCCGGATTCGGATTCTACCTGCTCCGGGTTTCCGGCGTCAGCGCAAAAAGAAACCCGCTCTTTTGCGTCCCCTCTCCAAATAAATGCGGTGACCGTCGCGCCGTCTTCCAACGTGAAGCGTTTCGCGAGACCGTCCTTCAGATTCTCCCATCCTTTGTCAGATGTCATGTGTCTCCCAAGGAATGAGGTTTACAGCCCACGGTTTACGGTTCCACAGCGCCGTTCCTCTTTCCCCCTTTACAAAAGGGGGGCAGGGGGGATTTTTCCGCTATACTGCTTCGACACGTTTCTTGCACAATCAACCCCGCGCAGAGGGGTTAGGCGCTCCTAAGAAAAGCGAAAGGCGAAAAGCAAAGAAGAGAGAGATTGCTTCGCTCCGCTCGCAATGACCATGGGACATAATGCCTTCATTTTACAATTAGCCGCGCCGCAACGTGGCCGGGTACCATCCATTCAACATCGGGCGAACATAAAGTTCGCCCCTACAGACGCGTCCTGCTGGTTGAATCAAGACATCGTAACAACAAAAGTTGATGTCAGTAAATGACTTGCGCCCGCGATCAGTAGCCCATGGCCTCCAGTCTCTGCAAGTTTTCTCTCGCTTCGTTCATATCGGGCCGGAGCCGAAGGGCAGTTTCCCACTCGGCTCGAGCTTTCCGGAAACTTTCTTGTGAAGCATAAACGATGCCAAGGGCGTTATGGGCTTCCGCTGAATCCGGGTCAAGGCGGAGCGCTTGATCCAGTTGGTTCTCGGCCTCAGCCAAATTGCCAGCGTCCTTGTAGGCGAGCGCGAGAATGACATAAGCGGCTGCGCTTGAAGGGTTAAGCTCAATCGCCTTTTTGCCGGTGGCGATAGCTTCAGCGAGTTTACCCTGCGATCTGTATATGGCGGCCAAGTTCGCGTAAACCATGCTCGAGTTCGGATTTAGCCGCAGGCTGTCCGAAAACTGACGCGCCGCTTTCTCTGGCCAGCCTTTGGCCTGGTAAGCGAGCGCAAGGCTATTGTGATACCATGCGACCTCCGGGGCGAGCGCTACTGCGCGTTCGAGTTCGCTGACAGCCGCATCCACATGGCCCCGCTCAAGATGCACGTTTCCAAGATTCACGTGCATTCTGTGGTTTTCAGGATGCATGTCAAGGATGTAGCGGTAAAGGCGAGCCTCATCCTTCCAGATGAAATTGCGGTTCACCGAGAGAAGAGAGAACAGGAAGAAGATAGAGCATAGCAACGAGAGGGCTGCCTTACGGCCCCTCACGGGCCACCCGTCCTCGGCAATGTTACGAGAAACCCATTCGAGCCCTTCGGCCGCCAGGAGGAAGACGCCTATGGACGGCAGGTACAGAAAGTGGATAGGTGTAAACAGAATAGTGCGGGCCGCCTCCGGATATATCGGAATGATGTTACACGTCGGGATGAAGACGATCAGATACCAGAGGATTCCGAAAACGCACGGCCTCTTTTTTCTTGCCAGCAACGGAATGGCAATGAACAGCAAAACCAGCGCTGCGCATGAAATCAGAATCCGGGGCTCAAACAGCGACGTTGCTACGGGTGTGCGCGGCTCGTAGTCTAGTCTGAATGGAAATAGAAGGGTAAGGAAATAGTCAGAAAGGATTGCCGGGACGGTCATCAATCTTCGCGCCGGCTCGATCAGAAAAGCGGGGACAAGTCCTAGCTCTGCCCCGCTAAGCACACGCCTCCGAACCCACAGATAAAATGCGGCCAATAGAAAGAACGGAAGCAAGCGGCCCACTCTTCGAATGCCCCCGCGCGTGAGGCCCTCTTCAAGAATGAGCGCGTCAACGAGCGCTATGACAAGCGGAAGCGTTACAACCTCTTCCTTAGAAAAGAGTCCGAGTCCGGCTGCCGTCACGGAAGCGGCGAAGAGGAGCAGCGAGCCATTTCTGTCCGATATGCGACGGTGCTTGACATAGAGGACGAGCGCCGAGAGCATGAAAAACGCTGAGAGGATGCCCGTCCGATCAGGGACCGCGACAACTCCTTTGTGCGCCGGGTGTACGGCAAAAAGAAGAGCGGCGAGAAGGGCGGTTTGCCTGCCCCGGGCGATATTCTTAAGGAGGCTGAACACGAGAAGCGAGTTTGCGGCGTGGAGCAGCAGATTGGTAAGATGAAATCCGAACGGTCTGAGTCCCCATACGGCGTATTCCGCCGTGAACGAAAGCATGACGATGGGACGGTAGTAGATGCCGAGAAACGGCTGTTTGAAGAACAATGGGATATTGTCCCAATGCTTGATGAGCACATTTTGTGTGATGAGCGCGCGGTCGTCCCAGACAAAGCTCGCCGAGAGCGCGTTCAGGTTGCTCAAGAAGGCGAGGCCTGCTATTAGAAGCAGGGGCAACGCCCTCTTCGTTCGACTTTTACCGTGCTGACTCATAAAGGGAAAACCATTCTGGTTAAGTATCCTTTAACGAATCTGTCCCGCAATTATGTAGGTGCGAATTTATTCGCAATCGTGAATCGAAAAGAGGCCGAGGAATTCCATGCGAATGAATTCGCACCTACACAGGCGTGACCCAAGCGCAATTGTCGGATAGACCTTTAATTGGGGACACCATGCGGCATGGTGTCCCCAATTAAAGAACCGTTCACCGGCCCATTTCCCTGATCTTTTCCAGATTCTCGCGCGCATCCGCGAAGTCGGGTCGGATGCGCACGGCCTCTTCCCAATGCGCCCGCGCTTTGGCGTAATCTTTCTGCATAAAGTAAACCGCCCCGAGCGCATTGTAGGCATCTGCGTCTTCGGGGTCGAGCTTGACTGCGATTTGAAGCACGTTGAGCGCGTCGTCGAGTTTTCCGGCTTCCATATAGACGAGGCCCAGATTCGTGTGCGCTTGCGAACTGCTCGGCGCTTTTTCAACTGCTTTCACGCCTGCACCGATTGCTTCTGAAAGCATCCCTTTCTGCACGTACGCGACAGACAGATTCGAGTATGTGCCGGAATTATCCGGGTCCAGCTCGATGCTCCTCCGGAATTCCCCAAGCGCTTCGGACACCGACCCCATATTGAGATATGCCAGGCCGAGCGCATTATGAGCTTCGGCTGAATTCGCGTTAACGCCGATGGCTTCCCTGAATTCCCTCAGAGCCTCCGCTGTTCTCCCCGTGTTCAAGTAGGCGGTTCCGAGATTGACGCGCGCGCCCGAATTTTCCGGATGCATATGAACCATGTATTCAAAGAGCCGGATATCGTTTTGATAGATCGTGTTGCGGCTGATCGAGAGCACGCAGAAGATGGCGACCGCGCAGGTGAAGCATATCTTCAACCCAGTGGAAAAATCCCCCCTCCCCCCCTTTATCAAAGGGGGGAAAGGCGAGTGATTTTTAGGAGGGGGAAGAGAGGAGTGGTCTTTAAGAGGGGGGAAAGCGGAGTGGTTTTCAGGAGCAGCCGACTCCCCTGTGCGGGATTGATTGTGCAAGAAACGCCCCTTAATTCGGGGACACCTTGCCGCAAGGTGTCCC
>CAYVDS010000081.1:0-1043 GCA_964450145.1 uncultured bacterium
AGCCGCTAGAGCCTGCCTTTTACGAGTAATCACGCTCGAGGCGTGATCAGCCGCTCTTAACAAGACAGGTTTACAGTTTGCAGTCCACGGTTTACGGTTGAAACCTGATGTTTCCCTCGGAGTCGTGTTTATTCGGGGACACGATGCAGCATCGTGTCCCCGAGTGTCCCCGAATAAACGCTCCTCAATCTGATTATCGGGCAGACCCGACAGCAGGCCCTATCTGCGCGGCTCTATTATACGCTTTGAGCGCTCCTTCTCGGTCTCCTTTCGCTGCGAGCGCCTTGCTAAGCAGTAGAAGCGCGTCGCGATTGTGAGGCTCGCGCGCGAGCAAGTTTTGAAGTACCGCAGCGGCTTCGGAATAATGTTGGAGGTTCATGTATGCCAGCGCCAGGTTATAAACTGCGTTGGAATTACCCGGGTCGACCTTGAGAGCTTCGCGAAAATATTCTGACGCCGTTTCGAAGTTTGCTTTTCTAAGAAGCGCTGCTCCGATGTTATTCAGGATTTCGGGGCCATAGGGTGTAATCTTTCTCGCTGCCTCAAAGGCCGCCAGCGCCGCGTCGAGGTTTCCTTGCGCCATATGTATCAGCCCGAGAGTGTTGTACGCGTCGCTCACATCGGGAGCTAGCTCGATGGCTTTGGCGGCTTCCTTCTTCGCCTCTTCGTAAAGGTTCAGGCTAAGATAGATGCTGCTTAAGAGCGTATGCGCTTCGGAACTGCCCGGGTCGTTCTGGATCGATATGAGGCAATGTTTCAGGGCGGAATCGTAGCCCCCTTCGAGAAAATACTGCTTGCCAAGCATGACATTCGCGCGCGGGTTTTCAGGTTGAGCGCGCACTGCCGCCTCCATGAGCGTTTTATCGTCGCGCCAATCAATTGCTCTAGCGATCGTGCTGACGGACAGCAAAAGAATCATTGCGAGGAGGGCGGCGGCAGCCAGCGGTTTGACGCTGCGAGATTTGTCCGCCGTGCAAGCCTCAAAGGTTGAGAACACGCTCGCGAGAACCAGCAGGTATCCGAGCGAGGGCATATAAATGAAA
>CAYVDS010000081.1:1053-17506 GCA_964450145.1 uncultured bacterium
ACGGTCGGCCACCACAGTTTTTATGGGAACAATGTTCGAGACCGGCAGAAGGAGCACGAAAAAAAAGATGATTCCCAATGATGCGAGCCGGTTTCTTTTGCGCAAGACGATGGCCGCAGAAATCAGGCACACGACCAGCGCTATTGGTATGATCGTTCCGACATTGAACGATACGTTCGTGTTTACGTACGGGACGACCGTCAGCCTGAGGGGGAGCAGAAGAAGCCTCGTATAATAGGCGAAGCTCTTCGCCATAATGACGATTGCGGCCAGCGGCGATTCTCCCCATGCCGCCCTTTGGGCGAAGCGGCTCATGATATTTGCACGGATCAGGATATACGCTGCTGTCACAGCAACGAACGGGACATACGCCAACCATCTCCGAAATGTCTGCTTCTTGAGACCTTCCAGCCATATGTCGACGGCCACAAGCGCGACGAAGAAGGTCACGGCCATCTCCTTTGCCAGCAACGCAAGAATCAGAGAAGCCAGCGTTGCGCAATAGAGCGCCGCTCTTCGGCCTCCTGACGCATCGCGAGCCTTCAGGAACCAGAGAAGGGCAAGCAGATAGAAAGACATGCACATCAGATCGGATCGCCCGGAAACCCAGCACACGCTTTCAGTCAGCGCAGGGTGCGCCGCGAACACGACAGCGGCGGCGAGTGCGGGAAGTTGCGCCCGAAAGAGGCGACAAAGAAGCAGGAACACGAGGCATGCGTTCAGGACATGAAACAGGATATTGACTGCGTGGTAGCCAGCCGGGTTGAGCCCCCACAACTGGTATTCGATGGCGAATGAAGTCCCCCTCAGTGGACGATATATCTCTTCAAACACGCTCGAGCTCGAGGTATGAGCGGGGTCGGTGAAAAAGCTGGGGATATTCCGTAAATCACGCAGAGCGACATTCTCCACAAGCACGGCCCGGTCGTCATACACGAAATCGGCGCCGAGTGTCCCCGCGTAATTTAGCAGGGTCAGCGCTCCTATCGCGAGGAAAGGTAGGAGATTCAGGAAGGATTTATGGCGCTCCGGCATTCTATTCCCCATTTCCCCGGCGATGCCAGCGGGCGAGACGGTTCGTCGAGACGCCCGCATAATACGCCGCGACAATTAATTGATTGATCAGCGTCGTTCGCCATGTCCCCACGGCCAGCCAGCGGCGCGCGGACGTGAGGGCAGGGGAGGGGACGATTACAATTCTGCCCTTCCGGCGTATGCGCCGGACAAACTCGAAATCTTCCATGATCGGGATTTCCGGAAATCCGCCGATAGCATGAAACAATTCCGCTCGCAGGAACAGCGCCTGGTCACCATAGGGCATTTGCAGGTATTCTGACCGCCAGTTGGCGAAACGTTCAAGAATGCGAAAACTGCGTTGTTCGGCATCGATCCGCAATTGAAATGCTCCGGCCGCCACGCCGGGGCGGCCGAGGGATTTACGGACCTGTTCGCCGAATCCCTCAGGAAGCCGCGTGTCGGCATGCAAGAAAACGAGGATTCCTCCTGTTGCCGCTGCCGCGCCGGAATTCATTTGCAGCGCGCGTCCGGGTTTGGAAATAAGCGTTTTGACGCCATGTGACTTCGCCAATTCTGAAGTGCCGTCGGCGCTTCCGCCGTCCACGACGATTATTTCGGTATCAGGCTCATCCCGCACGCCGGCGAGTGCGGCGGCTATTGTCGGCGCCTCGTTGAGAGTTGGTATTATAACGGAAATACGCTGTGTTGCGGAACCCGTGCGCTCTTTTTCCCAGATGTGCAGGTCTTCAACTCTGTCCACGTCGTCAAGCATGTCTACCAGCGCGGTCGAGAGGCCAAGGCTGTTCGCAACTTTGACGGTCTGTTCGAGAACCTTGGCGGAACCCCATGAGATGCCGGTGAACAATTCGGGAACCATGCGTTTCAGCCCCACTAAATAATAGCCGCCGTCGCTGGCGGGGCCGAGTACGATGTCGCTATCGTTGAGCGCATGGAACGCTTTTTCCGCAATTTCGGCGGTCAGACCGGGGCAGTCCGTGCCGACAAGTACAACCCCCTCTGCGCCTTCCGCAAGCGCTTCGCGAAGAGCTTGGGCCATCCTCTCGCCGAGGTCTTGGCCTCGCTGAGTTCGATAAATAACATCCGAACCGATCCATTCCCTCATCAGGCGCTCGTTACCACCCTCATAACAAATTTCGATGGAAACAGAGCGACGCCGGATTAGTCGCTTAAGACGGTTGAGCGCATGTTCAGCAAGCTGGCGGTGCAGGTCTGCAGCCTGTTGGGGTCCAAGCGCGGGGATGAGGCGGGTTTTCGTTTTTCCCGGCTCGGGATAGCGAGTGAAAATGATAAGCCGCTCCAAGGGTCCTCCCAAGAAAGGGGAAAGGGGAAAGGTCAAAGGCGAAAGCGAAAAGCAAAAGAAGAGAGATTGCTTCGCTCCGCTCGCAATGACCGAAGCCGATAGAGCCTTCCTTTTACAATTAACCGCGTGCCAGCGTGTTCAGGCGCTCCTAAGAAACCGGCCGCTTATTCGGGGACACCTTGCGGTCCCGCCTAAGGCGGGATCTCCGAATAAGCTGACAACGCACCATCGTGTCCCCGAATCAAGGGCAGTTTCTTCTCGAATCAGCCGCGCCGCAGGCCCGATGAGGCTGGTCATTCGCGGAGATCGGGGATCAAAGAAAAAAGAAGGTGGGGGCTGATACAATCCCATCAGCCTCCACCTCATATACTTTCGATGCAACCATAGAGGAGGGAAACTTGTGTCCGCCATCTCACTCTTGAGCAGACCTTTGGACACAAGGTAATGCCTTGCAACCTTCGAACAGCTTACTGAGCAGCAGTTCCACCTTCAGGGTGCGCCTCACCGGCTGGAGCGGCTTCGGGCGCTGCCGCAGTGCCTTCAGTCGGCATTCCAGCTTCGGGAGCGGGAGCCTCAGGCGGCGGTGCAGGCTCAGTGACGACAGGCTCAGGAGCAACCGGCTCCTCGGCCTTTTTCTGGCATCCCATTACCGAAACACACAGTACGAGCGCTAACAAGAGCGCTATAATCGACTTATTCATGCTAGTAGACTCCTTTCACGAAAACCAAGTGTGTAGTGCACGAATCCCATTGACCGTACTCACACAAGTGTTTTACCGTCCCACCTCCTCTCGATTTTATACAAATTGTTTTGGGAATCCAGTTCAAGAAAGGAAATTACCTCACAAGCTGAGAGTATCGGGCCGATCTTCGGTGCATCCAATGTCTTGCAGCCGTGAGGTAAACACACTATACACCAAACCTTTCCAAATTTCAAGCAGGGCGCGCATTTTGTCCGAAACACCTCATCGCTGCCATGCAAGCAAGCGCAAGAAGAAACTCTTTACGAAGGGTGTCAGGCGTGTGCGGTTGTAAGCGTCAGCCACTTGTTTTATGGCTTCGGCCTGCGTGGGATATGGGTGGATGATGCTCGCGATGGAGGCGAGTCCGAGACCCCCTGCCATCGCCAGAGAAATCTCGCTGATTATATCTCCCGCGTGCCGCGCGACAACCGTCGCCCCTATGATTCTATCAGTCCCTTTCCTGATATGAATCTTAACCAGGCCCCGATCCTCTCCATCGATGATAGCGCGATCGACTTCGTTCAGTCGTCTCTCAAATGTCTCGACCGGAATACCTTTGTTTCGAGCTTCGCTCTCGTACACGCCTACGTGGGCGATCTCCGGGTCAGTGTACGTGCACCAAGGTATCGTCAAGGCGCTCAGCTTCTTGCGTCCCCAAAAAAGGGCGTTCTGGATAACAATCCGTGCGGATGCGTCAGCAGTGTGGGTGAACTTATAGTTCAAACAGATATCGCCGGCGGCGTAAATGCGGGAGTTCGTGGTTCGAAGCATGTCATCAACAAAGACCCCGCGCTGCCTATCATATTCGACGCCGGCGGCTTCAAGATTCAAGTTCTCCACATTCGGCGCTCTGCCCGCACCGATCAATATAGCGTCCACCGTGATCGCTTCGGTTTTCCCGCCGCTGTCGACGTGGACCACTTTTCCATGAGACGCAATTATAACCCTTTTAACTGCAGAATTCAACATCACCTCGATACCGTCCTCACGGAACGCCTCGGCCACAATGCTTGCGGCGTCCGGGTCTTCCCTTATCAGAATCTGCGGGGCCATCTCAATCAGGATGACTTCGCTGCCAAGCCGCCGGAATGCTTGCGCCAGTTCGCAACCAAGGGGGCCGGCGCCAAGGACAGCGAGACGGTTTGGCCGCTCAGTAAGAGAGAAAACAGTTTCGTTGGTGAGATACCCTGCTTCCGCCAGACCTTCTATCGGGGGTTGGACCGCTCGCGCACCCGTAGCGATGACGGCTTTCTTGAAGCGGAGAGTCTTTCCGGCGACCTCGACCGTGTCGGCGTCGGAGAACCGCGCCTCCCCCAAGAACACATCCACTCCCATATCGCGGAATCTCTTTGCAGAATCGTGATGGCTGATTCGGGCGCGTTCGCGCCTCATGCGTTGCATGACGGCCTGAAAGTCAACTTCGGCGCCTTGCGGCACATTCACGCCAAAGCGATGTGCATCGCGCACATCGGCATATGAGCGTGACGAACGGATAAGGCATTTTGAGGGTACACAGCCCACGTTCAGGCAGTCGCCGCCGAGAAGGTGTTTTTCCACGAGCGCGACCTTCGCTCCGAGTCCGGCGGCTCCCGCCGCTGCTACTAACCCTGCAGTTCCGGCGCCGACGACCACAAGGTTATACCTCGGCGCAGGCTCGGGATTTTTCCAATCCGGAGGATGAACATTGGCGACAAGCGTCGCATTGTGTTCGTCTCTCGGCAGCACCTCGACAGTATGCGACATTTTGTTTTTCCTCCTTTGCCGGGGGATACCATGGCATCTGCTTTCTCGACAACAAGCCTCATCGAGTCGACGGGGCGTCGGTTCCCGGCTCAGTTGCCCGCAGTCGCCGGCGGGCATAACGGATCAGGAGAGCGAGGATGACCGTCGCCAATGCCAAAATTCCGATTAACCCCCATGGAACGCGTCCCTGGGTGATGGCTCTTGCGAGGGCGTCGGCGCCCACCACATAGAGAACAGTTCCGGGCAGCATACACAGCCACGACCAGAACACGTAGGTCCAGAACCGAACGCGCGTGAGGCCAAACCCGTAATTGAGGAGATTGAACGGGAAAAGCGGCACCAACCTTGTCAGCGCCACAATGACTGCGCCTCTTCTTTCTGTCAACTGGTCAAGGCGTTGAAATTTCTCTTTTGTTGAAAGCCAACGGGCGACCGGTTCGCGTGCAAAGTATCGGGCGACCAGGAAGGAAAGGCTCGCGCCGAGCGTAGCCGCGACACTCACAACAATAACCCCGACCACTGATCCGAAAAGAGCGCCCGCAGCTACCGTAAGAGCGGAGCCCGGCAGCGCGGCGACCACCGCCACCGCATAAAGGAGAACAAAAACCACCGGTCCCAGCGGTCCCAATTCACGAATCCAGTTGCGCAAAAGGTCGAGGCGTTCGCCCAATCCGAGCGCTCGCGCCGCCACCAGGATCGCCATTATAGCAGCCAAAAGGGCCACTGGACGCCATAGGCCACGAATGCTTTTTTCCCTTTTCAAACCACTATTGGAGCTCATTGCTTCTATCCGCCAATGACATTCTTATTATGGAGATTCTTTGATGTGCAGGGAATTCGCCATTTGCCCCTTTGCCCGTTTCCCCTTTTCCCCCTTCTTGTTCATTCAGCGACCAGTCGTAGTCCAGATACAGGATACCGTATCCGCCCGTCGCCAGATATCGAGCATCCGTTTCATCAATGTACTTTTGGATGAACTTCATGGCGGCGCGCTGGACATCGGTTTGCCTGCCGGTCTTTAACCCGGTTCCATACGTTCTAACGAAATCGCCGCCGAACCATTTGAAAATCGGCGAGAGGTAGACGAGCCCATTGTCAGGGTCTACATGAAACTTCTTGGGATCACTCAGGAATCGAAGTGTCTGATCATCAAGCTGCGCATCGAGTTTCTCACCGGTATATGGCTCATTCCGGAGGGGAGGGCATCCCATGGCGGCGCACACAAGCGCCATATGGATGCGCGGTTCATTGAAATTCTTGCGGAGGATTTCGTGTTCGATCCCGTCCAACGTCGTCCCTCGTCCCATAACCGGGAATTTGATTCTATCCCACACGCCCGGAATCTGGCGTATGCTGTTTTGCGGATAAACAAGGGACGTGAGGCGTGATGGCTTTATGGGATAATGATCAATGATTGTCTGGAGGGTGAGCGCGTTATAGGCATTGATCCAAAAGGCGATTTTCTCATTCCCTTTCCATCCTTCAAAGATTTTCGGATCAAGCTTTGTCAGGGCGGTGGCAAAGGCATCAAGGTCGCGGCGGTTGGCTTTCATCGCATTGTAGTCAACCATTCCATGGTCATCGACGTACGCTGACAAGGTTGCGCCATAGGAATGGTAGTCGATAATCTCGCTGGTATTTGCACCGGAAACCGAGACGCTTAAGAATAAGCATAGCCCGATTACACCAAACATTATGACTACCCTCGGGGTATGCTGTTTATTTTCCTTCGTTTCCACTTTCTCCGGCTCGCGTTGCTTTGAAACAATATGTAGTCTTATTAACATAATAATGCACTTGTCGCATGGGTGATGCTAGCGAGGCAATCGTTAAAAATGCAGGAAAAGGGTGCAAAGCTATCTTCCAGTTTGTCCCTGATAGTGTTTTTCGAAGAACTCGTCGCACCAGAGGCAGCAACTGCCGAGTTCCTCAATTCGCGCGCTGGCGAACTCGATGGAAATTCCAAGTTCGACTCCCATGGCCGCCGGCTCTCCACGATTCAAAGCTTCAAATACGGGATTGCTGCGGTGTTTATCAAGGATGCTGAGCAGGGGTTTTTGTGTGAGGTCTCCGAGGGGTATCCTTGTTGCGGGACAGCAGGGGAAGGCATAATTGAGGCGAACGTTGATTTCTTGTTGCGGTGAGCCATTCTCCAGAAAGCCGAGCGCGCCTGACCAGATATTGCAGAAGTTATGGGATGGATTCCTACGCCAGAGTTTATTCTCGAGGGCTCGTCCGCGCGGCCAGATTCCTCCCAGCCATAATTCGGGAGTTGCGCCCCAGAAGGAAAAGGCAGCAAACGGAACATTTCCATTCTCATCAAACATTTCCGGAAACTTGAGGTATTTTATCCCTTTCGAATTCAACGTTTGTTCGATCTGTTTCCGGCCGTGTCGATTACTATGAAATTCGTCCATACTCGAGATGTCGATTCGAGAGACCCTGCGCTCCAATAGCTCGTCGGCCGTACGCTCGTCCAACAAGTCACCGTTTGTTTGAATCATATATTTTGTGGCGTCGCCGAGCTTCGCATAAAGCGCATCAAGCACCCTATAAAGAAGCGACTTGACGAGCAACACCTCGCCGCCCGCCAATATAATTTGTCCTGCCTTTTCCGGCAGGTTCTCAACTATTCTCTCTATGTCCGATTCGGAAACGGATTGTTCGCCGGGCCCGGAACTTATGTAGCAGTGGGCGCACTTTTGTGTGCAGTTCCGGGTTATGACCCAATATATTGACTGCATTCTCTCATTATCTCTCGTTATCTCTTCCTGTAGTACTCGACCGCTTCGGGGTTCAGCCAGCATTTCGGGTCGGCGGCCTCGATGTCACCCGTATAGTAGAGTGCGCTCGCCCTGCACCCGAAGCAAAGGTCATTATTCGCACAATCGCCGCACATGCCTTTCGGGGTGAAGTTGAAAAACAGTTTGTCGCGGTATTTCTCGACGATCGGCTCCAGACCGTGCTCGAATACGCTCTCGGTTTTGCAGTAATCACGAATGGCCAGGCAGGGGTGCGCGTGGCCTTTGACATCAACGCAGAATGTGGTTCGGCAGTAATAAATCGATGCCTCGCTGGCGCCGAGCCGAAGCCAGTGTCCTCCCATCTTGCCTGCGCGATACGTGATGGCGCGCTTCACGCCTGACAGCGACGGCTCGAGATATGCTGTCTCTTTGCCGAAGCCTTCCCCCTTGAACACCATGAGGCAGACAAACGTGGTCTTCATCTCGTCATAAAACCAGTCGAGTGTTTCCTCGATCCGCTCAAGCACGGGCGCGGTCATGGTAATCAGCCCGAACGTCTTGAAAGAAGGGAAACCGCTGTCCAGAAGCCGCTTGAAACCGTCCATTCGCGCCTTTCGGGTCCGCGGGTTGTTATGAAGTTTTGCGTAGGTGTCCGGGTCGATGGTGTCGAGATGGACACCCAAGAAAAGGTTATCCTGGAAGTCGTTGAAGAGCGCAATGTGCTGCTTCGAGAACAGGCCGCTTGTCGGCATCTGCATCGATATGCCGAGGTTGGTCGCGAGCTCGAACAGTTCCCTGATATGAGGATAGGTTTGCGGGTCACCGCCCATCCACGTGATGGCCCTGACGCCGAGTGCGGCCGCCTCTTGGACCACTTTTGCGGATTCTTCAAGCGTCATCGCCTCCGTGCGCGCCGATGTCGAAGCTGCGCAGCAGAACCTGCACGAGGCCGCGCATTTGGTAGTTAGTTCGATCTCCATCTGGGTCGGTTTAAGTTCTTTGACCGCATCCGCGCGCGAGGTGTCGCACAGTACCTGGAAGACCGGGTCGTCCGGCAACTCTGTCGGCCGCGGCGGAAATTGGCAAGCAGGAGCGCGACTCATGGTTGTTTCCCCCTTTTCTTGTTTACCTCTTGCTTCCGGTGTGTCGTGATGTTACCGAGGAAAAAGCTCGTGGCCTTGTCCACGTTGGCTCTAAGGGGTGGCTCGAGTTTCTCGGTGCTGTTCAGCAGCATGAGCCCGATGATCTGAGCGAAGAAAATGTCTCCCATCGCCAGAGGGTCAGCCGGTTTTAACTCGTCCTGTTTAACCCCCTCGCGATAAATGTCGTGAAAGATTTCCTCAAACTCCCGGGTTTTCTTCTGCAACCGTTTCGCAAGTTTTTCGTCAAGATACGGAAGCGCCTGTGATCGACTGATGAAGTACAGATGGAAGGCGTTTTTTCTTCGTTCAAGGAATGACAGCATCGCGTCTTTCAGGTCCTCAATCTTCCGGACAGCCCCACTGGCCCCGGCTGTGGACTCCCGGGCCTCCGCTATCAGAGCATCCATCGCGCGTTCGAGGATAGCGACGTATATCGCCTCCTTGCTGCGGAAATAGTGGTACAGCGTCGCCCGGCTGAACTCGGCGAGCTCGCCTATCTCTTGCATTGTGGCGGCTGCAAACCCCTCTTTGAGGAAGAGCTCTTCAGCGGCGTCGAGAACAAGCTCTATCCTACGCAGCCTCTCGTTCTCGCGCCTTGTAAATTTTCTGACCGCTTTCATGCGAATATTATACATAGGTTTGAAATATCGACACTATGTCTAATATTATATCTTCGCCAATAAAGAATGTCAAGCATCTGGCCCCCAATCAACAATGATCCCCGATGTGTGAGCGGGCGTGTCATTGGTTCTTTCCATGCACATGCCGCTGCAATCATGGGGAGCCGTACAAAGCTGAGTCTTCTATCGTCAGCGGTGAAGAATAATTTTCTTGCCCAGACTCTTGACTCTGTAGTATTGTACGGAGTGCATAAGATTATTAAGGAAAGGAGAACGCGATGGGGACATTGACTATCGGAAAGGTCGCCCGGCTCGCCGGAGTCGGCGTTGAAACAATCCGGTTTTACGAACGTCGAAAGGAGGGCTCGTTGAGCGATTCGTTGAAAGGGTAGTCGAAAATGGGGTCCGCACATCTTCAACCTTATTCACTCTTAACCTTAACCAGGTAGTCCTTGCCTTCCCATTCTCCTTTGTCGGTCCAATAGAAAGTAAAGCGGATAGGCGCTTTTTGATCGTGTCCGATCGGAATATCCGTGAAATAGATTCCCAGATTAGTTGAGGCGCCCGTTGTGTCGTTAACGGTTTCCCACTCGTCCACAGTCCAGCGAAGCCGGAACGCTGCGGGCGCCTGTACTCGCAGGGTTTGCCCGCGCATGACGCGCCGCACTCGTCGAACCGGTTTCCATACTTCCAGGTCCTTCCGTCCTTTGCCGGAACAGTATCGATCAGCGACCGCGGGGATAAAATCGAATACTCTTCCGTCAGCAGTAGACCTCAGCAGTTTGATATATTCGGCATGCGCCCACATGAGAGGCATTGCGGATCCTGTGAATCTTCCGAGGAACAGTCCAAGTTCCGGGCGGTCCGGCTCATCCCATATCTGCTCGGGAATCATTCCGCCCCTTGACGCGAACAATTCCATCGCGCGGATATGCGGTTTTGGGTCGCGGCCGGCCGCGAGTTCATAATGGCCACGCTCGCCCGTCAAAAGAGGCCATGCCCTCCCTTCACCCCAGCCCTCATAAGGACCGCCATCAGGGCGTTCCCCATATCCGTCGTGATTATAGCGCCGCCAACATGGTCCATACGGCGTGTCCACCTTGAGTACCGCATCAACCACCCTGAGAGAATCCTCGATCAATGTATCCCCCGGCTTCCGTACTCCATAACGGACAAGCTCCAGGAATCCGGCGTCAACGATATCCTTTGCCGGAAATTGCCACGGGCGGCCCGGAGGCTGATTATGAAGCGCGAGGATTCCTTTGTCGGGGTCCTCGTCGGGCGAAGTGTCATTTATGTCTGTAGGGTGAATGCGGATGTAGTGTTTCGGAATATCGGGCACGAGGGTTCCCTCTGTCGTAACCGTCCATGCTTCGAGATGCGACTCGAGGAAATCGGCGTACTCTTCAAGGAACAAGGCAGCCGCTGCGTCACCCCTCGACCTGCAAAAATCGCCCGCGCAAATAAGCGCCGCAATCGTTACGGCGAGCGTTGAGGGGGAGTATCCGCTATTTTCTTCCCATCGCTCTTGCTGGGTCATGGGGCTTCGGCGTATGAGATAAGCCGCTGCGCTTCGGATCATTGCGTAGGGGTCAAATTCGTCAAGGCAACCGGCTTTCCAATGGCGCCATGCGAGGAGCACGGGGAACGCAACTTCATCAAGCTGGATTCCCGTCCAGCGGGGTGTTCCGTCGATCCAGAAGTTTTGCGGAAATCCGCCGTCCGGCCATTGCGAGCAAGCAAGGTAAACAAGGGCCCGACAAGGAGTCATCAGTTCGCCGCAGGCAAGGAGTCCGGTAGCGCTATGCACCATATCGCGCGTCCATACCAAATGATACCCGCCGATGTCTTCGTCGCCCTTCGACTGTCCCCACGGAATGCCGGCCGACGCAATCAGCGCTCCCGGGAAGGTCTTGTCTTCGTGCGACAGGAGCAAGGTGTGGCTTATCCGGTACTGGCGCCCGCCATCCTGCGAGAATTTCTCCAATGGTAGTATGTCGCAGCAGTGGCGGCGCCATCCCTCAATGAACTCATCTCGTTGCATCGTGTATGGATCGCTCAACGATTGAGTGAGAGCGCATACGGCTGCATGGAATCCGTCTCCGAAAGCCAATCCCAATGTGAATTCCTTGCTTCTGGATATGTCGATTTGCCCGATCACCGCGATGTTTCCGTCCTCAGCCCGTTCGAACTCCCAATCCATCTTGTAATCGTACTTCAGGTCATTCCAGCCATCGCTTGCGCCGACGTATCCGCAAGAGGTTCTTGTGAACCCTCCATTGACACCCAACGCAAGATAGGTACTGTTCTTCCATGCAACAAGGACTGTTTTTCCGGCCACGCCCGCCCGCCGGGCCGAGTTACCCCAGCCGCCCACCTCAAGATGGGGAGCGAGCAGAGCATAAATCTGCAGGCGGTCCGCCCAGTCAGGCGCCGATTCAACACGAACACGGATCAGCACGCACGGCTGGTAAGGGTCGCAGATGATCTCTTTGATAATTCGGTAGCGTTCTCCCGGGTCAACGGTCACGATGCGATAACCGGGTGTGTCGCGCTCTATATATTCGATCTCGCTCTGAAGGTCGCGCTTTTCCTCATGGAAAAAGGTCTCTCCATCGGTAATGAGGAATTGCAGGTCCCTGATTTGTGGGCGGTCTATGGTTGGATAGAATACCTCGTTGAGAACGCCGTGTGAGAGAGTGAACCATACGCGGCTTGAAGCTGAGAGCGCGGTTCCGACTCCTTCTTTGGAACTCGAAGTCCACTTCGGCGGTATGCCCGGGTGTCCGAATGGGCGCGCCGGCTTATTGCTCGAGTTGATAGTCATGTCTCTACCTCGTGAAATGACTCTGTATCGGTTGTCTCACACCGCCTTGCCTCTCGCAATTCTTCTTGATATTCGGCCTGTTTTGCCCCTCCTGAGAGAGGGCAAAGACAATAGGAAACATGACGAAAAGGAAGAACCGGGAAAAAAGCAGCTTTCCTCGCTCCAAAGAATCTACCTTTCTACCCACAACGAATCTGTCAGGCGGTAATTATTCGGCCTTGGGCGGAGCTAAGAAGAATCATTTAAGAAAACATAGCACGATTCAAGCACATGCGCCAACACGACGGCTGACGCCGGAGCGAGACAAGAGAGGGGCAAGGAGCAAGGCGAAAGGGAGCCGCGCAAGGCGCGCGGTTTCTGGTCTCTCGTTTCTGGTTTCTGGTTGAAAGCAGCAGTACCACCAAGACCGATGATGAATGATGAATAATTCAACAATCGGGTGACGCAGAGGTGCAGCAATAGTGACGCAAAGAGTGAATAGGAAAAAGAAGTGAGGAGCAAGGTGAAAGGGGATTCACAAGTAAAGTTCGGGTAAGGGCTTCTGAAAGTAGAATGTGCACGGTTTTGAGCGGTTTTTGTCGATTCGTGACGCAAGTGACGCAAGAAACCGTGTTTCTCTTTATAAAATTTTGGACTTAAGGAATCCAATTGATTTTGGATTGCAGAACAAGAGCCGAACCGCAGAGGTCGCGGAGGCTCGCAGCGTGGCGAAACCGTAGCCAAAGAAAGAGAAAGGGAAGAAACGAGGAATCCGCAGATTTCGCTGATTCTCACAGATTTGAGATGAAGAAGAAAAGACGTAATCCATGAAAGGGCACGAATCACGAAGGAACACCAAGAAGAAAAGGGCTTACTGATTTGGGCTGATTTCCGCAGATTCTTGAGAAAAAGAAAGCCGATGAACGCGGATGAGGAAACTGGGACACGAATAGCGCGAATCATGACGAATGGCGCGAATTCAATCTTTTTCATTGGTTCCTCTTGGTTGACGTAATACTGGAAACTCGGCTCGAAACTCTGCGCGTCTCGCGCAGTATCGTTGTGGTAATGGTACATGGTGGGGGAAAGTAGAGCAAGGAACTTTTTGTTAATTTTTAGGGCGAATGATGGATCACGCATTGCACGAATGGATTACGAATGTGACAAATAAAGAAAAAAGGCTATTTAGGACCGCCGATGGACGCCAATGAACGCGAATGAGAAGAGGCGAAAGGAGCAAGACGAAAGACGAAAGGTATCCACGAAGATCACGAAGTTTGGAATGGAGACGCGAAAAGCTTTGCAGGGGTACTTGACAGTGGTGGGTGAAAGGAGTGGTGTATGGGGCAAAAGGGGGCAGCGATTTTGGATTGAAGCTGTAAAAGAAGAAACTTCTTGAACCCCACGCACGCCGACAGGAGTCTTGGGGGGAAACGGGAAGCAGGAAGCAGAATGTTTAATGATGCCCCCGATTGTTGTGAAAGGGACGTTTGTTCTGTGAATGTGTGGACCTTTCCCTCTGCTTTCCATAGATATAAACTATATTGTCTTAAAATAGGTATTATGTCCCCTGAATATTCCCCAAGAAGAAAAGACGTAATCCATGAAAGGGCACGAATCACGAAGGAACACCAAGAAGAAAAGGGCTTACTGATTTGGGCTGATTTCCGCAGATTCTTGAGAAAAAGAAAGCCGATGAACGCGGATGAGGAAACTGGGACACGAATAGCGCGAATCATGACGAATGGCGCGAATTCAATCTTTTTCATTGGTTCCTCTTGGTTGACGTAATACTGGAAACTCGGCTCGAAACTCTGCGCGTCTCGCGCAGTATCGTTGTGGTAATGGTACATGGTGGGGGAAAGTAGAGCAAGGAACTTTTTGTTAATTTTTAGGGCGAATGATGGATCACGCATTGCACGAATGGATTACGAATGTGACAAATAAAGAAAAAAGGCTATTTAGGACCGCCGATGGACGCCAATGAACGCGAATGAGAAGAGGCGAAAGGAGCAAGACGAAAGACGAAAGGTATCCACGAAGATCACGAAGTTTGGAATGGAGACGCGAAAAGCTTTGCAGGGGTACTTGACAGTGGTGGGTGAAAGGAGTGGTGTATGGGGCAAAAGGGGGCAGCGATTTTGGATTGAAGCTGTAAAAGAAGAAACTTCTTGAACCCCACGCACGCCGACAGGAGTCTTGGGGGGAAACGGGAAGCAGGAAGCAGAATGTTTAATGATGCCCCCGATTGTTGTGAAAGGGACGTTTGTTCTGTGAATGTGTGGACCTTTCCCTCTGCTTTCCATAGATATAAACTATATTGTCTTAAAATAGGTATTATGTCCCCTGAATATTCCCGAGATCAAGAGACGTCAGATACAGAAGAATTCTTGAGGGTTCGTCTTCTCTTTGAAGGAGTTGAACATAAGCTTGTGACTTATTCCAACTAACCGGAATCAGTCTTCCTGGATGACCGCCCGCTTTCCATTTTCCTGCAAGAACACATTCAATTTTTGCACTTAGCGTCCGTAAGATATTGGACTTTTGCTCCAATGCAGCAATTTTCTGGTCTTTGATCTGGATTTCGTTCTGATATGCCTCTATTTGATCTGACAAGGAGGATATATTTTGAAGCAGTTTGTCTTTTCCTTGCACCAACTCACTAACTCGTTCCTGTAAGACCGTGTTTTGTCGAGTTTCATTCCAAAGAAAAACTGACGAGAAAATCCCGCACGCAAACCAGCCGGCAAGCAGAATCTTTGTGAGGCTTCTGTATTTTCGAGTTCGTCTGTCTGCAAACTTCCAGTCCCGTATTAACAGGCTGATCGGTAGGAAACAATTTATCAAGACTAGGAGAAATAGGCTTAGGAAGAACATCTCTTACTCTTCATTAGTTCTTGGTGCACTCTTGTGGCGTATGAGAACCAATTGTAGAAGAGCCTCATACACGGCTTCTTGCATTTCTTCGTCGGCGGTGCGGTCTTCGATGAGTTCGCGGTCGCGTTCGAGGATGAAGCGTTCGTATTTTTGGAGGAGGGCGGCATTCGGACTCATCGTGGGGAACGCGCACCAAGCCGCGAGTTCCGGATTTCACGAGTTTATCATTCATCATCATCTCCTTCGAACAGCTCGTTACCCGACGAGCGAACTGAGGGAGCCTTCCGCATTTGATCAGGGACGGGCGGCAGTTCGTCGGCGTTAAAGCAGGGGCCTGCGGTGACGGCTTCCAGCAGTTTCGCCTGTTCGGGATAGCCAGCGACGGTCGCTTCCAGCACCCAGAGAAGTTCGAGGAGTTCGGTCGTGAATTGGCTACTCCAGCGTTCGGGGCGGATGTCGTCTAGCGGTGAGGACTTCTTTCTTGCGCCTTTCTTCATGCGGTATTTGAGCCATGACTGCACGACCCTGAGGCCCGAGACTTCGAAGGCAAAGACTTCGGGAATGACGGGCCGGAACTGGCCCTCACCAACGTGGAGCGTGAACGTCGCGTCGTTGTATTCGAACGATTCGGGATACCTGTCTGGATTGCCGGGCACAGCCTTGACACATTTGGCGGTACCGGGCGGGACGTGACCGTGCTGTTTGCCTTTGGGGACGAAGCGCTCGCCGTAAGTGTGAAGCCAAAGCAGCCGTGCGCCAATATCTCGCACCTTCTCGAATATGACGGCGTTTTTCGTTATGGGCACGCGCAGTTCTCGCGTCTCAAGTTCTTTGGCGTAGCGCGCAGTAAAAGCGAGCTGCGCTAATGCACCATAAACGTATGCACAGAAATCCTCGGACGTGACTCCACGCCTGTATGTCTTGCCGAACAGGTCTAGTAAGCCGGGGAGGATGTTGGGATTTGCCGCGGCGGCTTCACGGTAGAGCGGGACAACGTCTTTCGCGCCCCGGCCTGTGAAATGGTGAAGATCGGGAATGCAGGCACATGCACAGAGTGAGGGCCCAGATGACAATGCTTGGGTGAATGCCGTCGTAAAGTAGACTTGTTGTTCGCCATGGGCACGCCAGAGGTCTGGGCGTGGTCGAGACATCAACCGTCCGTCAGCAATTATGTACTGGCGATCAAAGGACCGATAGGCGTACTCGACGACTGGTGGCGTTGCGGCATTCTTGGGTAATTCGGCGATAGGCGTTGAATCAGATTCGCCCGTCAGCACTATTCGATAGGTGCCGCTAATCTCACGGTCACCTGTTCCATGAAAGGCTTCAGACCTGTCATTTGCATGGAGCAATTCATGCCAGCGTTTGTCAAGCGTTTCTGAATCCGGGGCAATTGGCCAAGTCCGCTTGAACTGTATTCCTGAATGCTGCCACGGCATT
>CAYVDS010000081.1:17583-21158 GCA_964450145.1 uncultured bacterium
GAAGCAAAGTCGGTGACAGCATTGAGAGCAGCAAGCTTGGCCTTGCGTGTTCCCTCGATGCGGGTGTAGTGAACAGATGCGGGCTTATCCTTCTTCATCTTGCCGACGCGGAAGGCAACGGTGATGGCCACGGGAGTTTGGATGGCGAAGACATTTTCGCTCTTGCGTGTGCCACGCCCCTCGCCACCAAGGTCGAGAACCCAGATTTCATCGCACAGGCGGCGCATGTGCTCGCGAATCCCGCAAAAAGCGTCGCCGTCAAGGTAGCTCGACGCGCTAATGAAACTGACGATGCCCGGACCAGAGGCGGTCTTATGCTCGAAGACCTTCCACAGCGCCCAGCGCCAGAAATATACGTACAAGTTGTAGAGGTTCTTAACGTGAACTCCGTGGCCTGAGGCGATAGCGGGATCGAGAAAGTCTCGGAGGATTGCGTTTTCTCCCTTGCCATCATCGCCCCAGCGGACCCAGCCACCGGTTCGGGCCTGGTTGCCTTCGGCGGCGGCCTCGTGACGGTCATAAGGGGGGTTGCCTATGCAGACGATTACGGGGACTTTGTTTTTGACGCTGAGCGCCTTTTGGTGCTGCTCGGCGATAGGCTTGAGATAAAACGGAAGGTCGAGGGGCACTGCGTAGGGGCTTTCAAGGGTGTCGGTCAGATATATGTGAGAGCCACCCTCTGGCAGCGTCGCGCCACGGTCACGAAGCGCTCGACTCGTTCGAAGTTCGGTGACGGCGAAGGGGCCGACCATGATTTCGAAACCGTAGAGGTTAGCCGCGAGCGCAGTGGCCTGACCGGGAACGGCCCCGGCCCCTTGCTCGGCCTCGACCTTCCCAAGGGCATGTTCGATAACGCCAAGCAGGTAGGTTCCCGTTCCGGCGGCAGGGTCGAGCGTGACGACGCCCGGATCGGCGAAGCTGAGAGGCTTGCCGAGACGTTGGGTCAACAAAGTGTCTATCAGGCGGACCTGAGCGCCGACAACCTCGACTGGCGTGTAGTAGGCGCCAGCATCCTTGCGTAGCTTAGGATCATACACGGCAAGGAAATCTTCGTAGAAGTAAAGCCAAGGGTCTTCCGGGCCAGCTAATGTCGCAGGAGGCACGATGCCGATGACGCGCAAAAGAAGCTTGAGCGAAGCGGATATTTCGGCCTGCGCACCGGGGTCGGTGAGCACTTGAAGCGCGCGAGACAGAAGGTTGTGTTGCGAAGCGAGGGTTTTTTCGGCGCTGTCAAGGGCGAGCGGATCTGCACCTTCGCTACGGCTGAGAAGCAAGGCGAATGTGACGGTCTGGGCGTAGGCGTCGGCGAATTGTTCGTCTGAGGCATCAGGAAAAAGCAGGTCCCGCCAGTCTCCGGCAAGTTGGACAAGAGGCGAGGCCGGGTCCCGGAGTGCATCCGTAACATCGTCACGCAGCATTCGGCAGAGTGGCGCTAGCATTGCGGCGAAGCCCTTCAGGTCAATTTTCCCCCTACTGTCGGTTGGGATGATGGGCTGCCAAGTGAGGAATTCGCGGAGCAGACGCTCCAAAGAGCGAGCGTCTTCAGAACCGACGGCTTTCTTGCCCTCAAGAGTCACATCCCCTGAAAGGCGAATGAACCTGCTCGCAAGTTGGCCGTCACGATAGAGCGCCCATTCATTGCCGTCACTGTAGAGAATGTTTGGGAGAGACCTGAACCGCTTCCACTGCTCGCGGTTGTGACCGGGGGCAAAGCGCTCGGGATTCGCCCCCCCACCCGGGGCTTTCAGTTCGACATAGCCGACAAGCATTTTGTTGAGATGCACTGCGAAGTCGGGGCGGCCGAGTCGGCCGGGCAAGAGCGTTTCGCCAGTGCAGACGACAGTCCAGCCGAGGGCGCGGCCAGCGCCAGCCACAAACTTTTCGAAGGGTCCGCGCAACTGGTCTTCCGGCTCGCCATGCGTCAATTGAGACATCTTTGCAGTCACATCTGCAGAGAAGGTCTGAAGAGCGTGCTCGATCGTTATTGTCTTAGTCACGTATTCCTTTTTTGAATGCGTCGTTGTCCCCAGTATGCGTTATGCGGATAAATGCGTTCCTGTTCATCCGAGGATTTAGTTGATCCAGCTTGCGGCGTCGGCTGTGAATTCCCATTCGTTCATGTGGGTAAGTACGAGGTTTCGAGTTTATGGTTTATGGTTTAAAGATGCGAAAAGAAAAAAGACCAAAGAAACAAAGCGATTGCTTCGCTTCGCTCGCAATGACAATAAGAGGTGCGGGCGAACACGAGGTTCGCTCCTACAAAGGCGTACCACCACGGGCGAACACGAGGTTCGCCCCTACAAAAGCATGGGCCAAAGCCCACAAATACAATTAGGAAGAGGCGTCAGCCAGATGAATGCGCAATTGTGACGCACGTTTGCCCATAATTTAACCTAATGCACAGGGAAAAATCAAGCGAGCGGTGAAACACGGAGTTTCGGGTCGCGAGTCGCGAGTCGCGAGTTAAATAGATTCGGATTGCAGATTGGAAAAGAAGAGGTGAAACACGAATAACATGAATGACAAGCGAATAGTGCGAATGATTAAACAAGCGCGCCGCCACAGGAGGAGCCGGCGCCTGCGGTGCAGCCGAAGCAGTGGTCGCCGGTGACGATGCGTCGTTTCGCGAGCGCGGAAGGATCGAAGCGTGTGATGTGGTCGGGCGCGCCGTGGTTGACGGCGCAGCCGAGCGCAAGGTTGAAGTCGCAATCGTAGAGCGTTCCGTCCCATCCGACACTGAGTTGACGCCTGCACATAAGGCCTTCGAGTGTTTGGGGGTTGAAGGAATCGCGAAGTAGTTGAAGATAGGCTTTCTCGCAATTTTGGCGGCTCAGTTCCGAGTGGAATCGGCCGATCGGCATGTTCGTGATGGTGAGAAGGTGGGAGAACGTGACGCCGAAGCGTTGTCCCAACTCGCGCCGGTAGTCGGTTTCGAGGGAAGTTTGTTCGGGCGGCAAGAACGGACCGCCAGGATTGTATACGAGGTTCAGTTGAAGGTCGTCGGAGATTCCGTAGCCTACCATATTCAGGCGCTTGATAGCCGTGATGCTCTTCTCATAGACTCCGCGCCCGCGTTGAGCGCGGAGGTTTTCCTCGAGATAGCAGGGGAGTGAGGCCACGAGATGGATGTTGTGGTAGCGATACCATTCGGGCATTGTTTCCATGCCGGGCTCCATGAGGATCGTGAGGTTTGTGCGCACCTGGACGCTCAGTTCACGACCACGCAAGGCTTCCACGAAGCGGCGGAAATGGGGATTGAGTTCCGGCGCGCCGCCGGTAAGGTCTACGCGGCAGCGCAGGCGCCTGGCAGCATCGAGGACCAACTGCATGGTCGGCCATTGCATTATCTCGGTTCGGCTGGGCGAGGCGGACACGTGACAATGCTTGCATTGTTGATTGCAGCGGAATCCCATGTTTACCTGCAAGGTTTCAATGTCAAAGCTGTTCAATGCACCGCCGGTCAGGTCTTCGATATGCTTCTCAAAATCGTTCATGATCGCTCCGAAGGAAGTGGGTTTAGGGTTCAGAGTTTAGAGTTTAGGGTTAAACCGCAAAGGACCTCGTTATTATTTCCC
>CAYVDS010000082.1:0-20729 GCA_964450145.1 uncultured bacterium
TATCTCCGTAATAGTCAATGGCCCTCGAAATGACGGATTTGCTCGAGCTTTATCCCCATCAGATCGGTCAAACCTTCCGCCATATCGCCAAGCGCGCCCCCGAGACCGATGACAATCAGCACGTTATAGAGCGCCGCCCAAGGATAGGTGACAATCCCTTTGTGCTTGAACGTGTCCTTATACTTGAAACCTTTCGACTCTTTGATCTGCCATGGCGCCGAGACCTTGATCAAATTGCCCTCGAGGCTTACACGTTTCGCCTTCTCCAACTCCTCCTGAGAGATGACGCCGTTAGCCAGTTCGGGTAGCCGGTCACCTTTCTTGACCAGCACTGCTTCCAACCCGTCAATCTTCTCGAAGGAGCCTATCTGCAGCAGCGCAGGGCTTTCCTCCGTGGCATTACTGAACGTATCCGCGTTAATGGCGTAACCATCGTTGGCCGCAGAATAGTAATACCACCTCGAAAGACTGCCAGACACATGCAAGTGCGCCACCAGAAGAAACACTCCGATGGACACCGACGTCCAGAAAATGAACTTGATCGCCGACCTCGTTTTTGAAGGCGCTGACATCCTTTCACCTCCTCATGTGATTCAACCAACAGGATAGCTCTTGACCTTCCAAGAAACCCTGTCTTCTCCCTCAAGAAACTGGTTCTCATTTTTGTCATTGCGAGGGAGCATAGCGACCAACGCAATCTCTATATTCTTCGGAGATTGCTTCGCTTGGGCCTGTGGCCCTTCGCTCGCAATGACTGAGACGAACACCGATTCCTCTCCCCTCACACCTCCATTTCCTTCCTTTCGGGGTAGCCCGCGTCAACCTTCGTCTTTCTCAAAAACAGCCATGGGGTGGCTGATAATGCGCTCGATCTTAGCCTTACGGATCTTCTCTTCCATAGCGTGCTTCTTTTCAAAGGCTTCTTTTGCCTTGGCCAGCATATCCTCGATCGCGCACGGCTTCATGACGTAGTCAAATGCGCCCAACTTGAGTCCCTCGACAGCGGACTCTACCGACGCATGACCCGTGAGCATGATTACCTCGACCAGAGGGTGTCTCTGCCGCATCCTGCGCAAAACCTAGACCCCGTCGAGCCCCGGCATCTTCACGTCCAGAATGACCACATCAATCCGGCGTTCCTCCATGATCTTTAGCGCGTCGAGCCCGTTGGTCGCCGTGGCCGTTTCTATGTCCCGCTTTTCGAGAAGTTTCTTTGTGGTTTCCAAAAACCGTTCTTCATCGTCCACCAGCAGCAAATGAATCGTACTCATTATTTGTCTCCTCCCTGTTCGTGAGCCGCCAGCTCCACTGTGGTCTTTTCCACGGCCTCAGGCAGCGGCAGCCGTACGGTAAAGACGCTGCCTACGTTCAGTTCACTGCTCACCGTGATCTGTCCGCCAAGGCGCTCGACAATACCGTAACACGTGCTGAGACCCAGGCCCGTTCCCCTTCCCACTGGTTTCGTCGTAAAGAATGGAAGAAATATTTTCTCGAGATTTTTTTCGGGAATGCCGCAGCCATTGTCTGCCACCGACACCGCCAGCGCGCCGCCTTCCTTCGTTGCTCCGATCCGAATCTCGCCGTCATCTTTTTCTTTCAAGGCGTCGATAGCGTTGTTCAATAGATTGAGGAACACCTGCTGAAGCTGAGCCGGGTCGGTCTCGAGCGGCGGCAGGCCCGCATCGAACTCCTGCACGATCCGGATGTTTTCCACATAAGCCTTTCTCTCGACCATGCCGACTATCTCACGCATGAACGGTTGCAGATCGATTGTCTGAATACTTGGTTCAGTCTTACGCGCAAATTTCAGGAGTCCCTGGGTGATTTGTTTACACCGGTCAATCTGCAAGTCGATTTGGTTGACGGAGTCCCGAACCATCCGGATATTTTCACCGTCGGGAAGTGACCCGTCCGCCGCCATCTCCTTGAAGATGTCCTTTATTAACGCTTCTTCCGCCTTCATTATCTGGAGCGGATTGTTGATCTCGTGAGCGATTCCCGCGCTCATTTCGCCCACCTCCGCCAGTTTGCCCGCCATGATCAACTGACTGCCCATCTGGCGCTTCTCCATGTCCGCAATAGTGAGTTGGTTGGCAAGGCCCGATGCGAGGAAAAAGCCCATGGTGACAACCACCGCGCCGCCCATCACGATCATGGCAATAGCAATGAGGACGGCGCGGGTAAGCGGCGCATATGCGTCGCCAATCTCTTGCCGCACCACCAGAATCCAATCTGTTTCGTGGAGGCGGCCCGTGGCATAGAGATGTCGGCCTCCGCCCGTGTCATTTGCGGCAAACGAGGCAATTGAGTTGTCTTCGCTCCGGTAAATCAGGTGGTCCGGATCAGTTTCCATAAGAGCCCCGCCGGAGCGGCGAGGGGTCTGGAATACACCATTTCTGTTTATTAGGTATGCTTCTCCTGTTTTCCCTACGCGGATAATCTCCACAAGGTTGTTGAAGAACATGCTGTCAACCGTAGCGCGCAAGTACCACGTTTTGTCCGTCTCCCTTCGCTGCACGGCGATGACAAAATGGGGAATGTTGCGATACCCCTGGAACACGTCCGAGATGTATATCCCCTTGTTTTGAACCGCCTGAAACCAGTCGGCATGAGAGTAGTTCTTCCCCTTTAAGTTATAAGGTCCGGCGTAGGCGACATGGTTCCCGCGCTCATCGAAAACGCCAAGGTCGAAAAACGCCTGTGAGCCGGTCTGCAATCGCCTTAGAGTCTCCTCCAGTAGGCCGTTGCTGCTTAACTCCTCGAAACTGTGCGAGTCGGCGACAAACTCGAGCTGGAACGATAATTCCCCGAGGAATTGGTCTATGAGGCGACAATGCCCATCGGCGATGCGGCTCAACTCCGTAGCGACATGGCCTCGCAGGTTTACTGCGAAATAGTAAACAAGAGTGCCGCACACCATCATCACGGCAATGAACGGAACCAGGAGGACCCGGCTCAGTATCATGAGCCGAGTTCTCTTGAATCGTTCGTTTTCCCCGCGTCCGGGCATTATTGCTCTTCCTTGTCCAGTTCCTTTATCCGTCGTAAGATCGCCATGGGTGACTCGGACTTTGCCATCGCGAGAACCTCGTCCATGCGATCCTGCTTGATCTTCATTTTGTTCATGACCCGCTTCTTATAAGCTTCTGTGAGAACAGAAAGGAGTTTCTCCAGTTCACAGGGTTTCTGCAGGTAATGATAAGCTCCTTTGCGCGTGCACTCGACCGCCGAATCAGTCGAGCCGTGGCCGGTCAATATCACGACTTCCATCCATTTGTGCTCTTTCTTGAGAGCCTCGAGTGTTTGCTCCCCGTTGATGCCGGGCATCTTCAGGTCCACAAGGGCGATATCAATGGGATGCGTCCGCGCCGCTTCGATAGCCTTTTCGCCCCTATTCACGGCGACGACGCTGAAGTCTCTCACCTCGAGCCTCTTGGATATGGATTCGAGAAACTGTTCCTCGTCGTCCACGATCAGAAGATTGATTTTTTCTTTAGCCATTGTCTTTAATCCCTCCGTTTTCTTTTAGAAAATGCCGAACCAGCGCCAATATCCGTAGAATGCCCATGCCCACATTACGACCAGCGAGATGAGTAGAATGGCGGTCCCGTGCTTTAAAAAGTCCATGTTTGTCACCAACTGCTCGCCCGTCTCCGGGTCCTTCGCGAAGCTGTAGCAAATCGCGTTGTTGGGAGTGCCCACAATAAACATGAACGCGAATGAAGAAGCGAAGGCCGTGGCAAGCCCGACCATTATCGGCGACACGCCGGATATCGTCGCCATAGGCACTGTTATCGGCCCAACGGCGGCCACGGTTGCGCCATCACTCATGAAGTTGGTTATTATCCCGCTTATCAGGCTGGCGGAAACAGCCAAACCGGTTCCGCTCTTCATAACCTCGGGCAACGCGCTCACGAACGTGTCCGCGAGCCATATCGCGCCGCCGGTCATAGCAAGACCGGCCCCCGTCGCCGTTGCGGCCGCGTAGAGAGCCACCACGTCCCAATGAATGCCGGCGACATCACGCCATCGGGTGATGCCGAGGATATTGAGAAGCACGACGGCGAGAACGACCGGCCCGCCCATCCCGTATTTGTCACTGAATCCGCACCACAGGATGACCAGCAGTACAAGAACACCGGCTGTGAGGTATTCCTGCTTGGTCATTTTGCCGATCTTTTCAGATTCACGCGCAATCTCGGCAGCCATATTGAAATTCCTGACTTTTATTCTTCTGCGGAAGACGATATAGAAGTACAATCCGATGGATATCGCCAATACCGGCACCAGCGGAAGTCCGATCTTTACCCATTGACCGAAAGTGGGGGCCATGCCGTAGTCGGAGAGAATACTGATCATGACGGCGTTGCGTCCGCCCGCCGCAGGCGAGCCTGGCCCGCCCACGTTGGCGGCGAACGTCAACATCAACATCATCATCACGATCAGGTCTCGATCCTTCTTCAGCCCCGCAGATTTGATTATCGCCATATATCCGAGCATGAAAATGGGCGCAAGGAAAGCGACTAACGCATGTTCGGAGAGGAAACCCGCTGTGACTGCCAACAGAGGCGGAAAAATGAAGAGTAGCTTAGTCACGGACGTGCTTGTGCCGAGCAACAAGGAGCCTATGCGGCGGTCAAGGCCCGTCTTGCCGATAGCGTTGCCCATGGCAAGCACTCCGAAAACGAATATCACCGAGTCCTTGGCAAATACCGCCGCCAGTTTGTCCGGTGGCAAGATACCAAAGAAGTACATTGCGGCGCAGACCACCAGCGCAGTCATGCCCACCGGTATTGCTCCGCTTGCCCAGAAGACAACGGACATTGCCAGGATTCCGACCATAACCCGCGCCCTGAATGACGTCTGCTCGAGGGTTAGGGGAACCTTGATCGCCGTTCCGTCAGGCTGATGAATCTTTTTTGTCCATCCCGCTTTTTCGCTGTAGAACTGAGGGATCGTCTCTCCAATTTTCATCTTTCGATAGTCTGCGTACCCCATGAGCGGCTCGCCGACGGTATCCGTTTTTTGTGCGGAAAGCCAGGTCCCCAATCTTCGCGGAGTGGGTATGATTATGAGGAGCGCGAAAAGGAAGAACCCAAGCATGATAAGGCCGGGCCTTCTGTTGTGCGCGCCGATGAGCCACTTCCGGACGCTGCCCTTCTTCACATCCGGAATTTCGTGGCGCGCCATCGCATAAACTCGTTCTTGCCGTGCAGCATCGATCACCTGCACTAGTTCATCCAGTGCACAGGGCTTTTGTAGATAATGGAAAACATCGTATTTGCCCGTCACACGCGCCGATTCGGTGCTTCCGTGGCCCGTCAGCATTATCACCTGGACCTCGGGCCGTATCTTCTTGAGCTCTTTCAAGGTCTGGATGCCGTCCATATCCGGCATTTTCTGGTCCAGCACCACAACCTCGAGGTCTGTGTGGCGGATGATCTTTATTGCATCCTGACCATTGTCGACGTCGAGAACCTTGTAACCGCGAACCTCCAACTGTTTCCTGGTCGCGATCCTGAATTGGTTCTCGTCATCGACGAGAAGCACTTTGGTCACGCCATCCGCGGCTTTGACTGCGGTGTCTTCAGACATTAGCACTCTCCTCCGTTTGGTTTCGCGGGAGCACGATTGCGAATGAACTGCCGGCGCCGGGCATGCTCTGCACCTCGATGCGCCCTCCCACTGCCTGGACTATACTCAAACTGATGCTCAGACCCAATCCTGTCCCCTTACCGACATCCTTTGTCGTGTAAAAAGGCAGGAATATTTTCTCCATTTGTTCAGACGTCATCCCCTTGCCGGTATCTGTGACCTTCACCCGCACGAACCCGTCATCATGAGTTGTCGCGAGCGTGATTGCGCCCGCTCCTTGTATGGCGTCTCTTGCATTGTTGATCAGATTCAAGAAAACCTGGCGCATCTGATCGGGATCGAGCATGATCTCGGGCGGATGCGCGTCAAAGTCGCGAAACAGTTGGACTCCGGATACCGACAACTCTTTCTCCATGAGACCGCCGACCACTTCTTCCAGCAGCCGGTTGACATTGCACATTGCCAGCCGCGGCTCATTCTTTCGAACGATGCTGAGAAGTTTCTGCGTAATGTCGCGAGCGCGGAACACCGCAGTGTCAATATGATCCAATTCCTTCCTTATTTTCTCGGGCGAGGAGTCTATGCCGAATTGCGGATCGAGCATGTCTCTGATTACACCGCTCTCCGCTGAAATTATCGCCAACGGATTGTTGATCTCATGGGCCACACCCCCCGCCAATTCGCCTACTGACACCAGCTTGGCGGCATGAAGCAGTTGCGACTTCAGTTCCTTTCTCGAAATATCCGTCATTTCTGCTCGCCGGAGCAGACGATTCGTCATCCACCACACCACGGCTGACATCACCACCACCAGCACCACTGTGGCGACGATTAATATGCGGCGAGCCCGGTACATTTCGGCATAGGCGATTCGGAAAGGCTGATTTACCACGAGCACCCAGGGAACTTCCTTAAGCCATGCGTAGGCCATTAATTCGGCGTCGCCGTTGGTCCTGACTTCATTTGCTCCGGACACATTCTCACCGGGCGGCATGTAGGCGCTTGAATCGAGGACTTTCCCTCTATCGGGGTCCACCACCTGATACTTACCTTCTTTGTTGATGAGGGCCGAGTTCGCCCCTTTACCCCGGCCAATCGTGCGCAGGAACAAATAGAATTTGTCGGGATCGAGCGTGGCGCGCATGATGTAAGGGTTTCCGTCAAATACTTGTTTGACTGCTATCGTGAAATGAGGTTTCTGGCGGAAACCAAGATAAATGTCGCTGATATGATAGTTTTGGTCGTAGTCGACTAATTTTCGAAACCATGCCTCATTGCTGTAATCCTTCCCTTGAAGATACGCATAAGGGCCGGCATAGCCGATCTGCACGCCGGACCCTTCGAGGAATCCAACGTCAACAAATGCGTCACTCATCTCGAGCAAACGTTCCAGGTTGCGGCGCATATTATCCGGCGATGGTTCCAACGTGAAATCGTGGCGGTGAAACAGATTGAAGATGTTGACTACTCGTTCCTGCAAGAATAAATCTATGGTGTTACGCTGGCTTTCAGCCAAAGTCGTCAGGTGCTGCTTGCCGCTCTCTTTCAAGGTGAAATTGAATTGGAGATGAAAATAGAGGGATAGAATGGCGAGTGGAACCATGAACGCCGACAGAATTGCGAGTTGCAGATTCCGTCGCAGCCGGCGATAGTATTCCTCCGTCCCTGAACGCGAGGAAGCCCTTATGTTTGGGCTCTCCCGTTTTCCTTTGTTCCGGTCAGAAGCGGGCCTTTCAATAATTCGCGTTGCCATTTTGCTCTTGGTTTTCCCTGATTCGCGCCTTCGCGTGCAAGGTTCTGTTGCCGTCGAACTCGGCGGCGTTATAACGCCGCCAGGGTTGGTCCTCATCCTTCTCTCGAGATCATAATTTCAGCAATTGTTATGCCTAACCCATAGACATGCAAAACGGTCCAAAACAGACGAAGATAACCCCAAAACAATGCAAGAATTGCGCATCTGGAAGGTTTTAGAAGGATAAATCAGATGAACAGGGGCGGTGAAGTGACGAAAACCTTTACAGACTGTAAGAAATTCTGACAAGAACCTCTGCGCAAAGAGAGCGGAGAGAGAAGATGGGGAAACAGCGGCTACTCAGCGTCATCGCCGCCGTTATGAGTGAGTCCGCACTTGTCCATTTTGGCATGAAGCGTAGGCCGTGATATCCCAAGGAGTTTTGCGGCGCGTGTGCGATTGCCGTGTGTGAGTTCCAGCGCCTCGCTGATCAGGACGTAGGTGAGTCGGTCAATCAGACTCGAAAACAGGTCGTTCCGGCCTCCGGCGGCAAGATTCTCGCGGACCCATTGTTTGAGCGCGGCATCCGTCGCTTCAGTCGCGGCGACACCCGGCGCTGCGCTGCCCGAGACGGCATGGGATATGTCTTCCGGCCGGATAGGGTATCCTCGGCTGAAAATCAGGGCTTTTTGGAGAGCGTTGGCGAGTTCGCGAACGTTCCCGGGCCACTGGCGGCTTTCCACAATCTCTCTGGCCTCCTGTGTCATTCCCGGATTGTCGATTCCCATTTCTTTCGCGAAACGAGCGAGGAAGTAATCACACAGAAGATGCGTGTCGTGCCGACGATCACGCAACGGGGGTAACTCGATTGTGACTACTTTGAGACGGTAGTAGAGGTCTTCCCGAAAACGTCCGTCTGCGAGGGCCGCTTCGAGGTCGCGGTTTGTCGCAGCGATAATCCGGACGTCCACCGGGATGGGCTCGCGGCCGCCCAGACGCTCGATACTTTTCTCTTGAAGAAGCCGGAGGATTTTGGCCTGGATGCTGAGGGGCATGTCGCCGATCTCATCAAGAAAGACCGTTCCCCCGTGGGCCTGCTCAATCTTCCCGATGCGGCGACTGACCGCTCCGGTGAAAGCCCCTTTTTCGTAACCGAATAGTTCGCTTTCGAGAAGTGTTTCAGGAATCGCCACGCAATTGATAACCAGGAAGGGTTTGTCTGACCGGAGGCTGTGCTGATATATAGCGCGGGCGACGAGTTCTTTCCCTGTTCCGGACTCGCCGCGGATCAGCACGGTCGCGTCGGTTGGGGCCACCCGCCCTATGGCTTTGTAGACCTCTTGCATAGGGTGGCTTCTTCCGACAATTGCGTCGAGGGGAGCGGTTTCGGGGACGACGTCGATCTCGACGCGGGAACGCATGAATCGGCCTGCCTCGAGCGCCTGTTCGATTACCGAGAGGATGTCTGGTATCTCGAATGGCTTAAGTACGTAGTCGAACGCGCCTAATTTCGTTGCCTCGATCGCAGTGTCGGTCGTGCCGAAAGCGGTCATGATGACAACCGGCAATTTAGGCTCGATTTGACGCATAGTCCGGAACGCCTCCAGCCCGCTCATCCCGGGCATGCGCACATCCATTATGACAAGGTCCGGCGTCTTTTCTTTGACCGCTTCGATCCCTGCCTCGCCGGTCGCCGCCGTGCGCACCTCGTACCCTTCCTCCGTCAGCAGTCTGTCGAAGCTCTGGCGAAGCTGAGAATCATCGTCCACAATAAGAATCGAACTCACGTCGCCTCCAACGAAAGGTAGTTCACAGTTTGCAGCTGAAACAAACTATAAGTAGAGCAAAGAACCTGCCAATCGAATCAAGCTTACGGCGCTTCATTGGCCGCTGGAACTCCGTTCATCACTCATCATTTCTCATCATCATTCACTGAATCTTACGTTGCCTCGTTCGCCACTGGCAGGGTGACGATAAAAGTGGTTCCCCAACTCTCGCCGGATCGCAAGTCCAGCGTGCCTCCGTGTTCCTCCACAATCCTCGCCGCGATGGCGAGGCCGAGCCCTGTTCCGTCCTCTTTTGTGCTGAAAAACGGCTCCATGACTTTATCTCTGATCGATTCCGGAATGCCCGGCCCGGTGTCGGTAATTCGCACAAGAACTGCGCGGCCTATCTTTTCGGCAAGCGCGTCCTCTTCGGTAATGGTGATGTGGCCCCCCTTACCCATCGCTTCGCAGGCGTTGACGATCAGGTTGACCAATACCTCCTTCAACTGCTCGGGGTCCGCCTCAATGAGCGGCAGAAACTCGCCTCGCTGCCTTTCGACCTTGACGCCGTGATGTTCGAGCCGGTTCTGGAGCAACTCGAGAGTCATATCCACCACCTCGGAGATATTGACCTTCTTCATCTTGAGTTTCGGAGGCCTTGAGAATTCGAGGAAATTTCTCACGATGGTGTCCAAATGGCGCAACTCCTTCGAGATCACGTCGAAATCGGCTAATTGACTAGGTGACAAATCCAGCGTCCGTTCGAGGGAAAAGAGTCGAAGCTTAATCGACGTCATGGGATTCCGAATGCTGTGCGCCACTTCCGCCCCCAGCTTGCCCACCAAAGCCATCTTCTCCGATTGCAGAAGCTTCTCGCGGCTTCTCTCAAGCTCGATTTGCGTGTGGTCCACGTCCTCGATTAGTCCGCGGACGCCGCGTTTGAGAGCGACAACCTCGTCAACATGCTCGCCTGAACCGCCGGTCCGATTCGCTTCGAGCGCGAGCATCCGGATAGGGCCCAGTATCTGGAACACAAGAACGAGCGACAGCAGGCCGCCGAGAAGAACCGCCGCCGACATGGCCGTCGCCGCGATGGTCCTGAGTCGCGCGGCCTCGACACGGGCCTCCTTCCAGGTCAGATTGATCCTGTTACTGTGAATGGCTTTGTAGTTTTCACACAAGTTGAGAATCTTAAAGAGGTGGCTTCGAACGTCCTGGTGCAGCCGCGCGCCTTCCTCTCGTCTCCCGGACTTGTAAAGCGCGATCACGTGATCCTTTTCGGCGACATATTCGTTGTATTCGGCTCGAATCAGTCCGAGAATTGTCTTGCCGGATTCCGTGTAATCAAGCTCCTGCGCTGTCTTAAGCCGCAGCGCAAAGGCCTCGCGATATCTCCTCAGTTGGGTGAGCCACTCAGGGTTTCCGTCGAGGAAATAGTATGAGACGTAGCCTCTCTGGTTCACAAGCGCGGTCTCCAGTTCCTCAGCCGCCTGAAGCGCAGCCACATTCATTTCGACGACGGACGTGAACAGTTTTTCCATCCGGTACGTGTACCACATCATCACTGCGCCGCCACCCAGCGTTATGAGCACAAGTGCGGCGAGGATGAGGAATACGCGGCCACGCAGGCCAAGCGTGCTCGGAAAGAGAAACGACACTGTTCACTCCTCACAAACCAGTTCCTGGTTCATGTTGAATCCCAAAGGAAGCTTAATACCTTGTCGTCATTCGCGCTTCTTCATTGTCATTCCCGCGAAGGCGGGAATCCATGTTTCATGTGCCCCGATGGCTCTCGGTGGAACACCCGAAGAATATTCGTTTGTCCAAGGGAATCCTTCTCTGTGGGCGAAGATACCTCTATCTCCAGAAGATTTCATTCTATTCAATCTTACCAATATTGAGCCGAATGGGTCAAGCACGCTTGGGGAGAATGGGGAGGAAGCCCTATGCGAAATCGAGCTCGAAGCTGTAAACGCCCTCTTCGAGAGCACTGCGCATTTTGAGGCCAGTTTTCTGGAGGAGGGCTTGCGCCGCCCTGTTCTCGCGCAGTACTTCGGCGGCAAAACCGCTGATGCCATTACGCCGCGCGATGGTTATCAGGTAGTTGAGCAGGAAAGTTCCGATGCCGCGTTTCTGCCATTGGTCGCGGACAACGAGCGCAAGTTCGGCCCGGTTGGAATGAGGATGCAGATAGTAGCGGCCGATGGCGATGATCTGCTCTCCGTGAGCTTCGGGAATGGTGCCGACAATGGCCACGTCGCTGCGCTGGTCAATGAAGACAAAGTCTTGAATCTGTTTCTCGGGTATCCGTTTCCTGTAGGCCATGTAGCGATAATAGGTTGCCTGTTGAGAAAGCGCGTAGAACAAGTCTCGCACCCGTGGTTCGTCGGTCGGATGTATGGGACGGAAGTTGATTTGTGTCCCGTCGTCGAGAAGGAGTGACGTCTTGAGTTCTTGAGGACCGACAAGGAACTTGCCCTCGATATCGGCCAGATCGTCGGCCATCTCTCTGCGGACGTATTTCGCGTTGATGGCCTCCTTGAGCAGTTCGGCCCTAAAGTTCGGATGCGCAATGCTTATCAACGCTAGCGCGCGCTCCTGGACGCTTTTTCCGTGAAGATAGGCGATTCCGTACTCGGTGACCACATAGTGGACGTCGCCACGTGTGGTCACCACTCCGGCCCCCTGACTCAGATGAGCGACTATACGGGAGACTGCTCCGTTGCGGGCGGTCGAGGGCGCCGCGATAATTGCTTTGCCGCCGAGAGACCTGGCCGCGCCACGATTGAAATCCACCTGCCCGCCAATTCCGGAGAAGAATTTCGTTCCCAGCGAATCAGCGCACACCTGGCCGGTAAGATCAATCTCGAGCGCTACATTGATTGCTACCATTTTGTGCTGCTGGCCGATTATGAATGGGTCGTTCACGTACTCGGTGGGATGAAAGGAGAAGACCGGGTTGTTGTCTATGTAGTCGTAAAGTCTACGGCTTCCCATGCAGAAACTGGCGACAACCTTCCCGCGGTCCACGGACTTTCGATTTCCTGTGATTGTGCCGGACTGGACCAATCCTATAATGGCATCGGTGAGCATCTCGGTGTGTATGCCCAGGTCCCGCTTGTCTATCAGGAACTCGAGCACTGCCTGGGGAATACGGCCGATTCCTAGCTCGATAGTGGAGCCATCTTCTACCAGCGCAGCTATGTTTTCTCCGATGCGGCGAGTGACTTCAGTAGTCTGCACCGGCTTGATCTCAAAAAGGGGTTCATCGACAGGGACCAATACGTCGAGGTCGTGGACGTGCAGGAAACTGTCACCGAGAGTCCGGGGCATCTGCGGGTTCACCTGGGCTATCACCATGCCTGCGTTCTCCGCGGCGCTCTTGACGATGTCCACGGAGATGCCAAGGCTGCAGAACCCGTTGTCGTCGGGCGGTGTGACTTGAATCAGCGCTGCGTCGAGCGGCAACTGTCCGGAACTGAACAACCGAGGGATGTCGGACAAGAAAATAGGCGTGTAGTCGCCGAGACCTTCTTGAATTACGTCGCGGACGTTTTCCGCTATGAAGAAGCTGTTGACTCGGAAATGCTCCGCGAGTTCCTTGTGTGCGTAGGGGGCCTCTCCGAAAGTCAGCAGATGCACGATCTCCGTATCGGAAAGTTCGCCCGAGCGGGCCGCAAGCGCTCGAACCAGTTCTTGCGGTTGTGCGCAACCCGTTCCGATAAATACCCGCTGGCCTGGCCGAATGTGCGAAACCGCTTCCCCCGTTGTAGCTACCATTGATCGGTATTTGTCTCGCCAATTCGGGTCGTAGGTTGTTGTTCGGTTGTCGTTCATTGGTGGATTAGCTTCTTACCCCCAATTCGGGGACACCTTGCCGGGAAAAATGGGGACAGACCCGTAGCAAAGGGTCTGTCCCCATTTTCCTAATTTCCTCCGGACAGGATGATTCGTGCGTCGGCCACAATGGGCTCAGCGCCAATTTCTCTGACAATGAGCGGGCTGATATCTAACTCGGCAATCCGCGGGAAATCGGTCACCAACTGACTGATGCGCTGTAGGCAGTTTGCGATCGCGGCGAGGTCCACTCCCGCCTGGCCGCGCGTGCCGGTGAGCAAGGCGTAAGATCGGGTCTCCCTGAGCATCTGCATCGCTTCCTCGGCAGTAATAGGAGCGAGATGGAACGACACGTCCTTCATGACCTCGACGAAGATGCCGCCAAGCCCGAACATGAGCATCGGCCCGAACTGCATGTCGCGATTCATCCCGATTATTACTTCCCGGCCGGGTGAACACATCTTCTCGATATAGACGCCCTCGAGCTTCGCGCCCGGCAGGCGCTGCCGGATTCTCAGCATCATCAGATCGCACGAATCGCGGACGTCCTCCGGATTTGATAATCGCAGCCTGAGTCCGCCGACGTCGGACTTATGGATAATATCGGGCGAGACTATCTTCATGGCTACCGGATATCCGATTCTGTTGGCCACCTCGACGGCCTCGTCGGCGTCCAACGCCATGTGGCCTTCCGGCACCAGGAACCCGTAGGCGTGCAGGATTTCCTTCGCTTTAACGTCGCCAATGTACGTTCGCTTTGTACGCAAGTGTCTGGCAATGATTCGTTCAACACGCCGGCGATGAACCGGAAAACGTGTTACCACTCGGGGCGGACGGCGGCGCCACTCTGCGTACTCGCACAACGCGCGTAAGGATGCGACCGCTCGCTCCGGTGACGGATAGTCGGGGAGGTTGGCGTCCAGCATCTCGTCGCGGCCCGGCATCACATCTTCTCCGCCGATGAACGAAGCGAGCACAGGCTTATCTCCGCGTACGCAACGGGCGACCGTTCGAGCAGTCTCGGCCGGATTAGTCATTGCTTGCGGGGTAAGGATGACGATGACTGCGTCCACCGAATCATCTCCCAACGCAGCCTCCAGGGCCATGGCGTATCGCTCCGGGTCTGCGTCTCCTAAGACGTCAATGGGGTTGCCCCTGTTGTCCGAGGCGGGGAGCTTACCCCTCAGCGCCGTGGACCTGCCGCTGGTCAGAGCAGCCAGATTCATACCGGAATGCTCGATGGCGTCGGTGGCGATGATGCCTGGTCCGTAGGCGTTACTTATGATCGCTACGCGGTCTCCCCTGGGAAGCGGCTGGGTGGCGAGCGCCGTGGCGTAGTCGAGGAGCTTCTCAAAACTGTCTGCCCGTATCACGCCCGAGCGCTTGAACGCCGCGCCGTATGCGATGTCGGAGCCGGCGAGACTGCCGGTATGAGAAGAGGCCGCCGTCATGCCGGCCAGCGTCGTGCCCGCTTTCAAGATAACTACCGGTTTGGTGGAGGCCGCTATCTCGGCCGCTTTCACGAATTCGTCGCCTGAGCTGATACTTTCCAAATAGCCGACGATTACTTTTGTTTGCTCGTCTTTTGAGAAAGCTTCCAGGAAATCGATTTCTGTCAAATCGGCCTTGTTTCCGATGCCGACAAGTTTTGCGAGGCCCAAATGTCCTTTTACAGCCCAGTCCATGATTGCGGCGCACACCGCGCCAGATTGCGATATTATCGAGATTCCGCCGGCTCGAGGCAAATTGCGAATGAGGGAAGCGTTCATCATATTGCGAGTGTTTATCAAGCCCGGAGAGTTTGGTCCGAGCAAGCGTACTCTGCGTTCCGAGCAAAGCCTTGCGATCTCTTCCTCGAGCTTCGCGCCCTCTGGTGAGGTTTCCTTGAATCCAGCCGAGATGACGGCTATTGCCTTTGCGCCCGCCGCAATCGAGCTTTCGACCGTGGCGCGTACTGCCGGCGCCGGCACAGCAATCACGCTGAGGTCAATCGCGTTTCCGTATGCTTTCAGATTGGGATAGCAGGGGAGCCCCAGCACTTGCTCGGCAGACGGATTCACAGGCACAACTCGACCTTTGAAACCGCCGCCGACCAAATTGGCCAGGATGTCGTGGCCTACTTTGCCGGGCGTTCTCGATGCGCCGATAACGGCAACGACTTCAGGGTAAAGAAGAGATTCAAGCATGTCGGGCTATCCGATTCCCCTAAAGAAAGGGGAAAGACGAACCGAGCAAGGCGAAAGGGAAAAACCAAAAAAAGATCGCTTTGCTTTGTTCGCAATGACAAATAATGTGCGACTCATTTCTTTCATAAATAACACCCGCACAATGGGATCGTCCTCGGAAGACCTCACAATGCAACAAGATCCGATGCTGACGCAACACGCATCATATATATACCTTGCGCGCTTGTGATGTCAAGATATGCATTCGCGGACATGGGGACAGTCCCACACAGCGGTACAGTCCCAATGTTGCGATACACTTTATGCGGCTGCTTTCAACTCTACCGCCACTCGTTCCTCTCGGGGCGCTTTGGTCACCAGCGTCAGACCTGCCGCGACGAGCATGATAAGTCCGGCGATGAGATAAGCCATTTGAAACGAGCCGGTGGAGTCGTATATCTTTCCTGAAAGGAGGGGTAGCACGAAACCGCCGGCCCCCCATGCGGTGAAAACCAGCCCGTAGTTGAGGCCGAAATTCTTTATTCCGAAATAGTCCTTCGTCGTCGAAGGGAACAGAGATAGACACGCGCCGTAACTGAAACCGATGAGCATCGAGTAGACAACGAGCAGGCCGAGTTGACTTTGCAATCGCAAGGTGAACATCAGCAAAGCCTGCAACAGGAACACAATCAGCATCGTCATTGTGCGACCTATCCGGTCGGAGAGCACTCCTGCAATCACTCGCCCGCCGGCATTCCCCACGGCGAGCAGCGCCACGAGTATGAAACCGGCCTTAGAGCCGCTTTGCAACTCGACTATTTTTGCAAGTTTCCCGATTATCATGAGCCCGGCGCCGGAGCCGCATGCAAACATGAACCACAAGAGATAGAACTGCGGAGTGCGCATCATTTCGAGCCATGTATAATTGACAGCCGTGCGTACTCCGATAGGCGCATGCTTTTGCGAATCTTGGGACTTAACGGGCTTGTATCCTTCCGGCGGATTGCGAAGCAACTGGGCAAGAACCACTACGACCATAAGGAACCCGATGCCGAAGATTCTCATTGCGGATTGTATTCCGTAGAGTCCGATCAGGTATTTGGCCAGAGGAGCCGTGTATACCGATGCCAGCCCGAATCCGGCTACAACGATGCCAGCGATCAGGCCCGTGCGCTGAGGGGGAAACCACTTGACTGCGGGCGGTGTCGCGGACGCATAACCAAATCCGATTCCAGCGCCTGCGAGCATTCCAAATCCAATCACAAACAAGGTGAGTGAAGAATTTATGCCGGCCAGCATGAAGCCTGCTCCGGTGAGGATTCCACCCATGGTTGCAACAATTCGTGGGCCGATCTTGTCTTGCATACGACCCGCCGCAACCATGATGACCGCGAAAACGATGCAAGCGATGGAGTAGGGGAGAGCGCGTTGAGCTTCGTTCCATCCCCATTCCGAGGGAATTGCTTTTGATATAACGCTCCATGTATACAGGACACCGAGGGCAAGATTGATTCCGGTTCCTGATAGGGCCACGGTCCAACCGTCATGTCTCATTCTCTCACTCATTGGCTACCTCCTCGACGCGTGTGTGTCGCCTGGATGCGCCTCAGTGTGTCGGCCTTGAACTGTTCCCAGAAGAGCATCTTCTAACGGCGAAAATCGGGGGTGCGCGCCTGCGTAGTTTAGCGTCCAGCCACGCACCCCTATCCACCCCATGACGGCTCTGGCTTCCCACTCACAGGACCTTTACGATTGGTCGTGCGGGTTTAACCCCGAAAGGTTTGTCCTTGCGGGAAACCGAGAGCCACACCCTATTTTTTCTTCCCTTTGACGAGGCTGTCAACGACCGTGGTATCGGCCAAAGTCGTGGTGTCGCCAAGCTGCTCGCTTCCCTCCGCTATTTTCCGGAGAATTCTTCTCATGATTTTGCCGCTCCGAGTCTTCGGGAGCGCGTCGGCGAATTGCAGTTCATCCGGCGTCGCGATGGCGCCGATCTCTTTCCTGACATGGCCGATGAGTTCCTTCTTCACCGCTTCCGTTGGTTGTATTCCCGCCTTCAGGATAACGAAGGCGTAAATGCCTTGGCCTTTGATTTCGTGAGGCATGGGGACGACTGCGGATTCGGCGACTGCCGGGTGCGATACGAGCGCACTCTCGATCTCGGCCGTTCCGAGGCGGTGGCCCGACACATTGATGACGTCGTCGATGCGGCCCATGAGCCAGTAATCGCCGTCTTCGTCCTTCCTCGCCCCATCACCGGTGAAATATATGCCGGGATAGAGAGTGAAATATGTGTCCTTGAACCGTTTGGGATCGCCGTATACAGTCCGCATCATGCCCGGCCAAGGCCGTTTGATGACCAGGTATCCCCCCTCATTCGGGCTTGTCTCCGAGCCGTTTTCGCGGATAACGGCGGGTTCGACGCCGAAGAAGGGTTTGGTCGCAGACCCGGGTTTGAGCGTAATGGCTCCCGGAAGCGGCGTAATCAATATGCCGCCGGTTTCCGTCTGCCACCACGTATCCACGATGGGGCATCTGCCTTTGCCGATATGCGTGTGATACCACATCCACGCCTCGGGATTGATAGGCTCACCCACGCTCCCGAGCAAGCGCAGACTCGAGAGGTCGCGCCGGTTCGGCCACTGTTCGCCTTCGCGCGCGATTGCGCGGATGGCCGTCGGAGCCGTGTAGAAGATGTTTACTCTATGCTTTTCTACAATCGCCCAGAAGCGGTCGTTCTCAGGATAGAAGGGAACCCCCTCGTACATAAGACTCGTGGCGCCCGCGCAGAGCGGGCCGTACACGATGTAACTGTGGCCGGTGACCCATCCAATATCCGCCGTGCACCAGAACGTGTCTTCGTCCTTGTAGTCGAAGATATACTTGAATGTCTCCATCGTGTAGAGGAGATATCCGGCCGTTGTATGAAGCACTCCCTTAGGTTTTCCCGTACTTCCGCTGGTATACAGAATGAACAGAGGGTCTTCGGAGTCCATTGCCTCGGGAGCGCATTCATCCTTGATGTCGGGCGCGCTCATCTCCTCATGCCACCATGTCTCCATGCCTTCTTTCAGCGCCACGCCCTTGTTCGTCCGGTTAACCACGATCACGCCCTCGATCGATGGACACCTGGCGACGGCATCATCCGCATTCTTTTTGAGGTCGATCACTTTCCCGTTTCTGTAACCCGCATCGATCGTGACCAGCATCTTAGCGCCGCTGTCCTGAATGCGGTCCCTGAGCGATTCCGCGCTGAATCCGCCGAAAACTATGCTGTGGATGGCGCCGATACGTGTGCAGGCAAGCATTGCTATCGGGAGTTCCGGGATCATCGGTAGATATATGCAAACGCGGTCGCCCTTTTTGATTCCCTTCTTCTTAAGGACATTCGCGAACCTGCATACTTCCCTATGGAGTTGCTGATAGGTGTAAGTGCGGTTCTCGCCGACCGGCTCGCCCTCCCAGATAATCGCCGCTTTGTTCTTTCTCCACGTTTTCAGGTGCCGGTCCAGGCAGTTGTAAGAGACGTTCAGCTTTCCTCCTTCGAACCATCTGCACTCCACCTTATCGGGGTTCCAGTGGTACACGCGGTCCCACTTCTTGAACCACTCCAATTCTTCGGCGCGCTTGCCCCAGAAACCGTCCGGGTCTTCAATAGACTCTTTGTATAACTTCTCGTACTCTTCAAGTGACCGGATGTGCGCGTTCTGCTGGAATTCTTTCGGCGGTGGAAATTTCCGCTGCTCATCCATCATTGAGGAAATGGTTGTTTCCCTTTTCATAGCGAGGCTCCCTTCCATTTACCAGTCAGTAAACCTGTTCAGAAATTCCCGTTCACCTGTCATCTGGCATGACCCCTTATGAACCTGACCCGCAATCGCAATGCTCACTGGCATACTATGCGAATGAATTCGCACCTACAACTGGTTCGCAAACTCTTGCCATTATACCACCCAGTCGCGGATATTCTATCGGGAACTCCTTCGATTCCCTTTCGCCTTTTGTCTCGTCCCTTTCGTATTTTGTCCCCGTTTCCCCTTTTAGCCTTTTTCCCCTACCTAATGATATTCGCCATCTCGAACATGATATCCTTCTCGCGGATTACTCCCACGACTTTGTCGCCGTCCATCACGAGGAGCCTCCTAACACTGAGTGCAAGCAGCCGATTGGTCGCCTCGAGGAGACTTGCATTCGTGTCGATCGTTGGCGGTTTGAGGGACATGAGTTCCCGGACAGGCTTCTTTGCGAGGTCGCGAACCATTCTGGTGAATATGCCGGAATAGTCGCGGTCTCCTTCTGGAGTGACTCCGGCGACATCGGGCCTGTCTTCGAGCAGCCGCATATATGTGGTCTCTAGTCCTTGCAGAAAATCAGTGAAGCTCACGATGCCGACCACCTTGCTAGCTTTGTCTAGGACGAGGATAGAGCGGTGCACCCCTTCCTCCACCGTAGTGGTAATTACAGTTTTGTTTCCGACGATGACCTCCACCGGCTCTTCTTCTACGGTGGACGTGATGATGGTCTTGTGACCGAGAATGACCTCGATGGCTTCGGCCACAGACCAGTTCTCTCGGACGGTCCCGAACGAGGAGAGGGGTACCATAATGTCTCGGACCCTGTGTTCCCGATCGCGATACTGCTCGTTTTTCTTGTGTGCGTCCCGGATTTTAGTCGCGAGGAGATCGACATCGCACGGCTTGGTGAGATATGCGAACGCGCCCTCGCGTAATCCGGCCAGCGCTGAGTCGGGAGTTCCGTATCCCGTCAGCACAATGACTTGAACGTTTTTTGGCTTGATCTTCTTTATTTCATGCAATACTTCATTTCCATCCATGTCAGGCATTTTGATGTCAAGGATTGCCACGTCCACTTCACCCCGTTTGATTTCGCTGACGGCCTCTTTTCCGGTAGCTACCGCAGTCACCGCGAAATTCCGCTTCTTCAGCAATGTAGTCGTGGTTGAACGAATGCGTTCCTCGTCGTCAACGATCAGGACATGTATGGGCTTGCCATTATTCATGGTCAGTCCCCCCTTCTGTCGTTTCCGCTATTCGTTTGAGCCGCATTTTGAACTCTTCCATTCACGGCTGCGGGATATGCGTTGTAACCGGCGTACGCGTAATATGCATATTGCCACTGGCGCAAGGCACACGCTCCCGCTGGAATTCTGGCTACATGAATGGGCAATTTCTGTGCCGAGGGATAATAATTCACAACAACGAAGCGAAAACAGGAATTTCGAGAGCAGAGAACGGCTTTCTGCCGACGAACCTATGGAAAACATCGACGAAAAGCTTTACAAACTGTAAGAAATTCTGACAAGCCGGTGAGTATCCCGAGCTGCCGAATCCGTACGATAACTGTGTATTGGACGCGCAATCGCAGAAGCGCAATTCATTGAATCGGACGCTGTCTCTTGCGCGAGTAAATCGGGGTCTGGGCCGTGGCGGCATGCTTGTTGCTCTCAATGTTTCTGAACCCTGGACGCTGGAGTTGATTTTCATAAAGTCCGAGGGAACCCAAAGAGCAACTCGATTTGGGTTCCCAAAGTCCCACGGCTGGCGAAGCAGTCCCTGTCAATGCCGTTGGAGTGAGGAGAGACCGCTATGAATCGCGAATGCACGTGCAGGACAC
>CAYVDS010000083.1:0-20073 GCA_964450145.1 uncultured bacterium
CACGGATTTGGGAAGAAGAAAAAGAAGATAATCTTAGACCACGAATTACACGAATGAGCAACCTCCTTTTTATCATTCCCGCGAAGCATGCCCTCGACCTGATCGGGGGGGGAATCCATTTGTACTTCTCTTTTCCACACTTTAGACACTTTAGCTCACTTTAGACACTTCGCACTCCTGATCCAGAATATAAATGCATCGGAATTCCGATATCAACGACCTTCAATTGGCCGGTATAATTCCGGGCGAGCGGGTTCTCGAAGCCCTTTTTCGGCAGTTGAAATGTGACCGTCATGTTTGCGACAACCGCGATTCCGAGCGGTTTCCCCGTCACGCCGTCGAGTCCCGACGGAGTATCCACGGCCATCACCGGACAGCCAGCCTCGTTGATGAGCATTATCACATCTCTATAAAGCCCCGACACCTCGCCCGAGAGCCCGGTTCCCAACAATGCGTCGATTATCATTCCGCAGCGTTTCATTTGCTTGCGCAGCTCAGCAAGGGATTTCTTCGTCACACGATTTATAGGTACGCCCATATTCTGCAGGATACGCAGGTTCACCCGGGCGTCACCTTTGACCTTCGATGCACCGCCCACGAGAAACACATGCGTTTCGATTCGGTTATTGATGAGATGACGCGCGGCCACAAAACCATCGCCGCCGTTGTTCCCGCGCCCGCAGAAGACGAGCGCCGGTACGTCGCGGCCAGCGAGCGCGGCGTAAGCCGCCTCAAAAACGGCTCGGCCGGCGTTTTCCATCAGCACGACGCCCGGGATGCGCACGGTTTCAATTGCGAACTTGTCGATTCGTTTCATCTCATCCGGCGTCACATATTTAGGGATTGCCGACTCGCTCTCAGCCATGTTTTCTGCTCCTCAGAATCACCGAAGAAGCTTTGGGAACACGAATGACACAAATGGAAAAACGAACGACACAAATGGAAAAGAAGAAGCTGGGATCACGAATGACACGAATGAAACGAATGGCACGAATGCAGCCTCCTCGTGGTCATCAAGTCTTCGACCTGTTTTGTCGCTCATTCTAACACAGGGCAAATAGCTTTTCCAATCTCCACACGAGAAGATGCCGGAACACGAATGGCATGAATCGCGAAGCGCGGGACGAATCACACGAACGATATGATTTTTGGTTTTCGATTTTTGGGTTTCGGATTGAAAAAAAAGCGAATCGCAAGAGTGCGAATTAATGCATGAACCACGCGGAGAACTGGGAATCACGGGAGAGGGAGGGCGAAAGGCAGCCGCGCGAAGCACGCACGGATTTTTCAGCTAAAAACCGTTGAATTTTTCGACGGAAACGTTTGCTTGTTTCAAGAGTTTTCTCAATATCCCGGGACCAAGCCCAGGGTGGAGCGGGATTGAGAGCGTGTACTCGTAACCCTCTTTGGTCATCATCATATGGGAGCCCTTCTGTCTGCTTATCCGCCAGCTGGCTCTCTGGAACTTCTTAACAGCCTCGGCGCCGGAGCAGAGCTTGAGCCGACGCCCCATCTACATCTATACAATGACCTCGATAAGTTCTTCCCTTGGACATTGTGTCTTCGATTCCATGACCTCGAGCCAGCTCTCTATGGCCTCACGAATATTCTTGATAGCCTCCTCTCTTGTTTTTCCCTGTGAAAGACAGCCGGGAAGCGCCGGCACTTCGGCCAAAAAATAGCCTGCTTCGTCTTGTTCAATATGCACATTAAGTTTCATATCATCCTCCGGTTTAAGATATTGTACCACACTGAATCTCCCAACGCGACGATCTCCGAATGAATGTGTCTCTGGGCTACGGTCTGATGACATCGACGCGAACCGGGCGTCCGCTCGCTTGGTGGCCTTCCTGAATAAATCCTTTCTCGCGGAAAATTCTTGACACTGTTTAATCGCACAGCATAGAATTCTGTAAAGAGTGCCACTAACAGCAGTAGGGAGGTTCAAGTGCGAATTCTCAACTTTGATGCCTCCTCCGCTTTTCATGGAATCGACGCTTTTGAATACGTGGAACTCGCGGGTATCCGAATTTCCGGAAATGGGTCTTTCTTTCCAAGTCCTTGCCATGTAGGATTTAACATTTTGTTCGGCAAAGAAAGCTCAATATGGCAATGAGAATTAGATTCCCGGCCCGAAGCGCATCGCTGATCGGTGTTTGCGCCGTCGTCGCCGTAGGAATGGCGTTTATCCTGACCGTGCTCCTGCGACAGCAGACCTCCTCGGTGGTTCGGAGTGCTCGACAACATGCTCCCGAAAATGCCACGCCTCCCCTGCCAGCGAATCTGCCGCATCTTGCGCCGCCGACCGTAATAGAGGAAGACATGCCTGATGTCTTCGGTGTCGTAGAGGATGATACAGGAAATCCATTACAGGGAGCGCGTGTACGGGCTATCCTGATAGCATCAAATATCTGCACTGATGAGGTTCAGGAAGTTTCGGCGAATGAGACTCTCCGCGATGGCTCATATTCAATGTGCATGACTAGCGATTTCCGTCTCCGGTGGTTTACACTCACGAGTATCCGAGGGCGGTTGAGGAATACACAAAGGAGCTCGATAAACGGGCAGAAGAATTGAGGGATGAGTAGGAATCATGTCTTCAGAATTCAGAATTCGTGACGCATTTTCCTGGCTCGGTTTTGGATTCGTCAAACTTCCTCGGAGGTTTATGTGGGAATTATGAATTTTGAAGGCCTGACCTCTGCGCTTTTTGTTGATTCGCACGCGCATTTGGAGCAGGTGGAAGGCGTCGAGGCGGCGCTGGAGAGAGCAAAGAACGCAGGCGTAATCGCGGTAATCGCGGTCGCGATGAATCTTGACTCGAACAGGAAGATTCTGGAGCTTGCCGGGCGTCATCCCGGACTTGTGTATCCGGCATTAGGCATTCATCCGTGGTCGGTCGAGCCCACTGAGCTTGACGAAGCCTTCGAGTTCATATCAGGAAACATCCACAGTTGCGTGGCTGTGGGCGAGATAGGGCTCGATTATTGGATCAAAAAGGATAAGGCGCTTCAGAAATCAGTTTTTCGGCGGCTGCTCGCCCTCGCCGCCGAACGCCGCAAGCCCGTTCTCACTCACTCACGCGGCTCGTATGAGGACGTCTATCGTTTAGTCAAAGAGTCGGGCATCGAGAAGGCTGTGTTCCATTGGTACAGCGGGCCGGTCGAGATAGCCGAGCAAATAGTGGAAAGCGGATATTTCGTCTCTGCAACGCCGGCGGTCGCATACAGCGAAAAGCACAGAGCGGTTATCAGCAGGGTTCCTCTCGACCATCTGCTGCTTGAAACCGATTGCCCGGTCAAGTATGAGGATGTCGTGTCCGAACCGGCTAGCGTGATCAAGACAGCGGAGCAAGTCGCCAAACTAAAGGGAGAATCCATTGAGACGATTGCCCGACCGACCACGGCAAACGCTTTCCGTCTTTTCGGACTCGATTATTTATTGCAAGGATAATACCTCGAAGCTCACCGCAAAGACGCAAAGGGCGCAAAGAAGGAATCGATGGGACAAGAGGGTTACGCCCACCGGAAGGGTGGTTCATGTGGAGGGGAATGAGTCTCAACCCGTCGTACTCGCGGAGACGAACATACGGAGGGTGTACATTCATTTCTTCTTTCACGGGAAACAGGGGGTCAAGGACTCTCAAATTCTGCCTCTGATTGAGACCACGCTTGATCGCTCGAATCCGAGGGAATGGTATTACGCTCTCATGGACTACGGCGCGACGCTGAAACAGTATGTGCCGAATCCCAACCGAAGAAGCGCCCATTACAGGAAACAGGAGCGGTTCGAGGGGTCGCAAAGGCAGGTCCGAGGGATGCTGCTCAAGATTCTGTTGAAGGAACCATGTCTCTCGACAAAGCAGATAGCGCGGAGGCTTTCCTTGCCCGCGGAAACAGTCGCCCAATGCCTGATTCAACTTCAAAGAGAGGGATTATCAGAAAAACCGGAGAGCGATTTACACTGGCTTAACCGTCAGGCTTGCTCGATCTCGCCATTTCTGTAATCTGCAACAAGCTTACGGTAAACGTCGCATGCAATCCGGGAGAACTGTTTCTCTTCGTCTGTAGCCTCGCGCACACGTTTCGCAGGCGCTCCCATGATAAGAGAGTCGGCCTCGTACTTCTGGTTGTACGTTATCAGCGAATGGGCGCCTACTACACCGTTTTCTCCTATCTCGACTCCGGACATTATGGTCGAATGCATTCCGATCATCACGCCGTCGCCGACGCGGCACGACCTGAGGACCGAGCCGTGGCCTACCGTCACGTGGTTTCCGATGACTACCGGCGCCCCGAGGTCGCTGTGAATAACACACTGGTCCTGGATATTCGTATCCTCGCCTATGATTATCTTCCCTTCATCCCCTCTGATGACGGCGCCGAACCAGACGCTCGAGCCGGCCCCGATCTCGACATCTCCCCAAATCTGAGCGCCTTCGGCGACGAAGACGGTCGGATGCACGTTCGGCTTCATAAGGAAGGCTCCTCCATGTCGGCCTCGTTTTGGCTTGACTTCATTAAATTGCACAACCAATATACCATAGAAGAAGGAATGATGAGTGATGAATGATGAATGTGAGCCGGTTGCGCTGTGAAAAGTTTGACAGGGCTAAGACGAGTGGCGGGCTGGTGAGTAGAAGCAGAAAACACAGCCTGCGAGGCGCAAGGAGAGATACAAGCTGCTCTTTATAGACAAGGGGGGAGGTTTTGTATATAATCCGTGTCTTGTAGGGGTAGATGGAAAATCCCCCTTTGGAATCCGTCCCGTGATTGCATATTCGGGTTAGGCTATTGTAGGTGCGAATTTATTCGCATAATATTCTCGGTCTGTTTCTGCGTTGTGTGTGCGAATGAATTCGCACCTACAGAAGCCCATTCCAGGTTAACAATTACGTGACAGTCTCCTCCTCCCTTTGTTAAGGGGGTATCTCGGTAACCGAGTGCGAATAATTTCGCGCCCATAATTAGGTTCGTAAATTCTCTATGACGACAACTGAAACTCTGAGCCCGAATACAGCGACCAACCGGAACAGCTCGACCATAAAGACGATGTTCCTCGTCGGGGCCGCATGGTTCGGGATGAATGCTTTCTTCGCATTCGATTTAGCCTCGATGCCCCTTTTCTTTAATGACCGCATTGAACAGAAATGGGTAGTGGGGTTAATTCTTGGAATGATGGGCGGGTTCGGAATACTCGTAGCTCCTCTTTTCGGACTCATAAGCGACAGGATTCGTCATCGCCTGGGACGCCGCCGACCGATGATGCTTATAGGCCTGCCTCTCTTCATAACCCTCCTCATAGTAACCCAGTACATGCACACAATCTGGTTGATGGCCATCATCTGGCCATTCGTGTATCTCTTTCACCTTGTCGTGGAGCGGCCATGGGGCGCGTTGATGCCGGATCTCTTTCCGCCGGACAAGCGCGCCACAGCAAATGGCGTATCTCAACTGCTGGGCGCCAGCGCGAGTCTGCTCTATTTCGTTCTTGGAAGATATCTTTGGGCCAGAAACGAGGAACTCACCTTTTATGTCGTCGCAGCCGTCTACGCGGCAGGTATACTCGCGCTCGTGTTCGGGATCAAGGAAAATCCGACCGACATGAACGAGTCGAAGGTCGAAGGTGGAAGGTCCAAAGTCGAAAGAATCGGTGAAAAGGGGAAACGGCTAAATTATATCACAGGGCTTCTTGAGCACAGGGATCTTCTCAAATACACACTTGCCTGCCTGTTTTGGAGCATGGGGCTCAACGGAGTGCTTCCGTGGCTCACGTCATTCGGCACCGAAGATTTGGGGATGAGCGTAGAACTATCGTTCTTGCCGCTCGCGCTTTCGGTGGTGGTTATCATTATTTTCTCTGTTCCGTTTGGAATCTTGGCCGACAGAATCGGACACAAAGCTCTTACGTCCATCGGGCTCCTGATCATGGTTCTTGTAAATATTTGTGTCGTCTTCGTCCACTCCATTCCGCTGGTTTTTGTGCTGATGGGGATTGTGGCGTTTGGGTTTTGCATAATTGTGGTAGTTCCCTATGCCCTTATGGTAAACCTGATCCCCGAAGATAGAATGGCCGAACTGATCGGAATCTCGTCGATCTCGGTATACGTTTCGATACTGATCGGCAAGCCCTTGTCGGGTTTCTTGATTGATGCTTTCGGGAGTTATCGTCCCATTTTCATTTTCGCTGCGGTCAATCACGCGCTCGGCCTGCTGTTTTTGCAGGGCGTGAAGGAGAAAAAGCACGGCGCGGCCTAGCCGTAAAACCGAGAAAAGTTCAGCACAAAGGCATTAAGTCACCAGGAATAAGAAATACAGGGAACTTGGCCCCTCTGTGGCGCATTGAGTGATTTTGAATAATGCATCGAGTGGAAGCGTCTTACGAGCAAATCAACAAAGGAGGACGCCATCATGCTGCACAAACTCGCTGTTCAATTCGGCCTCATGCTTCTGCTGGTTTCAATTGTCGCTCTGGATTGTCAGGCCGTGGAATCGAAACGCATCGGCTTGAACGCGGGCCCGAAAGCGTTCGGTGAAAGTATAAAATACACGGGCGATCTGGGTATTGGCTCGATGCGGGTAGTCGTGCAATGGCAATTAGTGGAACCGAGTCCTGGCCAGTTCGACTGGACAACGACCGACCGGATCGTCGACACCGCCCAAGCGAAAAACGTCGAAGTCCTTTTCACGCTCCGCTCAATTTCTTCGTGGGGCACGAAGCAGGAAACACAACAAAGAAGCATTTATCGCAGTGGCTCCGCGCCGTCGGACATGAAGCAGTGGACACAGTTCCTCGAGGCGCTCGCAGGCCGCTATAAGGGCCGTGGCGTGCACTATGAAATCGAAAACGAGGTGAACGGCCCGACTTTCTGGTCGGGGACGGTAGAGGAGTATGTCGAACTGCTGAAAGCGAGCTATCCCGTTATCAAGCAAGCGGACCCCGATGCAAGAGTGCTCCCGTCGGCGATGGCATGTAAGATCGTTCGCAACTTCAAGCCCGGACGCAACGAGGAATGGAATCGGCATGACGAGTGGCTGCGGGCCATCCTGTCCACAAAGTCGTTCGATGCCGTGAGCGTTCACAACTATTATTTCCCGAGCGAGATTGTCGCGAACGGTCTGACCTTCCGCGGATATCTCGATCACATTCGCGATCTGATGAAAGAAGCGGGGGTAAGCGAGCGGCCCATATGGATAACGGAGGCGGGATACGTGAGCCGCACGACGGATGCCAGCGGGCGCAAGGACAAGGGCACTCCCGAAAAGCAAGCAAAATGGCTCAAGGAGGCATACCAACAGGCATTTGAATCCGGTGTCGAACGCGTTTTCTGGCTGCTGCTCCGCGACCGCGAGGAAGCGTACTTCGGCTCGATGGGGCTGGCCGACGCCAACGGAAAACCGCGTCCCGCATGGAACGCCATGAAACAGCTCACGAAATCGCCGCAGCCGTAAAACAGAAAAACTCACCGCAGAGGGGTCGCAGACCCGGGGCGCGGAGGGCTGCAGAGGAACTACGACGCTGATTTTGAAGGAAAATTTCTTGGAACACGAATGCCATGAAATACACTAATTATGCGAAGGAACTGATTCCTTTTATCATTCCCGCGAAGGCGGGAATCCATTTTTCTTTCCGTTGAGACACGCGAAACCATTTTCTTATGAACGCCCGACCCCTCTGCGGGGGGTTGATTGTGAAAGAAAGGCGAAGCAGGGTGAGTATCGGGTTGTGTCATTCTGAGCGAAGCGAAGAATCTCGCCAAACCTCAAACTGACAAACCCACTTTCTTACGAGAGGAGATGCAAATGGGGAAGATCACGATGGTGGGCGCCGGCAACGTCGGCGCGACGGCTGTACAGCACATTGCGCAAAGAGAAATGTGTGAAGAACTAGTAGTGATAGATGTGGTCGAGGGGTTGCCGCAGGGAAAAGGGCTGGATATGTGGGAGTCGGCGCCGCTGTTCGGTTCTGACACGCGCGTGATGGGCAGCAACACTATGGCCGACATGAAGGATTCCGACCTTGTGCTCATAACGGCTGGCCTCGCGCGTAAACCGGGCATGTCTCGCTCAGACCTGCTGGACAAGAACGCTGCAATAGTTCGGTCAATCGTGGAAAATGTGGTCAAACACGCCCCCAAAGCGATAATTATGGTAGTCACGAATCCGCTCGATGTAATGACCTATCTGGCGTGGCGCGTGTCGGGCTTCGGGAAAGAGCGAGTGATCGGGATGGCGGGCGTGCTCGATTCCGCCCGGCTGCGCAGCTTCGTAGCGATGGAACTCGGCGTGTCGGTGAAAGACACGCAGGCGCTCGTGCTCGGCGGACACGGCGACTCGATGGTCCCTCTCCCGCAATACACTACGGTTGCAGGCATCCCAATAACTCAACTAATGGATGCAGCCACAATCGAAAGGCTCGTGAATCGCACGCGCAAGGCTGGGGGCGAGATTGTCGAGTTGCTGAAAGCGGGCAGCGCGTACTATTCACCCGGCGCATCGCTTGCCGAAATGGTTGAGTCGGTAGTGAGAAACAAGAAGAGAGTGCTCCCATGCGCGGCGATTTTAGGCGGCGAGTATGGTCTCTCTGATATATGCGCGGGTGTGCCGGCCCTCTTGGGCCAGAAGGGCATCGACAAAATAATCGAGATTTCGCTCTCGCCTTCCGAACTCGACGCGCTGAAGAAATCGGCCGAGGAAGTGCGCAAGGATATTAGCCGCCTGAATCTGCCATAAACAAGGCGGGACAACCGGTTCATGGTTTATGGTTTAGGGTCCATGGTTAAGAAAAGCAGAAGGGGTCATGGATTCCCGCCTGCGCGGGAATGACAAATGAGTATGCTAGCGGCCCCAAATAATCCACTGTGGTCGAGGCTGCGAGCGACACGGGCGCTTATTGACCTTTCAGCGGTGGAGCACAACCTCGCTCAAATCCGCGCGCTTGTCGGGCCACGCGTGGAGATTCTCGCCGTAGTCAAGGCCGACGCATACGGGCATGGCGCCGTCGAGGTCGCTCGTACATGTGAGCGGGCCGGCGCCGCTATGCTGGGGGTGGCGCTCGTCGAAGAGGGTATCGAACTCAGACGCGCAGGGATTCGCCTTCCCATCCTTGTGCAAACCTGTATAGGCGCTTCGGAAATAGAGGCTGCTCTGCGCGACGATCTAACCCTCACGGTGATATCCTACGAGTTCGCCAAGAGGGTTTCGCAATCAGCAGTCAAGGCAGGAATCACCGCGAATGTTCACGCCGACATAGACACCGGTATGGGGAGAATCGGGTTTTCGCCTGCGGCTGCGGCCGAGGAGATCGCAAGGGTCTCGCAACTTCCCGGCATCCGGCTTGAGGGTGTATACACTCATTGCGCCCAATCCGAACTCGAAGACGACCCTTTTACGCTCGCTCAGATCGGTCTATTCGAAAAATTCGTGCGCGACCTGACGACGCTCGGCGTAAAACCGCAAAGAGTCCATGCGGCCAACAGCGGAACTGTCATCAACTACCCGCGCGCGCACCGCACTCTGGTCCGTCCCGGCCTTATTATTTACGGCGCGTATCCGCACAGAAAGCTGGAGAGCAAGATAGTTCTCAAACCGGCGCTTCGATTCGAGACTGCCATAGTTTTTCTGAAAGATGTCCCGGCCGACGCCTCGTTAAGTTATGGCCGAACGTTCATAGCTCCGAAACCGATGCGCATCGCAACAGCAAATGTCGGTTATGCGGACGGATATCCCTGGCGTCTCTCGAACAAAGCTAGCGTGGTTATTCGCGGGAAACGTGCGCCGGTGGTCGGGCGCGTAACGATGGACCAAGTGCTCATTGATGTAAGTTCTGTCCCGGACGCTGCGGCCGGCGACATCGTCACGCTTATAGGAAACGACGGCTCCGAAACCATTCGCGCTGAAGATGTTGCCGAGTGGGCGGGGACCATCTCCTACGAGGTTCTAAGTGGAATAAGTAAAAGAGTGCCGCGGGAATACAAGAAATAGGGGAAAAGGGGAAACGGGAAAATGGGGAAAAGGCAATGATGAATGATGAATGCGGAATGATGAATTACGTTCAACGAAAGCGAAAAAGACATCTGTTACGGCGTGTTGCCGAAACGGTAATAGCGTTCTGTCATTCTGAGCGAAGCGAAGAATCTCCGCGTGAACGCATAAATTTGCATGAAAATGCGAGATTCTTCGTCGCTCGGGTCTGCGACCCTTCGCTCCTCAGAATGACAATCCTGACAGAGCTATGAAGCACAATCTCATTTGGGCAAAAGGCCGGCAAGAGCTGAAACCGAAAACGAACTTGCGGTTCAGCTTCTTTTTCTTGAACAGCAGTGACGAGTGATGGATAACGAATGTAGCTCCTCTTTTTACCATGTTTTACTTCTTGGCTTGACACGGAATTTCCGTGTGATATAATTCAGCCGTCCGGATACCGAATGGATATACTGGAAATAAATTCAAGCGTGTTTTGTGGAATAAGCGCTCGCCATGGATTCCCGCTCCCCGGTCAGAGTCGAGGACAGGCTTGGCGGGAATGATAAGAACAACATCACTATTGCGCTCAGTTTCTTGAGAGCGCCTGAGCCACTTGCGGTGGATTGCCTGTGGAAGAAAGGCGAAGCTTGGAAACCAGAGACAAATCTTTCTTTCAGTTTTTCCCTTTCGTCTCGTCACTTTCGTCTTTCCCTTGTAATCACCCTTTCGCCTTGCTCCTTTCGCCTTTCGCCTCTTTTTTAGGAGCCTGACGCATGGATGACGCGCGCGGCGGCACAGTCACGGTCCTCTTCACCGACGTCGAGCGCTCGACCGAGGTGCTCGAGCGGCTGGGCGACGACGAGGCCCGAGAGGTGTGGCGCACGCATTTCGACCTCCTCCGCAAGGCGGTCGCCTCACGCGGCGGTCACGAGGTCAAGAACCTCGGCGATGGCCTGATGGTGGTTTTCGACAGCGCGCGCAACGCCGTCGCCTGCTCGGTTGCGATGCAGGAAGCCGTGCATCGGCACAACCGCCAGCACGGCGAGGAGCGGCTTCTTCACGTGCGTGTCGGCCTTCACGTCGGCGAGCCAATCCGCGAGGGAGAGGACTATTTCGGGATGCCCGTAGTGCTCGCCAAGCGGTTGTGCGAGTGCGCGCAAGGCGGCCAGATACTGATATCCGAGACAGCCCACGACGTCATAAACGGGACGCGAAACGTTAAGCTCGTTGACCGGGGCCTGTTCAAGTTCAAAGGATTCCGCGAACAAGAGAAAATCTACGAGGTCATGTGGCAGCGGGAGGAGACTCCCGCCGCTTTCGCTTTGGCCACCCTCTCTGAGCAAACACCTTTTGTGGGCCGCGAAAAGGAGTTTGCGGAGCTTCAGCGTGTGCTCGAGCAGGCCGCGCGCGGGCGCGGCGCTTTGGCGATGGTCGCCGGCGAACCGGGTGTCGGCAAAACTCGAGTGGCCGAGGAACTCGAGGCCGAGGCTCGCCAGCGCGGCATGCTGACCCTCATGGGCCATTGCTATGAAATGGAAGGCGCTGCGCCGTACTCGGCCGTCGTCGAGGTGCTCGAGACGGCCATACGGGCCGTGGAGCCGAACGTGCTGCGCGAAGCGCTGGGCGAGGCGGCGCCCAAGATCGCCAAACTCGCGCCGGAATTGCGCCGGCGCTTCCCCGACATTCCCATAGCGGCGGAACTGCCGTACGAGCAAGAGCGGAGGAGCTTGTTCAACGCACTGCTCGAGTTCATCGGGCGGGCCGCTCAAATTCAGCCGGCCCTCATCGTGGTCGAAGACGTCCAGTGGGCCACCGACCCCGAACTGCAACTGCTCCAATACATCGCCCCCCGGCTGCCCGAGATGCCCGTACTGATTATGTGCACCTACCGGGACGTCGACCTCGATACGGCGCACTCGCTGACTGGCATTCTGGAAGACCTGCGCCGGCGGCGTCTCATACACGGCGTAACCCTGAAGCGGCTTTCGGAATCCGGAGTATCGGCAATGCTCCGGGGGCGAAGCGGCAGCGAACCGCCGTCTCCTCTGGTGAAGCAAGTGTTTGTGGGAACCGAAGGGAATCCCTTCTTCGTAGAGGAAGTGTTCAGGAATCTGTGCGAAGAGGGGAAACTGTTTGACGAGCAAGGGCAATGGCGCGCGAACGTCACTCTCGAAGAACTGAACGTGCCGCGGAGCGTGCGGTTGCTCATTGGCCGAAGGTTGAAGCGCGTGGGCGCCGAATGCGGAGAAATCCTGACCGCCGCAGCCGTCATCGGGCGCAGCTTCAGCCTCAAACTGCTGGAGAAACTGGCGGGCCTCGACGAAGACAGGCTGTTTAGCGCCGTGGAAGCGGCGGAACGGGGTCAGCTTATCGCCTCCGCAGGCGACAGGGGGGAAGGCCGCTATACTTTCACTCACGACCTTATTCGCCAGACGCTGGTCAGCGGGTTGTCTCTTCCACGGCGGCAGCGGCTTCATCTGCGCGCGGCCGACGCGATAGAGCAGGCATATGCGGACAATGTGGACGAGCATGCAGCCGAGTTGGCGTATCATCTGTTTCAGGCGGGCGTGGCCGCCGACGTGTCGAAGACAGTCCAATACCTTGCGCTGGCCGGGGATCGCGCCTTCAAGGCGGCGGCGTTCGAGGAAGCCCTCCGCCTGCATCAGGACGGTCTCTCCTTGCTGGCTCCCCATGAGCCCCGGAAAGAGGCGGGTCTCCTGTTCAAAAGAGGTCTCGACCTGCGCAGTTTAGGCCGGAGGGACGAGGCGTTGGCCGACTGGCGCGAAGCGCTCGCCGAATACGAGAGGCTGGGAGACGTTGAGGCGGTGGGCGGCGTCTGCGCGGAACTCTCGACCTACCTGCTCAGTATCGCGCGTTTCAAAGACGCATTTGAAGTGGCGAATCGCGGCCTCGCCGCGCTTGGGAATCGTGTCAACGCCGCCCGCTGCATGCTTCTTGCGGCCTCGGCCTTCGTGCTGAGCAACATGCCCGAGGCCGGCTACAAAGCCGCTCATGAGATGTTCGTGCAGGCGCTTGCAATGGCCGAGGAGCTTAAAGACGAGCGGCTCCTCGGGCCTATTCTGGCGAGGAAGGCGTTCCTTCACCATGCCTACTGGCAGGGCCGGGAGGCGGCCGAGGCCGGACTGAAGGCCGCGCAACTCATGCAGTCGGCGGACCCATACAACGCCGGCTACCCATTAGCGTATGGCGGCCAGTGTGGCATGCTCTGGCTTGGCAGGCTCGAGGAATCTGAGAAAATAGGCGCTGAGGCAAAGGTGCTTGCGATGCGTGGCGGCAACGAACACGCCCGCTGGTTTGCGGGTCACTATGACTCGTTCCGTGAGGTCGCGGCCACGGGCGATCTTATTCAGTTCGAGAAACGCCGCAAGGAATTGCTCGATATGGAGCTCGCTCTGGGGAGCGGTTGGGCGACTCTCAGCTATGCTTTTCTTGGCCGCGCACAGTTCTGGCGCGGTCGCTGGGACGAAGCGCGAGGAAGTCTCAAAAGAGGCGCGCAGGCGGATGTGGAAGGGCATACGGCGGGTTTGTCGGATAGCCTTCTTTTCCTGCTCGATGCGTATTCGCATGAGAAGGAGGCTGCACTAGCGATTCTTAAGAAGAACGAGGGAATGCTGCCTCAAATCGGTCAGCCCAATATGTATGGCCCCTGGATAACGTTAGCGGCCGCGGTCGAAGGCTTGGCCGTAATCGAGGAGTGGGACGGCGCCGCCAAACTTTATCCGATATCTCTTGATGCCATTGGGACGGGCAACCTTCTTCATGCTTCTTTTAACGGACTTGTTCAGACCACGGCCGGCATTGCGGCTGCGGCTGGCAGGCTGCGGGACAAAGCAGAGGAACATTATAGAATAGCGCTTCAACAGGCGGAAGAGCTTCCATATAAGATCGAGCAGCCTGAAATCCGGCGCTGGTATGCTTGCATGCTAATCGAGCGCAATGGTGTTGGCGACAAGAAGAAAGCTCGTTCATTGCTTGAGGAAGCTGTTGTGATGTACCGCGAAATCGGAATGCCCAAACACATTGTAATGACGGAACAGTTGATGGAGAGATGATGCCCCATCGTGTCCCCGAATTATGGGACGCAAATGCAGGTTTCGATGTGAAGCAGCGAACTGTTCTCGTGTAATAGGGTCAGCCAACTAAAAGGAGAAAGTAGAATGGGAAGCCTAACTCAAGCACAGTATGACCAGATGGTATCTGAAGGCAAAACAGGAACTACGAATAAGTGGGACGGATATTTTGTGACTCCGCCGACAACCGTTCCGCTTGACTTGCGGGAGATGCTGCGCAAAAAGTATGCGGACCTGACTCAGGCGGAGTTGGACAAGCTTCACAAGGTCCACTTTGCAAACGATGAAGAGTGGGCCCTTTTCCAATTTTACACGGCCGAACAGGTCGAACCGATGTGGGGAAAGTTGAACGACCTCTGCGTACACCCCGGACAAGGGGGAGCCTATTTCCGGTTTGAAATCTCCTCGACAATACCGGGAAAGGAGATACTTTTTGACGATATGGCAGTTCCGCACAGGGTGACTTTCAGATATCCGGCAAATTTCATCATTCACAAGATCATCGGCATTGCATGATTGTCGCTTGATCCGAAGCCGGAGAAGTGGCTTGACAGAGCCTATTGTTGCATCATAGGTTCTTGGCAAATCAGTAATAATCATTAAGCGGCGTTTTGTAGCTCCATTTTCGCTTTTTGCTTGCAGCGAGGGATTCGTCCTGGTCCGGAGCAACGGGGCTCCGATCGGATATGAAAGGGCCAAAGAAGAGAAAGGAGAACCACCATGTCTGTATTGCTTCTCCTGAACCAAATCAAAGAAATACTTCGCGAGCGCCAGACGGTAGCCACGAAGGAGATGAGTAAGCTTTTCACGAAGCCGTCGGAGACTCTGCCGGAGGAGTTCAAGGAGATTCTCGCAAAAAGGTATGAGAATCTATCCGAGGGCGACCTTCGCGTTCTTGAGCGTGCGATGGGAAGCAAGGAGGAGTTTGCTTTCTTCCGCGAGTATCCGCGCGAGCAACTAGCCGAGATGTGGGACATGCTTCGCCTGCATTGCATGAAAGAGGCTGTTCCCGCCGAATTCGAGTTCGAGATGACGAAAGACATTGCAGCAAAGAGCATAGCATGTGCGTTGGAAAAGGGAACGCCGGCCAGACTCAAAGTGACCTTCTTCTATCCGCTCGACGAAACGCTTTCGCATTTAGTGGGTTCTGAATTGCAGACCGCGTAGGTAGCTGGGGTCTTGAATAGGTGGCCCTTTCATGAGGTCCTGGCGAGGGAAATCACTCGAGCTGACATATGTGTTTGTGTTCGCGGGGGCGGTTCGCATAGCCGCCCCCACAGAACATCTTTGATTTGCCACGAAAACTCACTCTTGTCCAAGACGCGCAAGAGGATTTTCATGAATCTTCTAAGAGTACGGTCTTTTCAGGAATATTTTATCAGACCAGACCTCTCTCCAGCCTGCTTTGAGGGCAAAACGAATTTCGGGTTCCTTGTTCTTTGCGCCTCGGGTCTGCGACCCTTTGCGGTGGAAAAAAGCTGTTTTTGACAGCAGTGATGTGAAATATGAGCAGCGACATTTACCAAGAGCTTGCCGAGCATCTCAAAGTCTTGCCTCTCGGTTTTCCGGCCGCGCCAAGCGGTGTCGAGATGAAGATACTCAGGAAGCTTTTCACGCCGGAGGAGGCAGAAATCGCTTCCCGCATGACGCTCGAGCACGAGAGTCCGGGACAGCTCGCGGAGAGGGCCGGCAGGCAGGCGGAGGAACTCGGCGAAGTTCTTGAACGGATGCTGTCGAAGGGCCTCGTCGACGGAAAAGGGCCGCGGGGAAATCGCGTATACAGGGCCGAAACTTACCTCAATATACACGCCGACCTCCCCCCGTCGCGGATCGGCAAGGAGTACGTCGAGTTGTTCGAGCAGTATCTGGAGGAAATATTTGCGGAAGAAATGGGAAAGACGGGCCCGCCGCAAATCCGGGCGTTCCCGGCTAAGCAGGTGATCCCGGGCGACCACGAAGTCCTGCCCTTCGAGCAGGTCTCGAAGATGGTCGCAGACGCAAAACATTATGTGATCTCCGATTGCCCGTGCTGCAAGAAGATGAAAGCAATAGGCAGGGACTGCAAGAGGCGGGCGCACCGGTGCGTTTCTCTCTATCGCGACGATTTCGGTCCCGAAATCCGAATCGAGTATCGCGAGGGAAAAAGGGCGACGCGCGACGAGGTTATCAGCCTGCTGAGAACGGTGGAGGAAGAGGGGTTCGTTCATACGGGTTCGAACATCCAGAATGGCCACTCGCACATCTGCAACTGTTGCCCGGATTGTTGTCCGTTTCTGCGCTCAGCGAGGCTAAACAAATCGCCCCATATAATCGCTCCGTCGAACTACGTGGCGACAATAGACGCCGAGTCGTGCAACGCCTGCGGAGTGTGCGCTGAGCAGAGATGTCCGGTGCATGCGATTGATTTGGGCGACGACGGCTACAAAGTGAATCCGAAGCGCTGTCTGGGGTGCGGCGCGTGCGTTCTGGGGTGCCCGAGCGGGGCGCTCTCGCTGGAACACAAGGAGGAGAGCCAAATCTCCGTGCCGCCGGCTGATACGTTGCAGTGGATACTGCACCGAAGGCTCAGGGAACAGAAATAAAGATAGACGAAAGGGACGAATATAACCAAGGCACCAAGAATATAAAGCATAGGAGGTCCATGATTTCGTCTTGGCGCCTTGAGTCTTGGTGGTTGGAGGTCTTTCGCAACTGCGGAAAGTGAACTATGAAAGAACTCACACGCAGTCTGATCCTGGCAGGTAGCATTATTCTCTTCTTCTGGGCTTCGGGCCTCCTCGTCCGGAAAAAGGCGGTTCGACACGAGGTCGTCCGAAAGACGGTGCACGTCCTCTCGGGAACCGCGTGCGCCGTCTGCGTGTTTTTTTTCGAATCTCCCGGCGCGTTGCTCATTCTGGTGTGTTTCTTTATTCCTTTCTTTGTGATAAGCGCGCGCGTTAGCCTCTTCCCGGGTGTCTATCGAAAAGACAGGCACAGCTACGGCCCTGCTTTTCTTGCGGCGGCATGCGGCGCGCTGTTCCTGTTGTTCTGGCAGGATAAGTTCGTGATTTTCGCCGCGTTAATGACCGCGGCATGCGCGGACTCGGCGGCGGCGGTCATCGGCACGCGCTTTCCGCGTGGAGAATATGAAATTGAAGGAAACCGGCGCACATTGGCCGGTTCGGCGGCTATGTGGATTGCGACTTTGGTGGTGGTTGATGTCTCTCTGTGGCGATTCACGGCGCTCGGCCCTTTGGGCGGCCTTCCCGTGGCCATAGCCTGCGCGACATTCGTAACGGCAACGGAGGCCGTCAGCCCGAGCGATGCGGACAATTTTGCGATTCCGCTCATGTGCGCGCTGGTCCTTCACCTGATGTCGCCTTTTTCGGTTCCGGGAATTGTGTTGTTCTGGGGAAGAACAGCCGTTTTGATTGTGGTGGCAGTGGTCTCGTGGCGGGCAGGTTTTCTGGGCGCGGGAGGCGCCATCGGGGTTTTCTTGATTGGGTCTATTATTTTTGTGACAGGCGGACCAGCATGGTTTATTCCCATTCTGGTCTTTTTCTTCTCATCCAGTCTCATCAGCAAATGGCGGAAGGAACACAAAGCGGAACTGCGCGCGTTTCACGCGAAAAGCGGGCCCCGGGACATCAGACAGGTTCTGGCAAAAGGCGGGATTCCGTGTCTGCTCGCTATCTGCTTTTCGTTCACGGCGGACCAGCGGCTGTATTTCGCCTACCTGTGCTCGCTCGCCGCAGCGAACGCGGACACATGGGCCTCCGAGATAGGGTTGCTCTCGCGGCGCGCCCCTGTGTCGATTCTGAATTGGAAGCCGGTTATACGAGGGACATCAGGGGGAGTGTCTGTGACAGGCTACGCCGCCGCAGGCCTAGGCGCAATGGTTATTGGAGCGGTCGGCGTTCCTTTCTATTCCGCCGAACACATAAAGACAAGGGCCGCGTTTCTTGCTCTGGTCGCCCTGGCGGGGGTGCTCGCCTGCACCGGCGACAGCATCCTCGGCGCTGCCGCACAGGCAAAACTTCGCTGCAGCCGATGCGGTGAGATAACCGAAAACCCGAATCATTGCGGGGAGGATACGGGTGTGCTGGCCTCGGGCAAGATATGGGTCAACAACGAGGTCGTAAACCTCGTGTGCAGTTTCACGGGCGCGGCCTTCGCGCTCATGGTGGCGTATTACATGTAGCATCAACACAAAGCATTAACCGCAGAGGGCCGCAGAGAAAAGAATTCATCATAAAGGCATTATTATCAGGAAAAGAAGATGGTAAACAATCTATGACGGAAAGAAAACCTCTGCGACCCTCCGCGTACTCTGCGGTTCAGCTTCTTTTTCGCGGTTCGGCTTCTATGCACATGAACACGGTTTTTATCACAGGCGGGACGGGGCTGCTCGGGAGAGCGGTCGTGCGCCGGCTTTTGCAGGGCGACGAATCCGTCGCAGTGAAACTTCTGGTGCGGGCGTCCTCTGAAGAAATGCTTCAGGCGCGCATCGAGCGGCTGCTGCAGTATCTGGGCATCAACTTCCGGGACCCCGGCGTCCGGGCGCGCGTCGAAGGAATCAGGGGAGACATCACTCTGCCGCGAATGGGTCTTTCCGACACGCAATATCGCGAACTGGCTCTCGGCGTCAAGGGAATCCTCCACATTGCCGCCTGCACCAAATGGGGCCTGCCACTCGAGGATCTGAAGGAAGTGAACGTTTCCGGAACAGAGCGGGTGGCCGAGTTCGCCCGGACGGCGGCGCAGGAAGGCGGACTCAAGTTCTTCGCGCACGTAAGCACGGCATATGTGGCCGGCGACAGAACCGGCGTCATCAGGGAGGCGGAACTGTGGGAGGGTCAGCAGTTCAATAACAACTACGAGCGCTCGAAGTTCGAGGGCGAAATGCTCGTGCAGAACATAAAAGAGGATGTTCCAACCGTAGTCCTGCGCCCCAGCATGATAATCGGAGATTCTCAAACAGGCGAAACGCCCAATTTCAATGTCTTCTATTATATCGTCAAGCTGTCGGTGAAAGGCCGCCTCCCGGCGTTGCCCACCAGAGGCTCGGCCTTCGTTGATTTAATCCCGTCGGACTACGCTGCGGCGGCGCTTTACGAAATAGTCAATCAGACGACTAGCATTGGCAAGACTTTCCATTTGTGTTCCGGGCCCGACAGAACGCCGACTATGGACGAAATACTCGGCCTGATGAGAACATACTTTTCGCAACATTCCGCCCAAAATGGGGAAAACCGCCATAGGCCTCCGATGATGCTCAACCCGACCATGTATAAGTATTTTGTGGCGCCGTTGCTGAAAGCGACCCTTCCGGCAAAGCAGAGAGAACGCATGACAAACGTTGAGCTCTATATTCCGTACACGACTTCAAGAAAGATATTCGATATATCCAACACTATAGCGGCGACGGACGAACTGGGAGCGGCTCTTCCCCTTTTGCAGGAATATTACTCGAATATTTTCCAATTCTGTCTGGATACCGATTGGAAGGGTAAAGGACCGGTGGTGTGAGAGTGTGAGTCGAAAGTCGAAGGTCTGCGTGATGAATGAGGAAAAAGAAGAAGCATCGAACCAACCAATAGAGGCGGCTTGTCAAGAGAAAACATTTCCCCCTCCCCCCTTGAAAAGGGGGGTTATTTCTTTGCCAGCTTGCCGAGCTACCGCCTCCATGCCGCCTTCTCTGACTCGCTCTCTTCTTAAGTTGATGATCAGATTCGTTGATCTGCACCAACCAACCAACGGATTTCACGGATTTCGGAAGAAGAAAAAGGATCACGCCAACGGCGTGATTAGAACGCGAATTACACGAAATGCATGAATGAACAGATCCTCTTTGTCATTCCCGTGCAGGCGGAATCCCGATTAGTTCCACCGCTCCCTTCTCTTGACCTGAAACTAGGAACCCGCGCCTCGCGCGCCGGCTTGCAATTCGTTTTGGCCTCGGATAGAATTGACCGCGGGGATTAGGGACATCCACGGATATCGCTGCAAGAGAACGTGTTTATTCGGGGACACGATGC
>CAYVDS010000084.1:0-10070 GCA_964450145.1 uncultured bacterium
AGTTTCCTGAGAGCGCCCGACCACGCCTTCCGGCATGGTTAAGAGGGGAAGAAACCGTGTTTCTCAGGAGCGGCGCGAATCGAAATTCGCTTGACTTCTTAAGCGGAGTGATTTAATCTTAATCCAAATTGATTACGTAACGAATCGCCCGCCGGACTTTCGGAAAGCGCAGACGGATATGCAATCCGGCGGGTGGTGTATCTATAATGACGAAGAGGATCGATTTGTGGGAGAGCAGGTCTGGACAGCCCCGGCCGGAAAGGTTCGACGCACCCTGAATGAGCTTGCCAACGGCGGAGGGAGGGCAGCCATTGATATCCTTCTATGCCTCTCGGTTGCATATTTTCTGGCAGTTATCGCAACGCGGGCCATGCCCTACCGCCTCGTCAAAGTCTGGCATTTTCCGTTTTTCAGAATTGAGAATGCAATGTATGCAGCAGCCCTCCTGTTCGTCGTGAGAAGGTTTATGCGCCCTTCCAACGACCCCGGGCGTTTCTTTGTCGCCCCGATCGACCTGCGGACTTACTCAAATCTGCGGTGTCTGAGAAAAGACACTGCACTGTGTGCGGGAGTGTTCCTGCTCAGTGTACTATACCTCATGGTGATATACGACAAAGCGATGCCGAATCCGGACGAGGGGTGGATTCTCACGCTGAGCGATAGGGTATTGAACGGCGAGATTCCTCACAAGGACTTCTTTCTGTTGACGACTCCGGCTGCCATTTACTTGAACGCGTGGGCCTTTCGCGTCTTCGGGGCCAGCATAGCGGTTGAACGGGCGCTCACGCTGGTCGTCGCCGCCGGGGCCTCTTCACTGTTCTACATGGTCGCACGCATGGGCATGGGTTTCTTTTTTTCGGCAGGCGCCAGCCTTCTGTTCCTGGTCTGGCAGTTTCCGTTCTTTTTCCAGGCCAGTTACTCGTGGTATGCCGCGTTTTTCTCGATGGCCGCTTTCTGGGCTGCGGGTCTGGCCATTATGAGCGGCCGAAGAAGCGGGGCGGCCTTCCTGCTTATTGGATTGCTTTGCGGAATCAGCTTCGCGTTCAAACAAAATACCGGCATGGTCGCCCTTGCCGCCATCATGATGTATTTTCCTGCCGAGCGTATCCTGTTCTGTCCAGCGGCGAAACGCGGATTCCTCGGTCCTTTCTTTGCGGCGGCGCCGAGCGCCGAGGAGGTTGCGCCGCTCTTCAGAAAATCCGCGCTACTCGTTTTGGGATTCGTGCTTCCCGTGGGCGCGAGCGCCTTGTTTTACTTCTTCGCCGGGCATCTCACAGGATATCTCGAGGCGATTTTTGTGACGCCTTTCGTCAAAAGCAGGGAGTTCGTCACGCCGTACGTGGTGTTGTCGCGGCTCACCGATAAGCGAGTCATGGCCTATATGCCGCATTTTACGGTGCTTTTCACGCTGGGGAACTTTTTCATTAAATTCCGCAAGGCCGGTTTTCAGGCGAACGACCGCTTCCCACTGCTTCTTGCGCTGGCGACTTTTTTCAATTTCCTCACCGTGTTCCCGAGGGCAGACATCATACACATCGTTTTTGCGCTTTGGCCGAGCATTGCGCTGCTTGCCTATTGGGCCCAGCAGAGCGTCGTCTGTGTGTCCAGGCGCTGGTCCGCTAAGGATAGCGCCGACTCCGCATCTTCCATTGATTTGAAGCTCAAGAACCTGCTGCTAGCGTCGTTGGCCTCGCTGGTTTTTGTTGTTTTTCTCATCAGTCGCGCCGACAGCAACATTTCGTTTCACGAAAACTACGAGGAGATCGCGGCGCCGAGAGGGCGGAGAATTTTCGGGAAAAAAGGCGACATCAAGGAACTGAACGAGACCACTCGCTTTATTGACGATTATTCCCGGCAAAACCAACTGGCGGCAATGTTTTCCACAAATCCCTTACTGTATTTCTTGACGGGTGTGCCAAACATTACATCGCATGATTATGTCCTTTCCGGAAACGGGCCTGACGGCTATGTGGCGGACATCCTCGAGGCTCTCGAAAGAGAGAAGCCTCGTCTAGTGATTTTCGACGTACTGTTCCTCCGCTGGTATCCAATTCCGGAAGACTGGTGGAGAATACAGAGCCATATTTTCAGGAACTACAAGTTGATCTTCGAATCCTCCGGGGACCGGTATATGGTCCTTGAGCCGAAAGAGGGAAATCAGTGAAGCATCGGCGATCAATAAGCGGGCCGAGACGCTGCGCGCCGGTTTTCAGGGAACTCAGGGGGAATCCATGGTGACCCGGGGAACAGCGCGGAACCCCGTCAGTATAGTGGTTCCCAATTACAACGGCAGATCGCTGCTCGAAAAAAATCTGCCGTCTCTGCTTGCTGCGGCAAAGCGCCACCCGGCGGGAGCCGAACTGATTGTGGTGGACGACGCGAGCGCGGACGACAGCGCCCAATACCTGACTGACCGACATCCCGACGTTCAGTTGATCCGGCTTGAAGCAAACGTCGGCTTCGCGCGCGCTTCGGACACCGGCATCCGGGCGGCGCGAAACGCCATCGTCATCCTGCTTAACTCCGATGTCCGTGTGAGGGAGGATTTTATTGCGCCGCTTGTGGGCCGCTTCACCGATGAGGAAGTGTTTGCCGTAAGCCCGATGTCGCTTACGGACGACGAGCATACGCCGAGGGAACTAGCCAAGGCGCCGTTTTTCAAACGCGGATACCTGAAGTTCGTGAGTTCCCAGGACCCGGAGCTCATCCGCGCCGTGCAGGAGACAAACTCGGCGCCGATTTATTCGTTTTATGCGGTGGGCGGGCATTGCGCCATCGATAAAGCGAAATACCTCGCGCTTGGCGGGTTCGACGACTTGTTCTTTCCGTTCTATTCGGAAGACGTAGACCTGTGCTACCGCGCATGGAAACGCGGCTGGAAGACGATCTTTGAACCGCGCAGCGTTGTTTACCACTCGGCTTCAGGTCCGATCCACTCGGGGGACCAACGCGCATACCGCGCGAACATGATAAGGCGGAACCGCCTCCTGTTTGTCTGGAAGAACATCACTTCCAGAGATTATTTCTATTTTCGACATCTCATTCCTATCATCCTCAGGACCCTCGGCGGCATTTTAGTCCTGGACTTCAACTTCTACAGGGCCTTCTTCAGCGCGCTTTCACGTCTCCAGCAGGCCCGAACGCAGCGAACGCTCGAGAAACGCAACGGCCGTAAGCTGAGCGACGAAGAGATATTCAAGATGACCCGCTCTTTGTTGGAGAGAACCGGCGCAGACAAAGGAGCGGGCTAGGCCTGCGCCTTTCCGGCGGCAACGCGAAAACCTTCCTCGACGTTCACACGTGACAGGAGGAGCGCTCCCCCGATAAAGAACACAAGCAGCGAAATTATGCTGAGCCTGCTTGTGCCCGCCACATCGCCAACGACAGCGAAGAGGAAAGGTCCGAAGACACCCGCGAACTTGCTGCTCACGCTGTAAAAACCGAAAAACTCAGCGGATCTCGCTTTCGGAACCATTCGCGCGAAGAGCGAGCGGCTGAGCGCCTGCGCCCCGCCCTGCGCCGACGCCACCACGAGGGCCAGCAGCCAGAAATGCCAGGCCTTTGTCATGAAGTATCCGCCCACGGAAACCAGGCAATAGATTCCGAGCGCAAGAAAAATCGCGCGTTTTGTTCCTAGCGGTCTGGCGATATATCCGAAAGCTATCGTGCATGGGATGCCGACGAACTGCACCAACAGCAAGGCCCCCATCAGGGCGTTGCGGCCGATTCCTATCTCGGTACCGTAGGCGGTCGCCATCCTGATGACCGTTCCTATGCCATCGCTGTAAAGCCAGAAGGCGAGCAGGAATTTGGTGAGTTCCTTGTGTTCGCGAATGTTGCGAAATGTGAGGATGAGTCTTTCGACGCCCGCGCGAACCGGATTCGACCGGCCGGCCGAAAGCGCCGCGGCCGGCTCGGGCGCACGCCTGAGAAGAGGGATCGAGAAAACCGCCCACCACATGCCTGCGCTCAAGAACGACACCCGGGTAGCGACTTCGCTGTTTGCCAATCCGAACATTTTCGGCTTCAGTATCCACGCCAGATTCAGCGCGAGAAGCAAGCCGCCGCCCAAATAGCCTATCGCAAACCCTTTTGACGAAACCCGGTCGATGTCGTCGGGCCTACAGATGTGAGGCAGGAGCGATTCGTAGAAGATAATGCTTCCCGAGAACCCGGCGTTTCCGAGAATAAAGAATAGCGAGGCCATCAGCCAGTCACCTTTGCCCACCAGCGCCAGAAGCGAGGTGAAGACTACGCCTAGCGCCGCAAACGCGAATAAGAACCTCTTTTTCGCTCCCGTGTAGTCGGCAATTGCGCCAAGCATGGGCGCGCTGACGGCAATCAACAGAAGGGCAACGGAATTCGTGTAGCCCCAGAACACGGTCGCGCGGTTGCCGGGCAAAGTAGCGCCAGCCACTCTCGCGTAATAAATGGGGAGAACGGCAGACAAGATGGTCGTCGCAAAAGACGAGTTCGCCCAATCATACATGCACCATGCATTGATGATCTTGCGGTAGTTTCTGTCGTCGTTCATGGCGTCGTCGCAATTTTCCTCATTCCTGCGAAAGCAGGAGTCCATACGCATATCCTATGGATATACGCATTCGCCTGAGTCTGCAAGTTCTGGAGATTATACAGCAGCCGGAATGAATTGGGAAGAAGGGTGAGTTAAGATCGTCCCGTCAGCATCCGGAGCGCGCGGCGAAAATGCAAGAACGACTGCTCGACCGCCTCTCGCGGGAATATGTTTTGTATGGCTGACCGCTCAACCAGAATAAGGCCTACTTCCTCGTTGTCCTTCGGAAGGACGTAAAAGCGCTTGTCCCACTCGCCCGAATCGCCCACGATCCGGCCTTCGAGCAGGTCGCCGTCTTTGAAAATGATTTCAACGCCGCGGCCGGCGTGCCCGTTTTGTCCGTTAAGGAAGCGATCGAACGAGAACCTGACTTTCTTGCGAACAAAGGAAACCGTTTTAAGCTCGGGAAAACCGATGACCATCTTGGCGTTAACCGACGGCGCGCCTTGAGGAAGGAACTCGAAGCCAGGCGCGTCTATGTCCCACGAGACAAGCGCCCCCCTCGCGGCTCTGCCGTCCGAGAAACAGACGATTGTCTCCCTGTACAATTCGGGACGGGTATAAAGAAACACAAATTCACCGATTGCGACCTTATCCTGATCACCAATCTCTTTTTGACGGACATATGCGACATTGTTGACCAGAACACGCTTGCCGCGAAGTGGCTGGACAAAGACTATAATACCTGAATCTGTCTTCATCGTCGTTATTGTAGCGTGAAGGTCTGCGACCGATGGGTGGGGCAGAGAGATATCGGCCTTGCGGCTGCTTCCGATTGTCAGTGAATTAGTCTTCTTGTGTTTGCCCAGGCTGCGCAGGTTAAAATACATCCGTTTTCGGCCGAGGGGGTTCTTGACGATTTCGAGAGTTCCGACAAGTTGCGTCCAGGCAAACCAATATCGCCTCACGAGGTAGTATGCGAGCCAGAGGACGACAAGCGCGGCGAGCGCTTTCGCCGCTTTTATGGCGAAGGCTTTCACGGTTGCCACAACCTTGGCGATGGCCTCCTTGTTTTCCTCACTGCTGGCTGACACAGGGAGTTCCTGTTTGCCCCATCGCCACTCGACACTCTTGCTATAGAACCTTGCGGGAATATCCCTCGGGGTGATACTGACGTCTTCTTCATTGGCGAAAAAAGAAACCGTTCCTCGTACCTCCCATCCGTCCATGGTCGAGACGAAGTCCTTTGCGCTCAGGTACAGGTCGACGAACAATTTCCCTTCCGATATACGGAAACTAGGCATTAGCTTGAGCTTGTCCGGGAGTTCGAAACTGGTCTTCATATGTATCGAATCCAGCGGAATACCCCGGTTCATGAACAATGATATGCTTTGCATGTATTCGCCGCCGCTATAGATTGGCCCGAACTCGACGGGTTCTTTTGGCGTTCCTTGCTCCAGCCTCTGCTGTTTCAAATCCTCGATCAACTGCGCTCGAATTTTGCGTTCGAACGCGGTCTCCCTTCCGGAGCCACTGCTCGAATTCCCTTCCCGATCAGCACCATCGGAGTCAATATCTCGCTTGGCAATCTTAATTTCACGTTCGACTCTTATGTTGAACAACGCTTGCGGCGGCGTGATTTCCAGCAGCTTGTCGGAAGGCAAAACGAAGCTTATCTTGCAGGCGTAATTGCCGGGTCTATCGGGCAGCGTGATGAGAATCTTCTGGTCCCATGTCGCTCCGGAGCAGACAATCACTGAGGGATTGGCAGGAATAGTTACGGTACGAGACTTGTCATTCTGGTCTATCGCTTCTGCAACGACCGAAAACGACGTCCCCCAGACCGCTTTTGATTCCGGCTCGAATCTCACAGACACCACTTTCTCCGGACTCGTTGTGGAAACAGTCCCAAGATCGCTCGTGGGGAATGCGACTTTCAGTTGCATCTTACATCGGCGGCTGGCCCAATCGACGAACCATTTGACATCCGACTCAGTCTCGGTCTTTATCGGGGATTTGAATACGAACCAATCGCGGTCCGGCAGTTGCCCGCTCTTGCGCTGCTTCAGGGTTTCGAAGGTGATAAGATTCGGGACGTCCTTTGGGGGATTGTCCTTGTCATCGCTTAGCCACATCATCACCCGTTCCGCATCGGGAGCCTCTTGATAATATTGCCTCATCTCCTCCAACCCTCGCTCCATTGCCGATGAAAGGTTCGTATCAAGCTCCGTGGCCTCAAGTTTGTCTATTGTAGAGAGTATTCTTGCCATATCGTATGAAGACTTTATGCGCGTGCGCTCAAGCAGGCGAGAGGACCGCCCAAACGTTATAAGCGTAACTCTGTCGCCCCATTGCGCCGAGGACGTGAGTTGCTTGGCTTCCTCCTTTGCTTTGTCAAAAATTTCCCTCATGCTTGTGCTGACATCGATGACCACGATAAGGTCGCGGTTTTTAGCGGCGTGAGCAACGAGGCTGGAGAACGCAAGAAGGATTGTTGCGAGAAATGGAAGGAACGCTCTCGAAACAGAATGTCGGCGTATGCGGAAGGGCATATGAGGTTCCCGGGAGCTTGGCGACAAAATATCCCCCCACCCTTGTGACTTTTCTTCTGAACTGCAGCGCCTGTTCCCCAAATGAAACTGCATCACAACTGTCATTCTGAGGAGCGAAGGGGCGCAGACCCAAGCGACGAAGAATCTCTCTTTTTCTCACAAGGTTGCACGAGCAAAATAGATTCTTCGCTTCGCTCAGAATGACAAAGGACCATTAGCTTTTTGGACAACACGCGGCGCAGACAGAGATATACCGTAAAGGGACTTCCCCCACTTCGCCTAGTGTTGTATATAGGCATTTTCTGTGCCGAACCGGCATGATTGTTCTACGGAGGGTATAACTCATTGTCATGCCTAGGCTTATACTCAGAAATTAGCGCGGCCAGCGTACGAACTAACAGATTTCATTTTTGAACATTTCGGCGAAAAACGTAGCTTCAGACATCTAATCTCGCCTAAAATTCGGGACACCATGCCGCATGGTGTCCCCGAATTTTAGGAAACAGACGAGGGATACTGAAAGACCATCGAGGTGGCGTCGGCTTATCGCATTGCGATATCGGCGATGGTGAGGGCCATCAGGAGGAGGCTGACTGAGCCGTTTACATTGAAGAAGGCGGCGTTGATGCGGGAAAGGTCGCTGGGCTTAACTATCGAGTGTTCATATATGAGGAGGATACTGACCAAAAAGACGCCGGCCAGAAAGGCGTTACCAAGGTTGGCCGTCATGAATACTGCGAGGAGCGCCGCCACCATTGCGGCGTGAAGGATCGCCGAGACTAGGAGCGCGCCAGCGACACCAAGGCGCCTCGGCAGTGAATGGAGCCCCACACGCTTGTCAAAATCGAAGTCCTGACAGGCATAGATGATGTCGAAACCGGCGGTCCAGAGCAGTACGGCCAGCCCCAGAAGCAACGAGACAACGTGGAATTCCTGCTTTATGGCAATCCACGCGCCGACCGGCGCGATTGCGAGCGCAAGCCCGAGCACAAAATGCGAGTAATGAGTAAACCTCTTCGTATATGAGTAGCAGAGGATTATTGCGAGCGCCACGGGCGAAAGGGCGAGTGCGAGGGGGTTGAGCCTCGAGGCTGAGAATACGAACAGCGCCATCATTACTACCATGAACGCCGCCGTCTCGGCAATCGTCAGCTTGCCGGCCGGAATAGCCCTTTGAGAGGTCCTTGGGTTAAGCGCGTCGTAGCGGGCATCCGCTATCCGGTTGAACGACATGGCCGCGCTGCGAGCCCCCGCCATGCACATGAGAATCCAGAATAACTGGCGGCTCGAGGGCATTCCGTCGGCGGCAAGAAAGGCGCTCATAATCGCGAACGGCAGGGCAAACACCGTGTGCGAGAATTTTATCATCTCGAGGACGGTGGCGATTCTTCTGAACAGTTGCTGCATTGATATTCCTTCCTGCTTCTTCTTCTCAGAATCTGTGCTACTAACGTTCGAACTCGTGAATTCTTGTCGCGATCTTTTTTGGAGGCGGTTCGCGAACCGCCCCTCCAGAATCCGTGTAATCAGTGAAATCCCTTTGCTTCTTCTTTTCTCTTCGGTTGCGGCTGCGCTCATCATTCATCATTCCGCTTTCATCATTATTCTATTGCCCTTCGCCCCAGCGCTGGAAAAAATCATGCTGAATATGCAATTGATCCATTACCTTTCCCACAACAAAGTCAATCATGTCTTGCACCGTTTTCGGTCTATTATAGAAAGCGGGCATCGCCGGCAGGACACACGCGCCAGCCCGTGTCACCCGCGCCATATTTTCGAGACCTATGAGTCCGAGCGGAGTCTCGCGAGGGACCAGTATCAGAGGGCGTCTCTCCTTGAGGGTTACGTCGGCGGCGCGGAGGATCAAGTTATTCCCGAGACCCGCCGCGATTCCCGCGAGCGTGGACATGCTGCAAGGGATCACTGCCATCGCGTCAATCGGGAAAGTGCCGCTCGCGATGGGGGCTGAGATGTAGTCATGATGGTAATAGGCTACCTTGGTGGTTGTCTTACCCAGGAGCGATTTCACCGAGAAATTCTGGAGATCGATATTAACACCCATCTCGTGTTTCAAGAGACGGGCGCCCGCAGCCGATATGGTAACGTGGACCTTGCACTTCTTTTCAGCCAGCGCTTGAATCAATCTGACGGCGTACGGCGCGCCACTCGCGCCTGTGATTGCGACGATTATATGCATGTCAACCTCTCTATTCTGCCTTTCACGGCTTTCTCCCAACATAAAGGGTCACAATCCCGAGACTTAGCGCGCTGGCCGTAATCTCCGTCAATCCGCATTCGCGCATCACGCCGCACATCTCATCCCTTGATGGAAATTTCATCACCGAGTCAGGCAAATATGAATAGGCGTCGTTGCGAGAGCGTGATACAACCCTCCCGATTACCGGCAACAGGCGTGTGAAATAGAAGATGTAGATTCTGTTGAACAAGCGGTTCTCGGGCAGACTGAATTCGAGAATTACGACGCGGCCACCGCGCTTCGCAACTCGCGCCATCTCCGTAAGCCCCGCCCTGAGGTCCGCCACATTTCGTATCCCGAACCCCACTGAGACGACGTCGAAGAGCCCGTCGGCAAATGGAAGCGCGAGGGTGTCGGCGACCGTAAGCTCGACTCTTCCGCGATGCGTTTCAGATGCCAGTTTCCGTTTCCCGATATCGAGCATCTCGGGGCAGAAATCCGTCCCGACAACCATGCCGCCGGCGCCAACGGCGCCGGAATATGCGAGCGCAAGGTCGGCTGTTCCGGTGCAGACATCGAGCGTCTTCTCACCGCCTCCGAGCCTGCTCATCTCGACCGCCTTCTTTCGCCATTGCTTGTCACGGTTGAGGCTGAGCAGGTGGTTCAAAAGGTCATACCGACGTGAGATCGAGGCGAACATCGAGCGGATTCGCGCGCCGTCCTTCATTTCTCGAATCCGTACTCGCGCCAGCGCCGCTCGACAAGCTCGATGATCTCCGGGGTCATCTTGATTCCGCCGGCCCAC
>CAYVDS010000084.1:10080-19965 GCA_964450145.1 uncultured bacterium
ATCCGGCCAGTCGCGGACGAAGCCTTCGTCCTTCCATTTCTTCGTCGCGTCGATCCCCATTTTCGAGCCTGCGCGCGGAAGGGGGGATGCATGGTCGAGAACGTCGACGGGACCATCAACGATGGTGATGTCGCGCCGCGCGTCCACGTTGTTGCCGACGCGCCAGAGGACCTCCTCGACGTCCTGCACGTTCACATCCTTGTCAAGCACCACGATGATTTTCGTGAACATCATTTGGCCCAAGCCCCACATGCAGTGCATAACCTTTTTGGCCTGATAGGGGTAGCGCTTATCTATCGAGACGAAAGCGTAGTTGTGGAACACACCGAACAGCGGGAGATTCATGTCAACGAGTTCAGGGATTTGGGTTTTGACCAGCGGAAGGAAGATGCGCTCGGTCGCCTTGCCCATGAAACAGTCTTCCATCGGAGGCTTTCCGACGATTGTGGCCGAATAGATGGCGTCTCTTCGGTGCGTCACGCATTGAATGTGGAAGACGGGATATTTATCTGCCAGCGAGTAGTACCCCGTGTGGTCGCCGAATGGTCCCTCGGTCCGTTCTTCTTGCGGGTCCACGTATCCCTCGAGCACGATTTCGGAGTCCGCCGGAACTTCCATATCAATGGTCTTGCATTTGACCATTTCGACCGGCTTTTTTCGAAGGAAGCCGGCGAACAGCATCTCATCTACGTCTGGAGGCATCGGGGCAGTGGCTGCGTATGTGACCGCAGGGTCGCTCCCGAGCGCGACCGCCACCTCCATTCGTTTGCCCGCGTTCTTGTACTCGCGGAAATGGCGCGCGCCGTCATGGTGGATGTGCCAGTGCATGCCGGTCGTCCGCTCGTCGTAGACATGCAGTCGGTACATTCCGCAATTGCGGCGTCCGCTCGTAAGACTTTTGGTGAACACCATGGGCAGCGTGATAAATCTACCGCCGTCCTGCGGCCAGCATTTAAGTATTGGGAAACCGGCGAGCGAAGGCCGCTCCATCACGACTTCCTGACATGGACCGTTTGAGACCGATTTAGGAGGGAATTTCGCGAATCGCGCGAGTGTCGGGATCATCTTGAGCTTTTCGACGATGCCGGTGGGGAGCGGTAAATGCCGAATCTCGTCGATCTCCCGGCCTATCTCGTTGACATACTCAACCCCGAGCGCCATCGCCATGCGCTTGTACGAGCCGAATGCGTTGATGAGGAGCGGGGTTGTGCTGCCGCTGATATTTTCGAACAGGAGCGCAGGGCCGTTTGCCTTGGAAACCTTGTCGGTTATCTCCGTTATCTCGAGTTCCACTGACACGGGAACACGAATGCGCTTGAGTTCACCCGCTTGCTCGAGCGCTTCAACAAAATGTCTCAACCCTTCGTATGCCATATAACCTCGCATTTTTCTTAATATAGCATATGATTCGCGCGCTTTACAAATGGGCAAGAGAGAGAGAAAAGGACAGATGTAGAACAGGAAGCTGAGGATAACTATCGCATTACCGTGTTTATTTTCTCAAAAACAGTATTATGGAAGTGAAGACTCTTCTGCCTCCTTCAAGCACAATATGCGGACTCACTCTCAGGTCCTCTTCTTCGCCAAGCTTGATTGGGTGTCTCAACAGCGATTCGGATATGCGCAGGTCAATGGTGTCCGTGCCGGCCAGCGAGAAAGGCGCGGCCTTCAACACATATTGTTCGAGCTCCGAGTGCGTGAAATACTCATTGTGCGGGCGATTGTTCAGGATGATCTCGGTTGACACACAGCACACGCCGCCCGCCTTGAGAACCCGATACATCTCGCCCATAGCCTTCGCCGCTCTCTCATGTCCGCCGAAATGCTCTATCGAGCACAGCGAGAAAATGAAATCAAAGCTCTCGGGCGCGAACGACAATTCTGCGCCGTCCATCAGGAACACTTCGAGATGGTCCTTGCGGTAAGGGAAAGGGGCGAACTTCCAGGGGTTTGTAAGCATTTCGGGGTCGCCGTCAGGCCCTCCCCCATACATATCGGTGGCGACCACTCTCGAAATCTTGTTCGCGAAATAAAACAGCGGCCTCTCGTGTCCCGCCGCCACACTGAGGGCGACGCTCTCTTCGCACACGACGCCCAGTTCTTCCAACCCCCACACACAGTTGGCATATTCCCACGCTTTCCGGTGAATCATGGGCGACTCGTTCAGCTTGCGGAGATATTCGGTGAACGGTCCCTCCCGCCAGTCGCTGATATCGCATAGCTTGTTGTACGGTGGACGAACAGCTTTCCTCAATTCCGAATCGGGGACAATCCGGATGTTCGGATCATATTTTCGTTTATGAAACAATCTGCCCATTGGCACACAAACCCTTCACGGTCCATTGCCCGAATGGTAATAGCGTTCTGTCATTCTGAGCGAAGCGAAGAATCTCCGCGCGGACGCATAAATTTGCATGAAAATGCGAGATTGTTCGTCGCTCGGGTCTGCGACCTTTCGCTCCTCAGAATGACAATCCTTACAGAGCTATGAAGCACAATCTCATTTGGGCAACACGCCGTTAATTTGTGATTCCCCTTTTAGTAACTTTGACGCAGACATTTGTGAGTTTGCCATCCCTCACAGGCGGATATGCCTTCTCTTTCATCATTCATCACTCATCATTCCTCTTTCCTATGCCACATCCAGCGCCCCGACAATCTCCTTGAGCTTCGCCTCGACATTTTCTCTTCTGAAATCCTTCAGTCTCTCCTTCTGTCCCTCGATTATGCGCTGCCTGAGAGGCTCATCAGTGAGGATCAAGTTCACCATTTCCGCTATATGGTCAAACCGCTTCTCAACCACGAGGACACCCGCCCGACCTAGCGTCTCCGGCGCCGCCGAGCTTTTGTACGCCACGATAGGAACGCCATAATACATCGCTTCGAGCAGAGGCACCCCAAAGCCCTCATGCTCGCTCATGAGTATGAATAAGTCAGCCACACGATAAAACGCCACAAGTTTGTCGAATGGTATATGTCCGGTCACGTGCAGGTTCTTGACGCCCAGTTCGTCGGCGACATCGAAGAGAAATGAATGGTACCGGTCGAACATGTTCACCTTTCCGACCAGTATCAGCCTCGACCTCGGCTCGATCCTTTTCTGATACGAAGCAAAGACTCTCAGCACGTCTTCGACCTTCTTGTTGGGAGCTATCCGGCCAACGTAGAGGATATTGGCCAGCCCATCATCGAACTTCGACAAAATGTACGGACACGGGGCGGCCTCGTATCTGCTGAAGTCAATCGCGACAGGAAGCACGCGCACGTTCTTGTAGCCGAACGCGCGGAGCTCGTTCGCGTTGTATTCGGAATCAGCGACCGGCACGTCAATCTTCTTGCGCAGGCGCTTCAGTTGCTTTCTACCGTAATCCAGCTTCTCATCCAGCGAGTCCGCGAACGAATGGAAAAAGTGGGGCGGCGTAATGTTATGATAGACAAGTATTTTCTTGTCCTTCAGCGGCATGCAATAATCGGAAACCGGGCTGCTGATGGAATGATGCAGAATCACGCCGTTCGCAGGCGACGAGTCCTTCTTGTGCTCAGCCAAAGGCAGGCGATTCTCCGCCATCTGTTCATCGCAATCGTCAACATATATGTTTGATTCGTACCCCCACGACCTGAGCATGTCCCGCAGAACAAGCGCTTCGTTGCTAATGGCGTCGCCATAGGCGAACGAGGGCAATAGTTGATGAATCGCCTTCATCCGACGCTCTCACTTCATCGTTATGATCGCATAGTTGTAGTGTGTGTAAAACATGCTATTGAGCTTTTCGAGGCTCCTATTGAGCGATTGCATGAGTTTGTCCTTTCCCTCAAGCAACTGAAACTTCTCGCTCTCGGGGAAAGGCCAGACAGGAATTACCTGGATGTTCTTGAAACCGACCGTGTCGAGAAGCAAATTGAGGGCTTCGGGATGAACAGGCCGGACATGCGTGATATCGAGATGAAAGCCGCCGCCGAGCACGAAAGCACTCAATGGATTAGGAGTTTCGAAAATGGCGCAGCCACCCACAGCAAGTTTGTCATAGCAAAGCTTTGCGAACCGGACCAGGTCATCGCCGGAGAAATGCTCGATCACGTGGGAGGCGAAAATGCCTTTGAACTGGCCGTTTGCCTGTTTCGCCAAATATTCGAGCGCGTCGGCGCACTCGACATCGAGCGCTTTTTTGAGGCAAACCTCGACCATGTATTTGTTGCTATCGATTCCGATTGCATGAATCCCGTTTTCCCTCAAAAGATCGAGAAACACACCCCTTCCGCAGCCGACATCAAGAACTGTATCCTTGTCTTTGAAATATTCGATGTAAGCGAGCCCCTTTCCCCTGATTTCTTCATCTGACCCGCCATAGATGCCGTTGAATCTGAAGTGGAAGTATTCCGTTAGCTCATCAAATTCGCCGCCCGACGCGGCGCGCTTTTCAATTCGGTCTTTGGAAGCCGGAGTGTGAGTCTGCGAGACGATGGGGCGGTCTGTCGATCTTTCCGATGCGGCCTCTTGCCTTGCGCTCGCATCGCCTTCCTTTTGCAACCGTTCCAGCCGGTCAGACAGGAATCCAAGGCGATTCGTGAGAATTTGTAAGAAATACACAAGAGACTTATCGAGCGCTATTTGTTTCTTTCCGAATCTGCGCAGTGTCTTGTATATGCCGAAGACTTTATAGTCCGGCAGTTCACGCGCCTGTTTTCTCAAGAAGCCGAGACTATCTCTAAGCTCGATGTCCTGCACGAAGCCGGCGTGTCCTTCCTCGCGGGTTGAACTCGACAGTTGCGCCTGAGCGGGAGGACTTTCGGATTGCCGCTGCTTCAAGCTCTCCTCGATCCGGCGGTTTATCTCCGCTTCGTCTATCCTTTCGTCGCGAATCTCGAACGTCGGCATCCCGGTTCCCTCCGTCATCGCGCAGGACATGTTGGGCCGAATTCATTCGGCTGACACGCGCCGCTTTTTCTGAGTCCGTGCGAATGAAATCCCCACAGAATTTTCAAGGCAAAACTTAGTATACCACCCGTCCGCTCTTGTAGTCCAACACATTTAGCCACGCCCGCTTGAACCAAAGTTTCTCGCTTTCTCCTTTTCCCGGATTGACCTTGACAATCCGTCTCCTATCTACGTAAAATTACTTTGTTGCGTATCTGCAAGCGCATGTGCGCGCTTTCCATGGTTCAGTTATTCTTTGCGGTTTTTCGAGTCGAATCTCGTATTTTGGTTCTATTTCGAAAGGAACCCTATGGAAGAAACGCCAAAGGTCGGCGAGCAGGCGCCCGGTTTCGAACTGCCTGACTCGACAGGACAAAAAAACTCGCTGGCCGGGTTTCTGAGCGTCGACAACGTGATGCTCGTGTTCTTTCGCGGGCTGTGGTGACTGTTCTGCCGCCTTCAGTTGAAGGGATTAAGGAGGAGATTTGAGCAATTTCAGCAGGCAGGAACACAGATAGTTACCGTCAGCGCCGACGCGGTCGAAGACCTGCAGCAGTATGTAACCGGCAATGCGGTTCCCTTCGTTATGTTGAGCGATGCTGACCGCGCCTTAATAAAGAGATACGACATCTACAATCCCTCTGAGCATGGCGGAGTCGCAATTCCAGCCATCTTCCTCATTGATAAATCGGGAGTTGTCAGGTACGGTCACGTCGAGCGCACTATGATCCGCGTTCGAAACAAGACACTGCTCGAGGAAGCACGGAAGCTGTGAATGGACGCGGGCGTTCCTGGGGCTGACTTCCCCGGGACGCTGTCCGCACAGGTCCCCCATTCTGCTAACGAGGAGGGAAGTGGCGAAAAGCCTAAAATAGGGAGAAGTTTGGGGGTCTTGACTGGTTTTTACCTGTGTGATATAATTAGTTTGCAGGGCAAAAATTATCAATGGACCGCATGCGGGAGAGGGGGAGACATGGGGGAGAATCGAAAAGAGCAACGCAGAAAAGGAGAACGCAGAAAAGATGTCGTATCGGCAAGAACATATCTCGGCATGGAACGTCGTCTTTTTGAGCGAAGACGTTCCGAAAGAAGGCGATCACTCGCCCTGGCCACCTGTGTTTACTCCAAATAGAGAGGCGCGGAAAATGGGAGGCATGCATGAAGGGAGAAACTGAATCGCGACCGGGGTTGAGCAGCATGGAAAACGCACATACACAGATGGTTGTGAAATGTCGTTTATTAGAACGACGCAAGGGAGAACGACGCACGAACTCGCAGGCTGGCGAGTATATCGGACTGGAACGGCGAATGCATGAGCGGCGCGAAGGCCGGGAAAGACCCCGGTCGTACTTGCCGACGAGCTGCTGGCTGAGATAATGGCTCACGCTATGTCGGCAACCCGGATTATATCCCAACGTAAAAGCTCCTTCTGATTCTGAGTCCTCAGGCAAGATCCGGAAACCGGAGGTTACGGTTTCTGCCTATTGTCCTTCCCCCAATTCTTGGCCCTCCTTTCTCTCTGCACTACCAAAGTTCGAAATCTTGGATTCTTGTCGCGATCTTCTCATGGGCCTTCACAGCAAACCGCTGTCTATTTTCCCCCTTTACAAAAGGGGGGAAGGAGGCTGTCCCGTAATTATGTGGGGCCAAATTCATTCGGCCAATTGCGCCGAAGATGGCTTGAAAAAGCGTGCGCATGAATTCGCACCCACAGAATCTCATCCCCTTCCGCCAATCACGGGACAATCTCGAGGGGGGGTTTTCCGCAAATTTTGGCTGCGGCCTTGGCGGCAGTATGTTTCTTTTCGTTCCGCCTCTTCTTCAACCCGGAACCTGAATATCCGGGGATTGCGCAATTTGAGTTTTCTGCCCACAGTAGTATAGTGAGGAATTCAGATGAACGTTTTGCATCACAAACGGAGGGGAGTAACATGGTGAACACGGCCAAGAATCCGAGCGCTGGGATTCGGCCCACGAAGCCCCCCAAGAGCTACATGGGGCAGAAGAGCCTGCTCAATCACGGTATTCAAAAACCCAGCGACGAAGAGGAAAAATATTTTGTGAAGGGGGACCTTGAGAAACTGAAGAAGTTTGAGGAAGAGCGCAAAGCCCATCTCGAGGCCGAGGAAAAAGAACACGCCAGGCAGCTTCACTATCGCAAGTGCCCGAAATGCTATGGCGACCTTGAAGAAATTGTTTTCAAGAAAAAAGTCAAGATCGACCGGTGCCGCGGATGCAACGGCGTATGGCTCGACAATGGCGAACTGGAGATTCTCGCCGGACACGAGGAGAGCTTCCTCACAAGTTTCCTTTCTCATTTGATCGGCGGCGGAAAGGGACTCAGGTAAACGCGAGATTTTTTCCTTTTTCCGGAATTTGTGCAAATGTGCGAAATCTGTGGATCAAGTCAATTTTATCCACAAATTTCTTCGAGCAGTTCACGATAATAGACGAAGTTCTTGAAAGGGATGTGTGCGCGGGCGCGGTTGTCGATGGTGGGAATGTAGCCGCCAGTTTCGAGCAGCGGCGGCGCTTTCTCGTAAATCTCCTTTTTGATGGCCTCCTTATCGCGGACAAGCACATTAGAGTCGATGCCGCCGACAAGGGCAAGTTTTCGACCATACTCCTTCCGAATCGAACGATAATCCATGTTGGACGGAATTGTATCAGTCATCCAAAGACCCGTGACGCCAGCCTCGACCATGTCGGGCAAGAGCACATTGATATTTCCGAACGACCTCATGATTATGATGTCCACGCCGTTCTGCCGGAGGAGATTAGCGATTTTCTTGTATCTCGGAACAACAAACTCGCGGAACATTTTCGGCGATATGACCGGCCCGTTGCTTCCCGCGATGGGCTCGGTGAAATACGCAAAATCGATTTCAACGTCTGCCAGCGCCCGCTCGAGTCCCCTTATCAGATAGTCAGCCGCGGCATCCATTATGGCGTGAACAAGGTCAGGCCTATCACACATGAGAAGACAGGCGCGCTCGAATGAAGGCGAGTCGCCGACCCCCAGGAACTGCAGGATGCCCGATTCCCAGGCGCCCACGCCAACCGGATAATCGCGATTCCGATACTTCTCGACGAGCTTTTTCCAGTTCCGCGGAAAGGCTCTCGTAAGAGCGGCTTCGAGGAATTTCCGGAACCGCTCGAGATCGCTCTCGTTTTCGATTGGATAATCGAATTCTCCCGTCATTTCGTGGAACGAAAGTTTGAGCGGCAGAACTTCGCGGTGGTCGAGATGAAAATACTCCTCGATATCAACCCCGCGCGGAAGGCCCTCTTTCCGCCACCGGCGAATGGTATCATCGCGGATATATTGCTCGAAGTTCGGCACGCGGTCGGCCTTCTCAAACCGCATGGTCTTTAGAAATCTTTCGCGCTCGTTCATTCCGTCTGTATTCTACTCGTTTTCACCGCGAAGGGTCAAAGACCCGAGACGCAAAGGGCGCACCGTCGCGGCGCATGAGTGACGCTTGTGACGCTTAAAGGGCATTTTTGGCATAATGGCCCGGAAAATTGAGTGGTCATGGGTTTGTCTCCTTGAGGGAAATGCCTTGCCAGAGTCTTGATGAGTTAGTTCGTTCCTGTTTGAAACCGCGTTCCTTTAGACGAAGACCGAGGACGCGAACACTCATAGGCTGTTCGCCGTTCTTCTCGCACCATTCCTTGTGAGCGCGGTTGAGGTCGGCGGATTTTATGCGAGCGCCGGGCGCAAGGACGCAACGCTCGTTCAGGAAGTCGCCGAGGACATCCATGTCAGTGCGATATGCGCGAACGGCCGCAGTGGATTCGGGGGGTTCCGCAAGGCCGTTCTTTTGCCATTCGAGGCAGCCTGTGACGAGCCAGTTGAGGATTCCGGCGGCTTCCACGCGGAGCTTTTGGTCGAGGTCTTTGTCTTGTCGTTCTTCGGGTATTGTGACATTGAAGGGTATGAGGGAGATTCGCCGCCAGATGCCGTTGTCAGTGCCCTGGATGACGGGGAGATGGTTGCCGCACATAAAGATTTTGTGGGTGGGCTGGAATTCGCAGTAGTCTTGTCGCATGCGCCGGGCGGTGAGCGGATCGCCGCCCGTGAGTTCTTTGACGGTGGCTTCGGCGAGGCGCTTGCCGAATTCGACTTCGGTCGTGACTGCGACTCTGAGACCTTTGAGGTCGGCGAAACCGGTGGGATGCTTGTCTTCGCGGGCGGTGAGGAGCAGATCGGAGGGGAGGCGGCGCGCGTAGTCACCCAAGGCGAACATGAGCGTTTTGAGGAACGTGGTTTTGCCGTTTGCTCCTGAACCATAGAGGAAGAAGAGTTTTTGTTCGTTGACAGAGCCGGTGAGGGCATAGCCGCATGCGCGTTGCAGGAAAGTGATCAACGCGGGGTCGCCGTCGAAGATTTCGGCGAGGAATTGCAGCCAGCGTTCGGGCGGAGGACAGGCGGGGTTGTATTCGACGGGGGCGATATTCGTGATGAGGTCTTCATGGCGATGCTTGGCGAGTTTGCCGGTCCGCAGGTCGAGTGTGCCGTTCTTGACGTTGAGCAGCCAGGGATGGGCGTCGAATTCTTCGGCGGATGCGAGGATTTCGGTTTTGGCCTGAAGGTGTTTGATTACGCTCTCGATATGGCCGCAGCGTTCTGCGCGGACGATCCATTTTCTGAGGCGCAGCCGTTCTTTTTCGGCGGCTGTTTCGCAAGCGTGGCGGTAGAGGGTCCAAACTGCGTCGAGCGCTGCGCGCCAGATGGTTGAGTCTTCGTCCCTAACCCATTTTTCGCCGTTCCAGATGAGGAATCCTGCGAGAGCGCGGCAATAGCGAATTCGGTCGCCGTGCAACTTGACGGTCTTGTGGGCGAGGTAATGGTCGTTAAAGTAGTGGCACGGCGGGGGAGCGGTGGAGAGACTTGAGGCGAGGGGGACGGTTGGTGGGGGGGAGTTTGGTTTGTGAGTGTCATGATTGAGTCTCCCTTGGAAAGTTAA
>CAYVDS010000085.1:0-19945 GCA_964450145.1 uncultured bacterium
AAAACTACGCAAGTCGAGCAGTATGCGCACAAGAGGGGTTCTGCAGCGCAATCTAAATGAGTATAGCCATGTTCCCCCGCCATGAATGAGAATCACGGGAGCGCCGGCCCCGCGAACGAGATAGTGTATTTTGTAGTCTCCCATTTGCAGAAAATGTGTTGCGTTTCCCTTGAGATACTGGGATTTGTACGAGTCGTCGGCAGGAGGCTGATAGAGGTACGGGGCAAAAACACTCCGAACATAACGCCAATCCCCAAAACCATGAGGCGCATGCGTTTCATTTAAGATTCCCTTTGTCACCGGCGAGAAAGAGCGGAGAGATAGCGGTCCACGATTTCGCGCTGGCGTTTCGGCGGCAGATGTCGTGGCTCAAGGGTGGCCTGAAGCCCGATACCGTCAATAAGCGCGATGATGGAGTCGGCTTCCTTCTTCGCATCAATATCCTTGTGAATATGGCCTGCCTGTTGTTCTCCACGAATGAGGTCTCGCGCGAAAGCGCGCCACTCGATATATCGCCGTTTCTGTTCGCGCGCGAGTGAGATACTGCTCACTGCCTGTCCCCAGAAGCTGACCCAGATTTGCCACTCCAATCGCCGTTCCTTGTCAATGGGCAGCGCTTCGTAGATCACTTTTCGCAAAATTTCTCCTCCCGTTGCCTCGCGGATATGTCTCTCCATGCGGCGAGCTGCTCGCACTGAGGCAATACGAAGCGCATAAAGAAGCAATTCATTTTTGTCTTTGAAGTAGTGGGCAAGAACGCCCGTCGAACACCGGGCCTCGCGCGCGATTTCGCGTATAGTTGTTGCTTCTATTCCCCGTCTGGCAATGACCTGCCACACGGCCCGCGCGACCTCCTCGCGCCTGGAATCATGGTCCACGATTTTGGGCATTTGACAAGTTTTCCTTTCTGTGGTATTATAACGGATGTACGATATAAAAGCAAACGGACCGTCGAACGAATGCCAGTTATTGTATCACAAAGCGAGGAGGAGAATATGAAGATTGATGAAAGCGTGTGGGGCCTTTTCCAGCAGCATTTGGGGTATACCGACGAAGAGATGAAACTCTTCAGAGAGAATCCGCGAAATGAAGAGATTCTCGCCAAGGCGGCCGGGTTGATGAACAAGACGATCATTGCAGAGGTTGTCGAATCGCATGGATGTAACAGCCAACATAAGGCCGGGGACAAGTTCTATTTTGATGCAGCCGGGAACCTCTTGACCAGACTTTGTCCGGAGAAAGTCTGCGCGTATGCTCTCGCCGGTCTTGAGAAACTGGTTTTTGGGGCGAACGAGCTTCTATACGCCGGCTTTGACGCAAACAAAATGGCGTTCAAAAGAACTGGTTGTCCCGATGTCGGAGTGCGGTGCGGCGGCTTTGGTCGCATTGTCATGGAGCTGAAGGTGGAAGACCGGCAGTAAGCTGAAGGAGTTAAATTATGAACGTACAGCAAGAACGTATCAGGCCGATTGCGCCGGGCGAAGCGCCCGAGCACGACATCAATTCAATCCTGCGCGACACCGAAGCAGGATGGTGGCGCGACTCGCGGATGTTCGGCGTAATCGCCCACGTTCCGGAAGCTCTTCGCGGGTGGGTTCATCTCATTACTGGAACGGCGACGGTCGTCGACCCCGTCATGTGGGAGCTTATGGCCCTGCGTGGCGCGTCCGTTACAGGTTGCCACTATTGAGTGACTCACCGGACGGCTGCCGTGCGCAGCGCAGTTGAACCAATAGAATGGGCCGTGTTCGAGAAAGAAGTCAATCCCGAGCCGCTCACCCGCCGACAGTACCTGGCAGTTCGACTGTCCGATGGGGTCGCGCGACACCATGTGTCCGATGACTTGTTCAACGAACTGAAGAAGGAGTTTAGCGCCGAGGAGATTGTGGGCCTGTGTATGGCGGCGGCCATTGCTCATGCCGGGCACGTGCTGAATGAGGCCGTGCAGTTGCCTCCAGCCGAGGGCGCCGTCTGCCCGTTGCCCCCTCGGCGCCCGAATTGAGGACAAACGTGGGATTTCGGGTTGCCGGTTTCTTGCGAGCCTTGGCCGCGATGGGCGTGGTTAACTGAGAAAGAGACGCTCCTTGATTCAGGGACGCGATCCAGCATGGTCAGCTTATTCGGGGACACCTTGCGGCAAGGTGTCCCCGAATAAGCGCGTGTCTCTTAGGATCTGACGGAAATGCAATCGAAAGGAGAGCCTACAAAATGGGATCAAAGGGAATTGTTTTGTCGTTGTTGTTTTTCACGGCGGCTGGAATAGGGACTTACTGGACTCTCGTCTTCTTCGGCGTTTTTGAAATCATAGACGTGGTTCCGGGTTACAAAGATTGGTTTATGTCTTTTCCTCTTGCAGACGGATGGATAGCAGTTTGCGCATTGATTTCCGGAATATATCTTTTGAGGGGCAATCCTGCGGCGGGCGTGTTCGGGATTGCTGCCGGTTCCGGCTTGATATTTCTGGGTTTGTGCGCGCTACTGTACGGCTTCAACACGCGGCTCTTGTTCAACATCACCGGAGAGGAACTCATAGAAATTGCAATAAAGCTCTACTGCTTGTCCGTTGGATCATACTTCATCATGTATTTCGGGAAAGCGCCGAATCACTTTTGACGTTGCGTTTCATTTCGTTCGCTGTCTTGCTGGTCCTTGTCCAGTCGTGGTGTCTAACTCTTTAATTGGTTCATAGCAAGCAGGCGCCTGTCTGGGTTCCCACATTTTTCAGCGGATGCGTCAACCCACTCAAAGTACTCCTATTCCTAACTCCTTTAGCGCCAGTATCTTGCGTATCATTCAAGGAAAACTGAGCCGTTGGCTCGCGCCTTGCTTAAAAGCAATTCACATAAACTATGAACCGCAGAGGACGCTTTCCTCCGCGCCTTCTCTGCGTCCTCCGCGGTTCAGATTCCTTTTCTTGGTGCAGTACATGGTATTGAAGGAGAAGCAGAGATGACGATTCCACGGTCAAAGGAAGACATCAAAGCAAAATATGACGCGATGGCAGGGCGTTATAACCTCGTGGAGACACCCTACGAGCTGCTGTTGGGCATTAAGAACCTTAGACGCGAACTGCTTCAAGGCGCTACGGGAAAAGTTCTGGAAATCGCCGTCGGAACCGGCAAGAACCTCTCTCAATATTCAAATGATTGTGAGATTACGGCCGTGGATATGAGCACAGGGATGCTCGGAGTCGCTCGAAAACATGCTAAAAAGCTAGGGTGTCGTATCTCTTTCCAGACAATGGATGCGGAAGCGCTCGCTTTCCCTGATCGCAGTTTTGACACAGTCGTCTCCTCCCTTTCGTTGTGCACCTTCTCGAACCCTGTTGCCGCAGTCAGGGAGATGGCCCGCGTATGCCAACCGGAAGGCAAAATCCTGTTGCTGGAGCACGGCCGCAGTGAGCGCGAATGGCTCGGACGATGGATGGACCGCAGAGCGGACAAACATGCGAAAAGAGTCGGCTGCCGCTGGAATCGCCACCCTCTGGACATTGTTCAGCAGGCGGGCCTGGCGCTCATCAACGCCAAACGCACCTTTCTCGGCATTATGTATCAAATCGAGGCCAAACCAAGTTAAGACCGAAAGGCGACTTGCTAATTTATTCAGCGCCTAATCCTGCCAGCAATATAGGCCGTGCCGAACAGGTATTCCTCTACATCGAGCTTGCCGAGCAAATTTTGAAGATTCGCGTAGGGACGCTCCATTCCGGACAGGTTTGTGACAGCCGGGCAGTAAATGGAGCGCCGTCAATCTTTTCATATCTCTTCGGTTTCTTCTGTCTCCCTCGAAGCCTTTTGAAATCCGTAGCTTAATTTACGTTCATCTGTGGATTCAACTGACTCTTCGTCTTTTCCTTATGGTCGAGGTCTCTCCGTGTTCCGTGCCCTCGGAAACAAAACCTTTCTTGGTGCGTTGGCGCCTTCGCGGCAAGAATCGCACTTGAAAACGTTTGCTGACATGATATATCATAAGCCGTTCCGAAGACCGACGACACGCCGTCAGATATTGGACTCCCACCCTCGTGGAGTTTACAGAGCGTATTCAGCTTCTTCGGAACTTAACCAGGAACCCGAGCCGGTTTCTCAGGAGTGCCTTACCACGGGGTTGGTTAATTGTGGATGAAAGGTAAAGCTTGATTATCCATCACGTCATTCTGAGCGGAGCGAAGAATCTCTCTTTTGCTTCTTCTGACCTTGAACCTTTGACCTTGAACCTTGAACCTGCTTTCCCAGGAGGAACACATTCGTGAACCGAGACATCTTTCGCGAATACGACATACGCGGCGTGGCTGATAAAGACCTGACCGATGACGTCGTCGAATGCATAGGGAAGGCGTTCGGCACATACGCCCACAGTTTCGGCAAAAAGAACGTCGTTCTCGGACGCGATTGCCGGCTCAGTTCGCCCCGTATACATAAGGTGTTGCTCGAAGCGATGCTCTCGACCGGCCTCAACGTAACAGATGTCGGGATTTGCCCGACGCCGGTGTTCTATTTCTCGCTCTTTCATCTCGATCAAGAGGGCGGCCTGCAAATCACGGGCAGCCATAATCCGCCGGATCAGAACGGGTTCAAAGTGTGCGTGGGCAAGAGCACTATCTTCGGAGAAGAGATTCAAAAGGTGAGTCAAGTATGCGAGAAAGGCCGGTTTGTGACAGCAAAGGGCAAGTTGAGCCAGCACGAAATCATCCAGGCCTATCAGAAATACGTAGCCCAGAACATCAAGCTCGAAAGACGGCTCAAGGTTGTTATCGACGCAGGCAACGGAACCGCCGGTCCGGTCGCGCCAAAGCTGATTCGCGACCTCGGCTGCGAGGTCGACGAAATGTACTGCGAGATGGATGGCCGGTTCCCAAACCATCATCCCGACCCGACCGTCCCCAAATACATCGAGGAAATTGTTGACCGCGTCAAGAATGATGGGTACGACTGCGGAATCGCTTACGATGGCGACGCCGACAGGCTCGGCATTATAGATGATAAAGGGAACATTCTGTGGGGCGACCAACTCCTGATTCTTTTCGGACGCGAAATCCTCTCTCGAAGACCCGGCTCCGTGGTGATTTCCGAAGTCAAGAGCTCGAAAACCCTCTTTGACGATATCGCCAAACACGGCGGCAAACCCATCATGTGGAAGACAGGTCATTCACTCATTAAAGAAAAGATGCGCGAGACGGACGCGGCGGTCGCGGGCGAGATGAGCGGACATATCTTCTTTGCCGACAGATACTTCGGGTTTGACGACGCAATCTATTCTTCATGCCGGCTCCTCGAGATTCTGTCGAAATCAAACGCGCCTCTGAGCAAGCTGCTTTCGGACGTCCCGAAAACGTATTCGACTCCGGAAATCCGCGCGGACTGCCCCGAAAAAATCAAATTCAAAGTGGTGGAGGAGTTGACCGAGTACTTCAAACAAAACAAATACGACGTGATCGATGTCGACGGGGCGCGAGTCACCTTCGACGACGGCTGGGGACTCGTCCGCGCGTCGAATACGCAGCCCGTCCTCGTCCTGCGGTTCGAGGCCACCAGCGAAAAGCGCCGCGACGAGATCAGGAAGTTGATAGAAGGCGAACTCAAGAAAGTGCTCGAAAAGAACAAGAAGAGTTTGTGACGTAAGACAACTGTAGTGGCTCAGAATCCCACATACAGAGAGAACGGGCGAATTCAGGGAGAGGAGAAAAAGGCCATGTTCAAAACGCGCATAACCGAAATGTTAGGAATCGAATACCCAATCCTGGCGGGCGGCATGCAATGGCTCAGTAGAGCTGAATTTGTGTCGGCCGTCTCCGAAGCGGGCGGACTTGGCTTCATCACCGCCGCCACGTTCAATGATCCCGAGGAGTTGCGCGATGAGATCAAGAAGACTCGCACACTGACCAAGAAACCTATCGGCGTCAATATCTCGATGCTTCCCGTCCTGATGGAAGGCGACGTCACGAGAAAGTACATCAATGTGGTGGTGGACGAGAAAGTTCCCGTGGTCGAAACTTCCGGCCGCAACCCTGAATCGTATATTCCCGCATTGAAAGAAGGAGGCGTGAAGCTGATACACAAGGTGCCGGCTGTACGCTTCGCCCGCAAGGCCGAGTCTATCGGCGCCGACGCAGTCACCATAGTCGGCTTCGAGTGCGGAGGTCATCCCGGCATGGACGACGTCACATCGATGATACTTGTCCCTAAAGCGTCCGAAACCGTCGACATACCGGTTGTCGCGGGCGGAGGCATCGCCGACGCGCGCGGATTCGTGGCCGCTCTTTCCCTCGGCGCCGAAGGCGTCGTCATGGGCACCCGCTTCCTCGCCACAAAGGAGTGCCCTGCACACCAGAACTTCAAAGAATGGGTTATAGAGGCTCAGGAAACCGACACCATGCTAATCGAGCGATCCATCCGCAATGCAGTGCGCGTCATGAAGAACGAAGTTGCGCAAAAGGTGCTCGATATGGAGAACCAGGGCGCAACGCTCGATGAATTGATTGTCTACATAAGTGGCAAACTCGGCAGGCAAGCGTGGCTGACCGGCGACCTCGACAGCGCCACCATCGCCGCCGGACAATGCATCGGCCTGATTCATGAAGTGCTCACGGTAAAGCAGGTTATCGACAATATCGTCAATGGCGCGCGCGAGATTGTGGGAAAGCTGAATAAGGTCGTACAGTAGAGTTATGAATAATCCCCCCTCAGAGACTGTCCCATAATTGGCGAACCAGGATGGATTCTGTAGGTGCGAATCTATTCGCACAATGTTGTTGGGTTCTTTCCGTATCGCGCGCGCGAATTAATTCGCAACTACAGATTTACGGGACAGTCCCTCCCCCCCCCTTTGCGAAGGGGGGACGGGGGGATTTGCTGGGCTCTTGACTATGCAGGAAACCACTGTGGGTTGATTTCTAAACGGTTCTTCTTTCCGGAGAAACCTTGAAATCAGAGAATAAGCGAATGGGTTCGCGCCTTTATCCGCTCGTACTCGAACCGATTTACAAATATCGTATTTGGGGAGGGCGAAGACTCGAAAAACTGCTTGGGAAAAAGCTTCCTCCGGATCAGCCCATCGGCGAATCGTGGGAGGTCTCCTGTCGCGACAGCGACAACAATGTTATCAGAAACGGCGAATTGGCAGGGAAAACCTTAGCCGATGTTTTTGCATCAAGCAGGGAGGCGCTGCTCGGCGCCTCTGCCCATGCGGCCCGATTTGATTCTGCAGGGGCGCAGTCCCGCCCTGGCGGAACACCCTCCACAAAATTCCCGCTGCTGAACAAATTTATTGATGCAAACGACCTGCTCTCCGTTCAGGTGCATCCCGATGAGCGGACAGCCGCCGCGTTCGCCGGAGCCGAGGCCAAGACAGAGGCATGGTATATCATCCGCGCAGACCCGGGAGCAACACTCATCAAGGGGTTGAAACCCGGCGTTACCGCCCAAGTGTTTGAAAAAGCCATCCGCGACAACAGTGTCCCTCGGCTGGTAAACACGTTTCCGGTATCGAGCGGCGACATGGTTTTTGTACCGGCAGGCTGCGTGCACGCGATGGGCAAGGGCCTGGTTGTTTGCGAGATTCAGCAGAACTCGGATACGACCTATCGCGTGTATGATTGGGGAAGGGTTGACGCGGAAGGTAAGCCAAGGCGACTTCATGTCGAACAGGCTCTCAGAGCGATAAACTTCAGCGAAGATTCGCCGGACACGGTCGCGCAGGTAGAAATAAAGGAAGGGAAAAATAAGCGCGCGTATCTGATTGGTTGTCGATATTTTGCAATGGAACTCCTGAAGCTTGAGGCGCCCGCGCATGAAACGACTGGCGGCGGGAGATTCGACTCGCTCATGACAGTTGGCGGGCGCGCGGTCATTCGGTCGGCTCATTCGGATGAAGTCGAAATTGCAGCCGGAGACTCAGCGCTTATACCCGCCTCTGTGGGCGATTATGAGATCGCGCCCGCAGGCCGCTGTGTGCTCCTGAAGATATATGTGCCCGACATCGAGGTGGATATCGTGGAAAAGCTCCGGGCGAGAGGGATCACTGAGAAAACGATCCAACGAATCGTCTTTTAGGAACGCCTGACCGCGCCGGCAACCGACCACGCTTCGGCGCGGCCAATCATAAAAGGAAGGCCCTAATCGGCTCTGGTCATTGCGAGCGGAGCGAAGCAATCTCTTTTTTTTGCTTCTCCCCTTTCGCCTTGTTCCTTTCGCCTTTCGCCTTCCTTGGGAGGTCGCCGATTTCTCTATTTGAAGCAATCGTTCTTGGGTTAGTGCAAGGTGTCACCGAATTTCTGCCCGTAAGCAGCGACGGTCACCTCGTAATATTCCAGAACCTGTTCGGGATGACCGAACCGCAGGTGCTCTTCGACGTGATGCTCCACATGGGCACACTCGCGGCGATCCTCATTGTATTCCGGAAGGAAGTCGGTGAGTTGATTCGCGCCGCGCTGAGAATAGTTCTGGACAGAAAAGTTGGGGATGATCCCAACGAGAGGATGCTTCTTTCCATCGCGGTGGGATGCATCCCCACTGCGATTATTGGCGTCGTCTTCGCGGATCAATTCGAGCGGATGTTTGCCTCAGTCGTGGCGGCAGGGATTGGCCTCATGATCACTGGAGTCTTCCTTGCGAGCACTCTTCTTAAGAAGAACCGAGCGGCACAAGCGGTAGTCGGTCATTCAGACTTCAGCAACATAGCATGCTCCGCCCCTGCGGAAATTGCGGTGTCGGCATCCGGGGAGCCGGGGACCAAGGCCCTGTTTTCGAAAACCGTCCCATTAGGTTATGCGCTTCTGATAGGGACCGGGCAGGGCCTTGCCATCGCGCCCGGCATATCGCGCTCGGGCACGACAATCGCCATCGCGCTTCTGCTCGGCGTCGACCGGGAATTAGCCGCCCGATTCTCATTTCTTATGGCGATTCCAGCCATTCTGGGTGCATTCTTGTTCGAGATGAGGGATTACTCGTCCTTAACAAACGGCGGCGAGGCAGTGGGAGGCGGCGCAATCCTCCTTGGAACGCTGGCTGCAATGGCCATGGGAATAGTCGCACTTAAATTGCTGTTGAACGTTGTGAAGCGCGGCAGGATATCTTTATTCGCATACTACTGTTGGGCAGTGGGGGTAATAGCAATTGCGGTCGGAATCATCGAAAGCTGAGCAAATGCCGGAAGCGAGCGCTTCGGCGGCTGAGCCGAAGGCAAGATATGGCTGGAAGTTCCGCCTTCTGCTCGCGATTGCGCCGAGGTTGTTCTATTTCCTTTCGAGCGCTGTCTACCGGACGTGCAGGATCACAATTCTCGGGAAGGAGAATGAAGACCAGTTCCTCCGTATGGGGAAACCCAGTCTCTTTGTCTCGTGGCATCAGGGCTTGCTGTACTACGTCTATCACTTCCGCAACCGGAACGGAATCATCATGGTGAGCCAGAGCAAGGACGGCGAAATCATCGATAGAGTCCTCAGGTTGTTCGGCTATCAAAGCGCAAGAGGTTCAAGCACGCGCGGCGGCAAGCAAGCGCTCGATGTCATGATTGACACGATAAAACGAACACAGTGCAGCGGCGGACTTGTGGCCGATGCGCCACGCGGGCCATTCGGCATTGCAAAGATAGGCATCATAAAACTCGCAAGGGAGACCGGTTTGCCGCTTATCCCCGTGATGTGGTGGGCCAAACGCAAAATCATGTTCAACAGTTGGGACAAAACGCTCCTTCCGCTTCCGTTCACGCGGATTGTGTTTTTCTATGAGCCGCCTATTTTTGTGCCACCTGACACCACAAATGGGCAAATGGAAAAAATGCGGGCTGATCTGACGGACCAACTGAATCGAATGCACAACCAGGCGCAAGAATATTTTGGTCGTTCCGACGTCATTCTGAGCGAAGCGAAGAGTCTCAATCCAAAATCCAAAATCCAAAATCCAAAATAACACACGTATGAATTTCGTGCGCTCTGTAGCAGCCACGCCCGGCGGCATGATTGGTTAGGCAACGTGAGGGGGAATGACAATGCCCAAGGAAGACCTTCCCGTCTATGCGGTTATCATGGCAGGCGGCTCGGGGACAAGGCTATGGCCGCGAAGCCGAAGACAGAAGCCGAAGCAGCTTCTCGACATCGTCAGCAATAAGACCATGATACAGGAAACGGTCGAGAGATTGGACCCGCTCATCGACGGCTATCACACAATAGTTGTCGTCAGCGAGATTCACTCCGAAGAGATTGACCAGCAACTCGCTCAGGTTCCGACCGAGAACATCCTCATCGAGCCCGAGGGTAAAAACACTGCCGCATGTATCGGACTGGCCGCCGTCCATATAAAGGAGCGTGAAGAAAACGCCGTCATGGTTGTCCTGCCGTCCGACCACCTGGTTCGGAACGATGGCCGCTTCCGCAAGACCATAAGCGCAGCGGCCGAAGTGGCGAAGAGGGGAAACGAACTCGTTACTATCGGGATCGAGCCTTCGGTGCCGGAGACGGGCTACGGATACATACAGATCGGAGAGAAGCTTGATACCGTCGATGGCGAGGACGTGTACAAAACCATCGCCTTCAAAGAGAAGCCTTCGCTGGCGATGGCCCGGAAGTTCCTCAAGTCCGGCGACTACCTCTGGAACAGCGGAATGTTCGCCTGGACAGTGGAAACCATCCTCGAAGAAATCAAATTTCTTTTGCCGGACCTGTATGCAGGCCTTATGAAAATCGAGGCAGCCATCGGCAAGAAAAATGAACAAAAGGTAACCGAGGAGGTGTATCGCTCTCTTCAGCCCGACTCCATTGACTATGGTGTCCTCGAAAGGGCCAAGAACGTTCTTGTTCTGAAGGGCGCCTTCGGGTGGAATGACATCGGCAGTTGGGCCGCAATGCAGCAGTTCTGGCCGAAAGACAAAGACGGCAATTTCCTCAACGCTGATGTCGTCTCCATCGAATCATCGGGCAACATAATCCACAGCACGAAAAAGCTGGTTGCCGTGATAGGGCTGAAGGACATCGTTATAATCGAGACCGACGACGCGCTTCTGGTGTGCCCGAAAGAGCGAGCGCCCGAGGTTCGCCGCATTGTCGAGGAACTGAAGAAACGCGGCCTCGACGCATATCTATGACAACGGGAGGCGAAGGGCAAAAGGGGTGGAAAACGGATTCCCGCCTCCATGGGAATGACGCGAGATGTTGCGCTTCATGGAGATTCGAGCAGAAACCTGAAACTTGAAACCTGAGACTATACCTTTTTACCCTTTTTCCTTTTTCGCCATTGTTTTGTTCCCCTTTGCCCCTTGTTTCCCTTTTCCCCCTGGGTTTGTTCCCTTTCGCCCTTCGCCTTGCCCCTTTCGTCTTTTATTTTTCGGGCTGGGCTCGTCGGCGCCGTAGACCTCGACATAAGCGTCATGCGACGGACAGCCTTTCTCCCAGTGGTTCCGCACCTTCTTGCCAATAAATGAATCCGGATACTTCCGCGCGATATTGCATCCCGGACACACCTTGTTCCATCCCGCCAACACTTTCTTGAATTCCATGGTCCCTCTCCAGCCAGAGTTCTCCGGCATTTCAATAACGGTCAGACTGCTGATAATGACATCGGGTTATTCTACCACACTTTGCCCAAAACCAGAATTTTTTCGTCCACCCTCTTGACAACCGCACAGTGGACGAGGCCAGGCGAACGGCGGTACTAGTATTTCAGTCCCGTATCACAAAGTATTGTTACGACTGTAGGAGAACGGCCCAGGCGGCCACTCGATAGCAGTCTTGAAGACGCGCAAACGTTCGCGGCGGCAGAGAATCCAACGTGCAGTCCTTCCTTATCAGCTAATTCCTTCCGGAAATGCGCGGCCTCTTCGTCAGAGACTGCTATCGTGCCGTCCGCAAGTTTGGCGTCCCAAAGAGGGGGAACAATTCCATAGCCGATGCCTTGAATCACATGTTTGGACTTTGTTATTTTCTTTCCGGCCAGTACCTCAGCGCCTTCGGGTTCGACAACCGCGCAAAATACGTTGGGCTTCCGGCTCTTCAAGAACCGGCTTATCCCCACAAATGTGCCGCCTGCGCCGACGGCGGCGACAAAGCCGTCGACTTGTCCGCCCACAGCGTCCCAAATCTCCGGCCCTGTCCCATCTTCGTGAGCGAGAACGGTGGAAACATTGTTGAATTGGTCTACATAGAAGGCATCCCTTGTGCGCGCCAGCTCAATTGCCCGCTCGGTCGCCTTCTCAATGTCCTTCCCCGTGACCTGGCCGGGAATCCCATCAGCCTGCGGAACAAGCACGACCTCTGCCCCGAGCGATTCGAGCATCCGGGCCCGCGCAGGGCTGTTGCCCTCCGACATCACGGCTGTGAAGGGGTTACCCATCACATTGCACACAACGGCCAGGCCTGCGCCCATGTTGCCGCTGGTCATCTCCACGACCGGCTTCCCCCTGACCAGCTTCCCTGCCGCGTAAGCGTCTTGTATGATCCGCAGGGCCGCCCTGTCTTTGACGCTTCCGCCTGGCTGCATGAATTCTGCTTTTGCCAATAGTCGGCCCGGTCCGGGATGAACCCTTTCCAGAGACACCAATGGTGTTCGGCCGATCAGGTCCAAAGCGCTGTGAAAGATTCTATGGCTGGACATCCGACTTTCCTCTGCATTGCTCACTGTCAATTTCTTGAACTTCCGTCGTGATTTCCTTTTCTTCTTTTTCCCAAATCTGCACTGCTTACATTCGAAATCGCGAATTCCCGTCACGATTTTCTGTTCTTCTTTTTCCCAAAATCTGTGTCTAGTCGTTTATCTGTGGCTAAGAATGTCTCTTCTTCTTTTTTTGCCAAATCCGTGCAATCAGTGAAATCCGCTGTGGTTGCATATCCTCTATTGGTTGGTTGCGGCTGGGCCGCGTTGTGTTCCTCCGCGACCCGGGCCTGCGCCCCCCCCGCGGTTCTGATTCTTTTGTTTCTGAAATCAGTGGCTTTGGCGCAAGAATACAGGCTTTGTGGCATCCTTGAGAAGCAGTCGCCTTTCTCTGGTATCGAGATCATACAGATAGATGTTATTCCCCTGCGCGAAGGCCAGCTTCTTGTCTGCAATCCAGTGAAAATCCGTCCCGCGAATCTTATGGACATCGGCCGGATTCTCGACTTCGAGAACTACAGCCTCCGGTGGAAAGAACATCCCGATGTATCGGTCGTCAAAAGACCATGCCAACTCGCTTACGCCTCCGATTTTCGCCCTGGCAGGCCCTTCATACAACTTCTTGAGAGACCCATCTCTGATATTACAAACCCATAAGTTGTCGCGACCCTCTTTGTCCACATAATCCACCTCGACAAACGCGACACTTTTCTTGCGATGAGATATCTTCGGGTCTAGTATGCTTCTCATCGACACGAGAATTCTGTCGGTATCCGATCTCATATCAACTATGTGGAGGTTTTCCTTGAAATCTTCTCCGAGCCCTGTGTCATCCACGTACGCCTTGAGGGATTCGCCGCCGTGAAAGTCAGCTTCTAATAAGACGCTCCCTTGCGTGTAGTCCAGCTCTGTTTCGACTCCTTTACGAATGTCGTATTCGAAGAATCCCCAGACGTCGAACCCCGAAGCCGCGTAGAACAACAGTTTTCCATCCGGCAGCCATCTAGCGGGATATATCCAGTTGTCCTCCGGCGGCATTATCTCTTTCAAAACTTCCCGGCTCTTGAGCCCCATGATTACAATCGAGCACACTGCTCTTTGAGGGACCGTCTCGCTCTCTTCCCATAGCCCCGGCTCATCGACATATTTCATGACCTTGGAATAGGCAAGATATTTAAGTGTCGGGGAGAAAAGGAAATCCTCGACCTTTCCAGCCGTCTCGGTTACCTGCCGGAGTCCCCGCCCATCTTTGTCACAAACCCAAACCTCTCCGTTCCTCAGAAACGCGATCTTCTCCGCCTTTATCCCCCCTTTAATAAAGGGGGGCAGGGGGGATTTTTCAGAACACGCCGGCTCAGACGTGTTTCTTCCTGAAGTGACCTCGCCGCAGGCAGGGTTGAGCGTTAATTTGCACAAGACGGCCATAACGGAAATGACCGCCGCGATAAACTTCAGCACATGTCTCGCCATGTTCTTCTTCCCCAGAGGAATTTCCTCGGTTTTTGTCATTCCCGCGAAGGCGGGAATCCATTTTTCTTGCAACAAGAACATGGGCGGCTTCTTATCACATGGCGGATGTGCAAGAGGCGGTTGGCCTTCTTTCAACCATAAGCCATGAGCCAAATCTTCTTGGGAGCAACGACAAAGAATTTGCCTCTTTTCATTGTTCGCCCTTGGACTTTGGGCCTCAAACTTTGAACCTCCCTACTCCTGCCTGAGAGGGCATGCCCACCTTTGAACACGTCTCTATGCCCGAATAATACAGCATCTTCGCGATGTTGGCGGGATCGAATGCAGGACTCTTCATCCCGAATTTGTGAAGGAGAACCACCGCCAAGTCCCTGACCTTTACAGGACAACCCTTGATGCGGATAATCTTCCCGCACTCAAACTTGCCTTCGACATCGGCGCAGGTTCCTATGAGCGCCACCGGCTGGCCGGGATGAATCACATCTCCTTTGTAGTGTCCCATCACAATCGCGCCCGGTTTTGCGCCGGCAAGGTTTCCCGGATACTTCTTTTCCGCCGTGCCCAACACCCCTTTTATGGAACAAATGCAACCGCCATAACAGATGTTTCCCGTCTTCGGATTCACGCCTTCGTAGAACCTGACCGGCGTCTTAAGCTTTTGCAAATCCTGAAACGCCGATTCGATAGCCCTCGTCTTCTCGGAAAGCTGCTCGATGCTTATGTCGCCCGTGACGTCTATGTCATCGAAATTAAGGGAGCCGTATCCCCGGTCCCTTGCTTCGACCAGGTGCATCACTTCTTCAGGCTGATAGTTCAGGATTCGCGCCGCGACCATATCCGCGGCCAAAGGGTCGTTGGAGATGAGTATCGCGCCGAGATGGAACGGATACGGGCTCGACTCGAAGCCGTGCCCTATCATTACGGCATCGGTCACAATCAGGTTCGGATAACCGAATTCCAGAAGGTCCACTATCTTTTCGTTCAGCCTGTCGTCATGATAAAGAAATCTCTCCTTGTGAGTCAGAATGCCGATATTCAGCTTCAGCGCGTTGGTAATCTGGGCGACGATGTGGTACTTCAGCTTCGGCATCCAGATTTTGTAATCGGCCTCATACAAAGATTTTGCCGCCAGGAACGTTTTGTGCCATTTTGCGCGCGATAGTTTGACCTCGATCGTTTTCTCTTCATTGAAATTTCGGAGGGGAACCCCGAGTCTCCTTGCCATTTTCGAGTAGCCGGAATCAGCGAAAAACAACCGCGTCGGCATGCCTATCGCGCCGGACTCCCCAATGGTGATTTCGCCGCCCGCGCCCGTCTCCCGCAGGACGTTGACCATTGCTTCAGCCATTGGCGGCGCAGTGTAAGAATGGTGAATATATTGGGTGTTTGCAGTCACGACGTTGGGCTTGATCAGTATTCTACCCTTCGGCTCTTCCCCTAACTCCTCAATCCCCTCTCTGATTATCTGCTTTATGAGAGGCTGCCTATATTCGTCGCAGCTTCTTATGATGACTTTCCGCTTTGTCATCTCGCGTCATCCCTCGTAATCCGTACTACTCCATTGCATTTTCTTTAATTTCTGTCGTGATTTTCAAGAATATATGTATATAACTCCCTGTTCTGAAATGGATTCCCGCCTTCGCGGGAATGACAAAAGGAAGCTGATCATTCGTGTAATTTGTGTTCCAAGAAATCTTCTTTTTCTTCTTCTCTGAATCCGTGAAATCCAATGCTTCTTCTTTTTCATTTGGTTGCGGCTTTGCCGCGCTGTACTACTCACTATCAGAATCGTGAATTCTTGTCGTGATTTCCTCTTCTTTCTTCGTGCCCTTTCGTGTGATTTCGTGGCTTATATTTCTTTTTCTTTTTGCCGCATATTCTTTTTCTTTGTGCCTTGGCGCCTTTGTGATGAATTCTTTCCTTTCACGCGCGTACCACCGCTCCCAGATGCGCCGACGACACCAGCGCGGCGTATTTTGCCAAGTGGCCGGTGAGTTTACGCTCCGGCCTGCGCCACGCGCGCAAGCGCTTATCCATCTCTACTTGCGAGATTTCAAGTTCGAGCTTCCGGCCGGGAATATCAATCCGGATAATATCGCCGTTCCTGACAGCCGCGAGCGGGCCACCATCATATGCCTCGGGGCACACGTGCCCGACCGCCGGCCCACGCGTGAAGCCGGAGAAGCGCGCATCGGTGATGATCGCCACTTTTTCTTCGAGCCCCATCTGGAACAACTGCTCCGTAACCGTTAATATCTCGCGCATACCCGGCCCGCCTTTCGGGCCTTCGTTGCGAATCACGATGACGTCGCCTTCCTGAAATTCGCGGTTGAGCGAGGCCACAATCGAGTCCGCCTCGTTCTCATACACGCGCGCGGGCCCGCGGTGAACCAGCATCGACTCCGGCACACCGCTCTGTTTGACGACCGCCGTGTCAGGCGCGAGGTTCCCCCGCAGAATTGCAATCCCGCCCTCGGCATGGAACGGATTCGAGCGAGGCCGGATGACCTCCTCATCGAGCACCCATCGACCAACGAGATTGTCCGCGATTGTGTTTCCGGTGACCGTGAGCGCGCCGCCGTGAATCAGGTCGCCAAGTTGAATCATGATTGCAGGCACTCCGCCCGCCTTATAGATGTCGAGAATAAAATACTGGCCGGAGGGCATACCGCCGCAGATGTGCGGAACACGCTTCGAGAAGGCATCGTATTCATCTATTCTGAAATCAATGCCAAGCTCATTCGCAAGCGCGAGGATGTGCAGAACCGCGTTAGTCGAGCCGCCCGACGCCATTTGCATCGTGACCGCGTTTTCGAGCGCCTTGCGCGTCATTATCTTGCGCGGGGTAAGCTCGGCCTCGAGCAGCCGCATAACTTGCATGCCGCTCTGTTTCGCCTGGACGGTCTTCTCGGATTGAACCGCATGCGTCGTCGCCGAGCCCGGCAAGCTCATGCCCAAAGCCTCGGTCAGGAACTGCATCGTGTTCGCAGTGCCCATGCCCGAGCATGCGCCCGCGCTCGGACAACAAAGCTGGCTGAGTATCCTCGGAGCTTCCTTTGGGAGAAACATATCGAACGGAAGCATCGGCCCGCCGGTCACGAATATCGATGGCAGGTCGAGCCGCGCGGCCGCGAGCAACTGACCGGGCACTATCTTGTCGCAAGACGATATGAACACGAGCGCGTCGAGATGATGCGCGAGCACCATAGTCTCAATCGAGTCGGCGATAAGGTCGCGCTGCGGCAAAACGTACTTCATACCCTCGAGACCGTTGCCGTAGCCGTCGCATGGCGCGGGCGTGTCGAACTCGAGCGGCGTGCCGCCCGCGATGCGCACGCCGGTCTTCACCGCCTCGGCGACATCCCTCAGATGCATGTGACCCGGCGTTATCTCGGTCCACGAATTCACGATGCCGACAAGCGGCCGGTTCATCTCCTCCTCGGTCAGCCCGATGCACTTCAGAAGCTCGCGCCTCACGAGCGCCGTCGCCGTCCTATCGACGTTCTCAAGCAGAACGCCGCTTTTTGGTTTCTTCGCCATGGTTCAGTCCTTTCTTCAACAAGAAAAAAAGAGGCTCCACCACGGGGGATAAAAGCCTTCTCCTCTAATCAGTGAAAACCTGCGACATCTGTGGATTCCACACTTCGTTTTCGAAACATTGCGCGCTTCGCGATAGTACAATTCTTACCGCAGTTGCTGTGCCGTGTCAAGTGTATTCACCGAATAGCCGGGCCGTACTTCTACCTCGGCGGCCAACTGCTGATCGCCGTCAGCCTTTCGTGCGGAGCATTGCCTTGATGCAGACGTTTTCGCAACCAAAAGAAGAAGAAGCTTTGGGAACACGAATGTCACGAATTATACGAATTGCGCGCTGCGCGGGATTCCCATAAAGTCTCTTCTTTTGCGGTTCCATTCATCATTCATCACTCATCATTTCCTGTCGGTTCCCTTTCCCCCTTCGCCTGCTGCGGCTTGATAGTTGTTTCGCCATTCGTTATAATAAACTTGATTGATTCAAGAGACTGCCCAGTTCCGTGATTATTGGAGCGACAGCGTGCAGAAGACAGAATACATCGACATCCCGCGCGAGAAAATTGAGCGCTTTTGCCGGAAATGGAAGATAACCGAACTCTCACTGTTCGGTTCGGCGCTCAGAGAAGACTTTCACGAGGGGAGCGACGTGGATGTTCTGGTGACATTCGCGCCGGACGCCAGATACGGACTGTTCGACCTGATGGATATGCAGGATGAGTTGCAGGACGTGCTCGGACGTGAAGTGGACCTTGTCGAGCGAAAGTGTGTAGAGCAAAGCGAGAACTACATCCGCCGCAATCATATTCTTAACTCGCTGAAGGTGGTCTATGTGGCGTGACGACCTCTAAGATACAATATAGACGGACGACAAAACGCGAAAGGGGTTATGGATTTCATTCTGTCAGCCCATACTCGGGAAATGCTGTTAGAGCGTCGAATTCCGGAAGAGTGGGTAGGGCGCACCATTAACAACTCGGATCGCAACGAAACGCGCGCGGATAACAATGTCCATTTCTTCAAGAGCATCGCCGAGAATGAGGGCCGCGTTCTGCACGTGATCCTGAATCCGCACGTTTTGCCGAAGAAGGTGGTCACCGCATTCTTTGACCGCAGGGCAAGGAGACACCGATGAGACTGAAAGTTGACAAGGAGAATGATGCGCTTTATTTCCGGCTCGACGAAACTTCGATTGTTGAGTCTGAGGAAGTCCAGCCGGGTATAATCCTGGATTTCAACGCGGACGGCAATGTGGTGGGAGTCGAGATACTCAACCTTAGCGCGCGGATGTCTGCCGAGCAAATGAAGACTCTCCAGTTCGAGACGGCATAAGCAGCGCTACCGGAAAAAGTTGAAGCATCTTCTTGGTCTCTCCGCTTCTTGATTCTTATCCGCGTTCATCTGCATGGCTGACTCCGCTTCACCGGCGGAAGTCCCGCGCTGCGCGGGATTCTCATAAAGTCTCTTCTTTTGCGGTTCCATTCATCATTCATCACTCATCATTTCCTGTCGGTTCCCTTTCCCCCTTCGCCTGCTGCGGCTTGATAGTTGTTTCGCCATTCGTTATAATAAACTTGATTGATTCAAGAGACTGCCCAGTTCCGTGATTATTGGAGCGACAGCGTGCAGAAGACAGAATACATCGACATCCCGCGCGAGAAAATTGAGCGCTTTTGCCGGAAATGGAAGATAACCGAACTCTCACTGTTCGGTTCGGCGCTCAGAGAAGACTTTCACGAGGGGAGCGACGTGGATGTTCTGGTGACATTCGCGCCGGACGCCAGATACGGACTGTTCGACCTGATGGATATGCAGGATGAGTTGCAGGACGTGCTCGGACGTGAAGTGGACCTTGTCGAGCGAAAGTGTGTAGAGCAAAGCGAGAACTACATCCGCCGCAATCATATTCTTAACTCGCTGAAGGTGGTCTATGTGGCGTGACGACGCCTACCTGCTCGACATTCTCTTGGCCGCCAGGCGCGCACGCGAATTCAGCGCAAATCTCACCCCCGAAGAATTCAAGAAGAGTGAACTGCATCAACAAGCGATAGTGAGAACACTCGAAATAATAGGCGAAGCTGCCGGCAAGATTTCCGATGAAGTTCGACAATCTCACCCCGAGATTCCGTGGCTTAGGCTGATTCGGACACGAAACCACTTGATACATCAATACTTCCGAATAGACTTGGATAAGGTTTGGGATATTGTCGGAACTCCGCGCCTTGTGCGGCCGCGTTCAGTCGCGTTTATCGGCGGTTACATAAACGGTCTCTTGTTTTTGATTCAATCCAAAATCGGCTGCCCCGTGACTCGACCCGGCAAACAACTTGAACAAATCCTATGGATGCGATATAGTCAGTAGTGAG
>CAYVDS010000086.1:0-19930 GCA_964450145.1 uncultured bacterium
AGTACACCGATTGGAGCGGCGCTATCATCGCGGTCTGCGCACATTGGTCCATCGGCGACACCGACGCCATGATGTATGCCCCGACCGAGGACCCTCGCTTCCTCGAGTGGTATGGTCATGACAACGAATTCCGTTCAATCAGGATTTATCAGGCTGTTGATCTCCTGCGGTTTGCAGGGGAGAGATGGCGGCTGCTTCAGGCGATGCCTCTCCCCCGAAGATTCAGGGGGAGGCTGTTGGCGCCTCGCGGCTCGCAGATTATCCAGGGATGGCACGTTGTCCATTCCTATCGCTGCCCCGAGAGATGGCCATTGAACGACAGCGACGAAATATACGAGGGCTACTCTACATATAAAGCGGGACAGTAAACAGTAAGAGGTGAAAGGCGAAAGGGATTTCCGCCTATGCAGTGGGTTATGAAATCCGCGGACTAAGATGATCGGTTTTTGCTATAGAAAGGAATCTTGATGCTGGTCGACGCCCACGTGCATTGTGTGCCGTTGAGTATGCGAGAAGAGTTTTTTCGGATCGGCTTCGATGCATTTTTCAGACAGTTCCCGGCTGGCGCGATGAAGGAACCTATCGAGGGCCTTTTGTCAGATATGGAAAAAGCCGGCGTTGACACCTCCGTGGTTGTGACGGCGGGCGGACTTGAGATTTTTGACGATTACGCGTATACGCATCCGGGCAAGCTGTACGTGGCGCTGATTTTCGATTCCCGCAACCCGAAAGAAGGGCTTCGGAATTTACGCAAGACGGTCGAGCGCCACCGACATTTAGTGAAATCCGTCAAGACGGCCTATCCTTACCTCGGCCAGCACCCCGCGCAAAAAGAGTTTTCCCCGTTGTACCGGTACTGTGAAGAACGGAATCTGCCGATTCAGTTCCATATGGGCGGCGACCCGCGGATGGAAGAACTCAGCCACGTCGTGTACTTTGGCAAACTCTGTTCGCTTTTCCCGGACCTCCGTGTCATTTGCCTGCATGCGGGCGGAGGGCAAGTGGGCGCGATCGCAGTACTTGCAAAACTCTGGGAAAACGTATACGTGGAGCTCGAGGGACTGCAATTGCCGGAGGCCGAAGGGTCACGATACCCCGGAGTACTGCGTTACCTTCTCGAACAATTGGGGGGCCAGCGACTCATGTTTGGCAGCGACCGCATCTTCGCCGAAGAGAAATACTTCGCGCGGGCGCATGCCGTACGCTCCATCGGGAATGAAGTGGTAGAGGACGTTTGCTGGAAGACCGCCAACAAGGTCTTCAAACTCGGGCTGCACATCAAGAAGGGGGAAAAGGGAAAAGCGGGAAAAGGGGAAACGGGCGCATGACAGGCGAAGGGCGAAAAAGAGGATTGACATGCCGCAGGGGCGGCTGGTGACGCAAACGAGATGAGGCGAAAAGAGTGGAGGCGGGTTCGTTGAACGGCTGGCTCGTGGTTGTTCTTCATATGCACATTCCATTTGTGGCTAACGCTGATCCGATGGCCGAGGAGTGGCTCTACCAGGCCGCTGCGGAGAGTTATATACCGTTGCTTAACATAATGAACCGGCTGGTTGCCGGCGGGAAATCCCCGAAACTCACCATCGGAATAACCCCGACCTTGACCGAACAACTCGGCTCGGAAAAGTTCCGCGAATCGTTCCCCGGTTATCTGCGCCGAAAAATGGAGTTGGCTCTCAGCGACGCATTCGCGTTCCGGAACGAGAACATGGAGATGAGTTTCCGGGCCCGGCAGTGGGAAGAATACTATTGGTCGATACTTTATGCCTACGAACACTTCTTCAATTGCGACCTGCTCGACGCATTTCGCCGGATGCAGGATAGCGGTCACATCGAGATATTGGCTTCGGCAGCAACCCACGCCTTCATGCCGTTGTTGAGCCGGCCATCGAGCATTCGCGCGCAGATTGGAACAGGGGCCGAGACCTACGAGCGCTGTTTTGGTCGCCGCCCAGCCGGTTTTTGGCTTCCCGAGTGCGCCTACCGGCCAGGAATAGAGGACTACCTCGCCGACGAAGGGATCCGATATTTTGTCATCGACAGTCGCCAGCTTATCGCGGGCGCTCCTGAGAACTGCCATCGGTCCCCGTTCCGCCCCCACCTCCTGAGAACAAGCAACGGCGGCGATATCACAATCCTGCCGCGCCATTTCGACGTATGCGCGCAGGTGTGGGACAACGCGGTCGGCTATCCGGGCGACCCATGGTATCTCGATTTCCACAAGCAGCATTTGCCAAGCAGGCTGCGTTATTGGCGGGTAACTGATCGAAATCTTGACATGGCGGGAAAAAAACTCTACGACGTCGACGCTGCGTTCGGGGACAGGAAAGAAGAACATGCGCGGCATTTTGTCGACAAGGTTTCCGGCATACTCGGAAAAAACTGTCGGTTTGTCGGCAAGCCGGAAGGAATCGTCGCCGCCTTCGATGCGGAGCTTTTCGGACACTGGTGGTTCGAAGGAGTCGAATGGCTCTTTTCGGTCATGGAAAGAGTGCACGAGAATCCAACAATGTCCGTCGCCACGGCGTCGGAGTTTACCGTTCTGGCGCAAGCCGACCCGGACCTGCGCCTCGTGGAATCATCGTGGAGCGATATCGGCATGCACGTTAACTGGTCGAATGGCGAGGCAAAAGATTTTTGGGGCGTGATTCATTCGGTCGAGAAAAACATGGAGAGCATGGTCATCGCCTATTCGGGCATGAACCACAAAAAGCGCATGGCCGACATCTTGAGGCAGGCGGCGCGCGAATTACTCTTGATGCAATCGTCGGACTGGCTTTTTATGTTGACCACGGGCAATACCCCGAACATCGCGCGGATTCAAATAGAAAGACACTGGGACTACTTCGAGAAGCTGAATGAACTTGCGAAGAGATACTGCCTCGACGGTGAAATGTTGGAGGACATTCCATCGCTGTTTGATCGGATTACAAAAGAAGACTGCATCTTCCCGAAATTGAGCATGGAACACTGGCGCAGCTCCCCTTAAAGGAAACGCTTTATTGGGGGACACGATGCCGCATCGTGTCCCCGAATAAAGCGAAAGACCGTGATGTCGCTGAATAGACGCCTCAGGAAACATCAATCATGAAAGTGTTGTTTGCTGCTTCGGAGGCGACTCCGTTCGTCAAGACGGGCGGGCTGGCGGACGTGATCGGTTTGCTGCCGAAAGCGCTGGTCAAATCCGGCAAGGTAGAAGTCTTCGTTGCGCTTCCTAAATATGGTTGTATCGACCCAGCCGGCCGAAACATTGTTCCCACCGGATTCGGCGCGAATGTGCCTGTCAACGGACATACGGAATGGGCCGAGGTCTGGCGGTGCGTCGAAGAGCCCAACGTTTTCTTCATCTGCAATCCTCGTTATTTTGACCGGCCGCATCCGTACGAGGAGAACGGATGGGGTTATCCCGACAACGCCGAGAGGTTCATATTTTTTTCAAGGGCCGTACTTGAGATATGCAGCAAGCTTGACTTCTGGCCTGATGTCCTCCACTGCAATGACTGGCACACCGCGCTTGCGCCCGTCTTCCTCAACGCGACCGACTATTTCAGCGCCTCCCGGGCACGGGTCGCTACTGTTCTCACGGTTCATAATGCAGGTTATCAAGGCCGTTTTGGCCGCGAGCAGTTCTGGCAGACGGGGCTCCCCTCGCATCTTTTGGACCACTCAATGGGGCTCGAACACGGCTATGGAATAAATTTCTTGAAGGGCGGGGTGCTGTATTCTGATGCCATTACGACAGTCAGCCCTCGCTACGGCGAAGAAATCAAGAGTTCGCCAGGCGGCAGCGGACTGGAGAATGTGTTCAGCCTCCGGGCCGACAGCCTTTTTGGCATACTCAATGGAATAGACATGGACGAGTGGAATCCAGCCACCGACCTCTATCTCGCGCAGCGATACAATGCATTTGACCTGTCAGGAAAGCTTTCCTGCAAGCGCCACGCCCAGTTTCATCTGGGACTTCCCGTAAGGGATGACGTCCCGCTCATAGCCTCAATCATGAGGTTGAGCGACCAGAAAGGCATCCATCTCGTCGATGCGGTGACCGGCGCGCTTGAACACACGGAGGCGCAATTTGTCCTGGTGGGCGCGGGCCATCCTGCTGCTGAGGACCGCGCTCGCTCATTGGCGCACAGGTTTCCCACGAAGTTTTCGGCGGTCGTGGGGAGCCCTTTGGCGTATGATCCGTCGGTCGTGCATCAAGTCGAGGCGGCGGCGGATATCTTCGCGTTGCCCTCGATCTATGAGCCGTGCGGTCTTAACCAGATGTACAGCATGAGATATGGCGCTGTTCCAGTTGTCCGGGCGACAGGCGGGCTGGACGACACAGTGCGCGAATACGACTCCTTGACTGGTGAAGGCAACGGATTCAAGTTCTACGACCCCACCACGGCAGCCTTTGGCGAAGCTTTGGCGCGCGCTCTCTATTTTTACAGAGACCGCAAGGATGACTGGCTGCGGATAGTCCGTAACGGCATGTCTTCCAATTTCTCATGGGACGCTGCCGCCAGCCTCTACCTCCAATTGTACGAATACATTCTTAGCCGCCGGCGGATCACACAGGTCTCCTAAGGAACCACCTTCGTCTTATCATTGCCGCGAAGGCGGGAATCCATTCTTCTTCTAACCGAAACAATTGCGCAAAACACCCTTGCTCGCTAACCCACGTTTTACAAAAGGGGGGGCAGGGGGGAGACCATTGGAGATAGAACCCCAGGCTGGTTGCGATTTTCGCTGGTCCCAGTGTATAATTTGCTCAACGGAAGTTGTCATAATGTCTTCCCGACATATAAGAATGCGCCATGCCCCATATCAAGTTTGAAACGGGACCTGCTAAGGGTTCAGGAAGTTCGATCTCCTCGAAACGCGTCACTATTGGGCGCTCCCCTCAGAATGATATCGTCGTTCATGACGAAACGGTTTCATCCTTTCACGCCATCATCGTTTATGTGAACCGGGCATACTTTCTCGAAGACTCTAATTCTGCCAATGGCACGTTCGTGAACGGTGTCAGGGTTCAGAGGAAACGTCTGGTTGACAAAGATGAGATTCTCGTCGGCAAGACACGATTGAGATATCTGGATTCCCCGGCCACCGAGGAGGTGGAGGAGTTTCCGGTAAAGCGAAGAGATTCGCAAGAAATCGTGAGCGGATATACCCCTGCAACTCCCTCGCCAAGAAACGTGGAGGCGCTGAGGCAGGCCCATGAAAATCTGAGGCGCGTATATGAGATTCAGGGCATTATTTCGTCGATTTTCGACATCAAGAAGCTTGCCGACAAGATTCTCGACATCATTTTCCCGCTATTCGACGCTGATCGCGGACACATAATGCTCTACGACAAGGTGATCGCAGACCTCCAGCTCATCGCCACAAAGAAGAGAGAGGGCGCTCACGAGGAGTCCGGAGAGGCGGATTTCAGCCGTTCAATCGCTCAGCGAGTGCTCGAAAAAGAAGAGTCGGTCATAACCTCCAACGCGCCCGAAGACAAGCGGTTCTCGCGGAAGGCCAGCATCCTGGACGCCCAGATCAAGTCGGCCATGTGCGTTCCAATTCGCGGGCGTAAGGAGAAACTCGGTATCATATACGTGGACCACCGTGGCGCAGCAGCTCACTTTTCCGACGAGCACCTTCAACTGCTTACCATGGTCGCCAGTTCCACCGGCATCGCGATCGACAACATCCGGCTTTACGAGGACAACCTGAAGATGAACATCCTCAAAGCCGTCAACGAAGAGATGCGCGAGACAAACCGAAAGCTCGTGGAGTTGGAGTCGCTGAAGGAAGACCTCACGAACATGGTCGTGCACGACATGAAGAACCCGGTGTCGAACACCATGATGGCGCTGGACATGATCGCGTATGATCCGGTTGGCAGTTTGACGGAGCAACAGGCCGATTACCTCCAGATGGCGAAGAGGAACCAGTTCAAACTGTCGGAGATGATTACCAACCTGCTCGAAATATCGCGGCTTGAGAGCGGCGGAATCCAGATCAACAAAGCGAGCATGGACATCCTTGAACTTATCAACAAAACGATTGATCGTTACGCCGCTATTACGCGAAAAGAAGAGAAAGCTACTCGGGAGACGGGGGAGCCCACCGGACGAACAGTCGCGTCAGACGAAAGGCTCCTCGAACGCGTATTGTCCAATATCCTCTCCAACGCCATCAAACATTCACATCCGAAAGGCGAGATACGGGTCAACGTCGCTCCGGCGCAGAGAGACGAGGGAGTTCAGGTCTCAGTCAGGGACTTCGGCGACGGCATCCCCAAGGAGTTTCACGCGAAAATCTTCGAGAAATTCTGTCAGGCCGGACTCAGAGAACTCGGCCATCGCACCGATACGGGGCTTGGTCTAGCCTTCTGCAAATTGGCCGTCGAGACTCTCGGGGGCGCCATTTGGGTCGAGAGCGAGCCCGGGAAAGGAAGCTGTTTCACGTTCTCGCTGCCCGGCTAATTAGAAAAAGTTTCAGATTTCAAGTTTCAGGTTTCCGGTTCCTGGTCAAGAAGTTGCCCACTGTTTCCCGTGATCGTCGCTCCTGAGTATTTCCCTCCTTTTGTTCATCATTCATCACTCATCATTCATCATTCCCTTTCGCCTTTACCCTTTCCCCTTTCACCTTTTCTTGATAAGCCTGTCACTCCGCGCGAAAATGCCTCATAGTTGAAGAATGAACCATGTCTTTGCGTCCCCAGGGCAAAGAAGCAGAGGGTAGTGCGATGAAAGACAGCAAGACTAGCGAATTGAAGAATACGGACATAAGCGGCGATGGGCCGCGAGCGCCGGTCCGCAAAGGGAAACTTGTCACCCGAATACTTGGCAAGACAAGCCGCGTGGTCACGACGTTCGGATTGGGCGGACAGGCGTCGATCCAATGGACTCCGCCGGGTATAGACCCGGACGGGATAATCCTGAAAGCGATCGAAAAGGGCGTCACTTATTTCGACACATCGAACTTGTACGGTCCGAGCCAGTTGACTTACGGCAAAGCCTTCAGGCGACTACATCTGATTCCCGACAGAACCGACTACGACCAAAAACTCCGGGAGCGCATCTTTCTGGCTGCCAAGACTCACATCCGGAGAGCGGTTGCCCTCGATGGGAATCTTGGCCCCAACTCCGGCTCAAATGGAGAATGGGTGAAGACGGCGATAGATGACGTACACCGCTCGCTCTCCCAAATATTCGGCGACGGCAAGGGCAATTATCCCAAGGGCGCGTACCTCGATCTGATGCAAATCCACAGCATTAATACGATCGAGGAAGTCGACGCCGTGTTTGAAGGGCTCGAAAATCCCGACCCGAGCGCCGAACACATCGGAGCGCTTGCGGGTCTGCTCGACCTTCGTGACGGCACGAACCGCACCGGAGTGAATCCGCGCGGCGAGAAGCTCATTCGTCATATTGGGATAACCGGCCACTGGAGTTCACCTGCTCTCATGGATGCGATTCAACGCGACGCGCAGGGCATAATTGATACATTGCTCGTCGCGATTAACTCGAATGACAAACTGTATCTGAATCACCAACACAACGTGATTCCTGTTGCCGACGCTAAAGGCATAGGCGTGATAGGGATGAAAGTGTTTGCGGACGCGAAATACTATGGACGCCGGTCAAGTTCATTCTCGAATGATGTTGAGGATGTCTATATGGGCGTTGGCTCCAAGGAACTGCCTTCAGCGCCGCTCGTGCAATACTCGCTAAGCGTTCCCGGCGTCGATTGCGTCATAATCGGGATCGGAAATATCAGCGTTTCGGATGACCCGAGCGAGGATCAGCTTGTGGGAAATATCGCTGCGGCACAGTTATATGAACCACTTTCGCCTGAAAAGATTCGAGAAATAGAACAGAGAACAAGGGAAGTCGCAGGCGCTAACACCAACTACTTCCAGCGGCCCGCAGTTGGCCTGATTCCACCGCGTGGATTGAAGGCGACGCTCGACAGCAGTCACTTCGAGCACGAGTGCGGCACGAATGCCGCATACCTTATGTGGGACACGAGCTACGCGGGTTCTGCGGCCATATCGCACTATGAGATTTTTCGAGGCGATGAAAAGATCGGGCAGGCAATCCATGAACCGCAAACGACGCGCCAGCCCTTCTCGTTTCGCGACGGAAATGCGCTGAGCGGGTTAAATCGCTATCGCGTACGGGCCATCGACACGGATGGGAATGCCAGCGACTGGGCAGAAGCTGAAATTGTATGTCCTTCGTCTTGAGGAATGATAGATTCCCGGTGCGCGGTTCAAGCGCTTTCGAGTTTGTGTGAGAGGGCAGAGCCGAACACCTCGACGACCTCCGGATCGAATTGGTGGCCGCTTCCGTGCTTTAACTCCTCGAGCGCCTGCCACGGAGGCATCCCTTTCCGATAGGGACGGTCGGAGGTCATTGCATCAAACGCATCGGCGACCGCGACGATTCGGGTGCCAAGGGAACTCGCGCGCGTGCCATTGCCGTTTCTCTTCTCCATTTCTGAACAGTATCTGTGATGTTCGAGGACGATAGGTATCGCTTCTTTGAGCACGCTTCCGACCGAAAGCAGAAGTTTCGCCCCTTTCTCTGTATGCTGCGCTACCTGTATCATCTCTTCCTGGGTCAGGTTTGCGGCCTTTCCAATAAGGTTCGCGCTGATTTCGACCTTTCCGATATCGTGAAGGAGCGCGGCGACACGGATGTTTTCGACTTCGTTTCTCGCGAGTCCCATCGCGGTTGCGACATCCATCGCGTGCTCCGCTACGCGTTCCGAATGCCCCTTGGAATACCGGTCAGTCGATTCGAGGTACTTGACAAGTATCTCCAGAATACCGACGTATGCCTTTTGAAGCTCATCGATTCGCTTTTGCTTTTGCTCATACAGCGTGCCGACCACGTTGCTGGTGAGCAATAGGAAACCGCTCCACCCGCATAGCCCGCTGGCCAGATACCCGATTCCCCTACGGCCCAGGTAAGCGTCGGCGTTCAGGATAACGAAGAAGAGAACCGCGAGAATGCTGAAAATTGCGACAAGCACCGACGCTCTTTTGCCGATAAAGTAACCGGCGATCAGCACAGGAAGATAAAAAAAGTTGAGCATCGTCATCTTTTCGTCGATGAGGTAAGTGATGCAGAGGACGCTTGCGAGAACAATCAGCACCGTCAAATCCTCAAAGTTCTTGATGACGAATCTTTTGAGCTTTTCCATACCATTTCTCCTGCTTGAGACGCCTCCCGTGCCTTCGGGAGGCATACTTTATCCGTGTCTAATAAGAGGGAAGCAAGGTTTGTGCCAGTATAGATAAATTATTTTGATAATTCACGCGAAGAGTCCCCTGACTGAACGACCGTCACTTTCGAAGAAGAAACAAAACCCATAACTCACAATGATGGAATAAGTTCTGTAATGCGCACGGAGGGCCGAACCGCGCCGATAGCCGCAGGACAGCCGTCCATGTACACGTACCCGAACAGGCAGGTGAACTCATTCTTTGAACGTCAAACGTCCTAAATTGTCAGCGTTGTCCGATTTTCGGCCGAATAGTCTTGACACAAACAACCGTTAAATGATAGAAATGCATAACGTATCACACACAACGTCATAAGTTCTTGCGCGTGTCGCAGAGACATCGCCATCCGTCATTCCCGCGAAAGCGGGAATCCATGATAATTGCCGCATGAAACATGCGCAGTTATTTATGACGTTGCACTTAGCTGATAGTTCAACCCTGAACTCTACTCAACTTGACACATGACTGTTGCCTTCTTATGCAACGCATCGCGAAAGAAATTATGATATGAAATCGTTCAACAAAAAAGGCGACGGAGGAATCACCAGCCTACTGTTCGGTCACCGCATCCCTAAACATTCTTTGCGAACCGAGGCTTGCGGAGTTATAGACGAAGCCAATTCTGCCCTCGGCCTGGCCCGCTCGATTGTTTCCAGCGAAAAGCTCAAGCCGTTGATTCTTGGAATCCAGGAGGAGCTTTTCCTGGTCGGAGCGGAACTGGCGGCCTTGCCAAATGAAACCTCGCGATTGAAGACCGTACTCTCTGAGGAGCATACTCTTAGACTTGAAAAACTGATAGAGGAGTATGAGGGGCTTATCGAAATGCCCAAAGCATTTGTCCCGCCCGGCGGAACTCCCGGCGCAGGCGCGCTTGACCTCGCAAGGTCGATCGTGAGGCGAGCGGAGCGGCGCATCGCAAAACTCTTTGACGAAAGAGAGATGCGGAACCCTGAGATGCTGCGGTATTGTAACCGGTTAGCCGACTTGCTGTTTACGCTGGCGCGATATGAGCAAGGAATGGGGGAAAAAGGGACAAGGCGAAGAGTGAAAGATGAAGAGTGAAGAGTGAAAGCCCGAAGGTAAGGGGTGAACAATTCTGCATGATGAGCGCGAAATGAATATCGAATCCGTTAAATTCGAAACTTGAAACCTGAAACCTTTCTATTGAGGGAGGTCGACAATGGATTTGCAACTGAGAGATAAAGTCGCAGTGGTAACGGGAGGGGGCCGCGGCATTGGCCTTGCCATAGCGCTTGGGCTGGCCGAAGAGGGCGTACACATCGCAATCGCTGATATCGATGAAGAAAACGCCACGAAGGCGGCAAGCGAAATCGCGAAGCGAGGCGTGAAATCATTTGGCGTGATGACCGACGTCACCTCGCCGGAAAGCGTCAGGGCGATGGTGGACCGGGTCGGAGAGGAAATAGGGCCGATTCAAATACTGGTCAATAACGCCGCCAGGCTCCCCGGTTTCTCGACGTTTGTGGAAGAGAAGAACAGCGGCGCCGCAGCCGAGATGTGGGCGAACATAGTCGATGTCTGCTATCATGGCGTTATTAATTGCACCGCGGCCGTCATCGAGGGAATGGTCGAGCGTAAATACGGGAAGATTATCAATATGGCCTCCGACGCCGGCAAGGTCGGTGAGCCGCGCCAGGCGGTGTATGCGGGCGCGAAAGGCGCCATCATTGCGTTTACGAAATCGATTGCGAAAGAAGCGGGCAGATATGGGATCAACGTCAACGCTATTTGTCCGAGCATGACCAAGACCGAAGCCGTCCGCCAGATGCTATCCGATGAGTTCGAAGCGAAGGTTGTGAAGGCATATCCCATGCGCCGCCTTGGCGAACCGCAAGACATAGCGAATCTCGCCGTGTTCCTGGCCTCTGAGCGGGCGGGGTGGATCACAGGCCAGGCGATCAGCGTAAATGGCGGTTACGCGACGGCGTAGAGCAAAGACGAAAGAGGCGAGACGAAAGAGGCGAGACGAAAGAGGAATGGGAATATCAGAATTGTCATTCTGAGGAGCGGAGCGACGAAGAATCCCTCATTTTCCTGGATATATATGCATGTAAAAAGAGATTCTTCGCTTCGCTCAGAATGACAACTGACTATTACTTTTAGGCAACAGATTTTATCGACTCGGCAAGGGCAGAGATGTGCCCTTAGTTAGTGAAAGCCCACGAAATCCGCGGATAAGAGGGAGTGCATGGAAAACAGACGCATCCCGCTGAAGTTTGACCTTATCATATTCGGCTTCTTCCTTTCACTTTACCTTCTCATTTGCCGGGGGGAATTCTATGCAGTCGACGAAATGGGGCGGTACGGGTTAACGAAGACCATTGCCTTTGAGAGAGACCTGACCGTTACCAGACCCAACGGAACATCCTCTTACATCCCATGGCCAATCCTTCAATCCGTGCTTGCGGTTCCTCTCTTCGCGTTGGGCGGGTTGACGGTTAGCGACGGGCTCATCGCCAAGGAACAAGCGGGTCGGCTTTTCGTTTCCTTCTTTAATCCAATCATAGGCGCGCTGAATTGCGTCGTCTTCTTTCGCATTTGCCTCCGCATGAATTACAAAGTCCGATCGAGCCTGCTAAGCACCTTCGTCTTCGGGCTGTGCACGATTTTGTTGCCCTATTGCAGAACGTTCTTGAGCGAGCCGCTTACAAGTCTGTTGCTGCTAACTGCTGTTTTCCTCGCGCTTTCCAGCAGTCGTGAAAAGCCGTTGCCCGGAATAGCCAGCGGGTTCTTTCTCGCGCTTGCCACCGCCAACAATTATGTGGCCGCCGTTGTATTCAGGCTCGTCTTCCTCTATTTTGTGTTTGAGGTGGGTGGAATAAAGGATAACTTGAGGCTTAGAACGGTGGCGGATGTCAGGCTCTGGACACTGGTGGCATTCGGATGCGCGGCAGTGTTGTGGGTAAAATGGTACGATAGCCTGATATACGGCTCATTCATTCAGAGCAGACTGCATCTTTTCAAAACTGCGCCCAATGCTCTTTATCAGGAAACCCGGACCGGTTTCTCTTATCCGATATTTGCCGGCATATACGGCTTCCTTTTGAGCCCGGGAGACAGCATCTTCGTGTTTTCTCCTCCCCTGCTCGGCGCACTGGTTGTCTGGCCCAGATTCTTGAAAGAACGCCGGAAACCCGCTATGCTTTGTTTTTCGATTGCACTGGTCTACTTGCTGATACATTCGAAGTTCGGCGATTGGTGGGGCGGTTACTCGTGGGGACCGCGATTCCTTGTCCCGGTGACAGGATTCATGTTAATTCCATTCACCTATCTGATAGAGGATTTCTCGAGATTGCGCGCATTCGGGAAGATATCCGTAATAACCCTGTGCCTTCTGGGCTTCTATGTTCAATTGGTCGCGACACTGGTGCTTCCGGTCTACGGGTATGTGGAAATGCTGAAACATCTTGGCGGCGATTCCATGGAATTGTTCATGCAATACTTGCCCCAAGCATGTCCGGTGATACTTCAGACGCGATATCTCGGCGCAATAACGAGCCTCTCGAAGACTGACCTCTATTTCTTGAAGCATATCGATTCACACGCCGTTCTGCTCGCGCTCGCCATAGTCTTCGTCGTTTGGGTTGTGATGGCGGCGCTTTACCTCAGGGCATTGTTCTCAAAGAGCGGAGACGCTGTCGCCTGAGGGTGGCCAAGGGGTCAGGCCTGCACGGCCCGTTGCCCAAACCAATTTCGATGAATTTCCTGGCCGGATGGAGCATGATATCCCTGGAATTCTTTTTTTTATCATTCCCGCGAAGGCGGGAATCCATTTTTCTTCTAACCGAAACATTTGGGCAAGCGCCGTACCCACTTGACAATGTCAAACTCTTGACACCTATTCGTTTGGTATTTTCTTGTCAAGTGTGTGGGGCTGACCCCTATTCGTCTCGCGCCGGAGCATGACTTGATACTCGAGGAAGGTCTGGGTGGGTTCGTAGTTTGAGTAGAAATGCCAATAAAGTCCTCGGTAGAAATTGTAAAAAGTATATTCCCCCCACGTCGAGTTTACAATCGCCCTAGGCCTCGTCGCATCGAGATCATATGTGATCCGTTGGACGTCGTTCGGTGACAGGAGCCCCCGGTAGAAGATTCCCCATCTCGTCGGATTGCGACGGTCGGCAAGAAAATTGAACAACGAGCCGGTCATATCGAGCACATAGTCCTCGCGTTCGGTGTTTGCTTCGACGAAGTTTACGACGGCCCTAATCGAATCAGCCCTTCGCTTGGGCATTAAAACGCCTCCACGCCGGGTTCCAATGTCGGAGAACTCATTCAACCGCGCCCTGAGAGGATTGACATCGACTTCCACGAAGAACCTGAAGATGGGAAGGCAAAAGAATAAAGCGAAGAAGATCGGAACAATCATAGCAAGGCAGTATGCCGGAATCTTCCGCCAATAGACTGCATCGGCGTTCCAGAACCCGATCGATCGGTGCAAGAAGACCGCTCCCAGCAAGGCGATCGGCGGCATGATCCAAATCAGATGGTAGATTTCTATTAGTGGATAGAGGTTCAAGAAAGTGGCCACCGAATATATCCATAACGACAATGACAGGTGAAGCCGATTTCGGTCAGCGATTCGAGAATCGCGGATGTCTTTCAGGATCAAGAATCCGAAACCCAGGTGCGCCGCAAGGGGGAAATAACAGGCGATTGCAAAAGCACGCTCGTTGTACATGCTTACCTGTCTGGTGAACAAGCCGTCTCTTACTAGCAAACCCGTCTCCCATATCAAGAAAAGTGAGAATACACACCAAATGGCGATGAAAACTTTTTTGAATAAAGCTGGCATTTTCCCCCCCAGAATCATCACTCCCTGAGCGGCGCCCAACGCAACAAGCATCGGCGCCACTGGAGATGTCTTCCGAAGCGGGTAATAGAACAAATTAACGAAGATTCTAGGGGACCGCAGCAAACAGTCGTAAAAGCCTCCGAGCCCGAGCTTCGCCATAAAAAAGACAACCCACGGCAAGACCACTGCGGCGAAACCGACGGAGAAGGTAACTGCGGGAAGCCAGAATCCTCGCGCCTTATGCCCCTCCCGCGAGCGTGTCTTAAGCAGCATAACGCCCCAAAGCGAAACCTGGATTGCCGGAAGGCAGAAGACGACAAAGTTGGCGATCGAGAAATGCTTGCCAATAAGGATGAGAGATAGAATGGGAAACGCAATCCAAATGGCGCACAGAAATGGGGCTGTTGGAACTTTCTCTGTTGTATCGCGGCCATTCTCGTGCATCAACGAGGCAAACGAGTGGGTTGCGAAGAGAGCGAGCAGAGCGAACATTCCCCAGTTCTGCTTAAAAGAGAAGATCACCCCTGCCGCAACGCCTGCGAGCGCATAATACACGAGGGATTGTTTCTTCCATCCTACGTGTTGGAACAACACCATAGACAGCCCGAGGGGAGCGCAGAACCAACTCGGGTATGGGTAATTTACGCAAAGCGGTCCCACGAGAAGGAGAAAGGCTGATAAAGCCAACGCAAAGGGAATAGACGTCAATTTAAGAACGAAACGAAAGCAGAGATAGGCCGTTATGGCGCCCGTTACGGCCAAGGCCATTCGCAGCGTCCTCAGGCTTTCACCGAACATCATGTAAAGGAAGGCGATGAAATGGTCTTCCGCCGGCCCATACATACTCCAGACGTCCCTGTACAACAATTCTCCGCCCAGGACTCTGCGGCCATTATTGACTAACAGGCCGTAATCTATATCCAGCCACGATCCGCCGCCGTCCGTGACGCTGAAAGGGCTCAGCGCCAAATAAAGCACAGTCAACAGGACAGGGACAAATATGGCGGCACGCTTCGGTTTCGTTTGGTTCTTCAAGACATCTCCTCTGGCGCGGCCTAACCGCAACCAGACAGCGTCAACCATCTTCAGGCTAGCGCAGTTTTCTGTTCCCGCGCGGGTTATTATAGAAGCGGAATAGGGTGATGTCAAAAGCAAAGGGCGTGTTGCCGAAACAATATTCCGACTGACAACTCTGCCAAATCCGTCACTCTGAGCAGCCTACCACGCCACGGCGCGATTAATTGTATGAGAAAGCAATCACACAACTTGTCATTGCGAGCGGAGCGAAGCAATCTCTTTTTCTTCTTTGCTTTTCCCCTTTCGCCTTTGACCTTTCGCCTTCCCTGGGAGCGAAGCGAAAAATCTCCCTTCTACCTTGTACATTATGCCTTTGCCCTCTTTCTTAGGAGCAGACTGTTTCGCTTGATTCGGGGACATCCCGCCGTAGGCCGGACATCATGTCCCCGAATTAAGAGTGGTTGACGGGTGGTGACGCTTCTGTTAGAATCTGCGCCAATATCCTTCGGAGACCAAGGGGAGGAACGAAGATGGCACGGATAAAAGTGGACACTGATCGCAGAATCGGCGCTATCAATCCCAACATTTACGGTGGGTTTATCGAACATCTCGGCCGGTGCATTTATTGTGGGATGTATGAGGAAAACTCGCCGTTGTCCGACGATCGCGGCTTTCGCAAGGATGTGCTCGAAGCGATGAAGTCGCTCCGCATCCCGAACTTGCGCTATCCTGGAGGCAACTTCGTCTCCGGCTATCATTGGCTCGACGGTGTTGGCCCGAAAGATAAACGTCCGCGGCGCAAAGAACTGGCATGGGGCACGGTCGAGTCGAATCGGTTTGGAACCGACGAATTCATCGAGTACTGTCGCGCCATAGGCACAGAACCGTTCCTGTGCGTCAACTTGGGGACGGGAACGCCCGAAGAGGCGGCCGCATGGGTCGAGTACTGCAATGGGACCGATGATTCATACTATGCGAATTGTAGGCGTGCCAATGGGCATTCCGACCCGTACAATGTGAAATTTTGGGGCCTCGGAAACGAGATGGGTGGGTTCTGGCAGATTTGCGCTAAGAACGCCGAGGATTACGCGAAAATCGCAGTCGAGGCAGCGAAGATGATGCGATGGGTGGACCCGTCAATCAAACTGATTGCGGTCGGCGCTCTCGGCGATACGAACCCGCCGTCATGGAATCTTCAAGTTCTTGAAAAACTTGCCGGCTACGCCGATTATATCGCCCTTCACATTTATGTCGGCAACTCCGACTATTACAACAATGTGGCGGCGCCTCTTGTTGCGCAGAAACAGATCGACCTTTTCAACGCCACAATCACGGTCGCGCTCGCTGAAAAGAAAGTGCCTCGAACAGAGATTGCGATGGATGAGTGGAACGTGTGGTACCGCACCTTCGGCTCGGAGCTCGAGGAACGTTATAATCTCGCAGACACACTGGTCGTTGCGGGGTTCCTTAATGTGATGCACCGCAACTGTACCACCGTGACGCTCGCAAACCTTGCTCAGATGGTGAACGTGATCGCCCCAATCGTCACGAACGAACGGGGCATGTTCCTTCAGGCAATATACCATCCGCTGAAGCTCTATCGCGACCACTCTCTGGAGGTTGCTCTCGATGCGTTCGTCGATTCGCCAATGTATCAAACCAAAATATTCAGTGAGCTGACATCTACCGGGGAAGGTCTCCCATTCGAGACGGTCCCTTACCTCGATGTGTCCGCAACGACGGACGCAGATGCCAACCAATTGGTCCTGGCTGTCATCAATCGGCACAAGGAAGAGGCCGTTGCAACCGAGATCCACCTCGGCGGTTTCCGCCCGCGCCGGCATGCAGCGATATATGAGATAAATGGTCGGGCCGCAGAGGCAGAGAATTCTTTTGTCGAGCCCGATAATGTGAAAACCGTGCAGAAGCCTTTGTCTAACGCCTCGGACGCATTCACGTATTCGTTCCCCGCGCATTCTGTCACGCTGTTGGAATTTTCGCGAGAGAAGTGACTTAACCGCATTGCTGTCCAAGGCAGCTTTCTGCAACCGCAAAGGCGCAAAGAGCGAAAAGAACGGCAGACACCCGTGCATTATACAGACGCCGTTTTAAGCTTTTGCCGTCATTCTGAGCGGAGCGAAGAATCTCTAAATCCGTGAAAATCAGCAAAGTCTGCGGATAAAGGAACCCATGCCGGATTTTCAACCTAACAGCACGCCGATTTTCGCCCATGCTGACCGGGCATATCACTGTCTTGAAGCCTGTGGCTCGGCGCGAGAGGATGGTGCAAACATCGTCTTCGGCGGAATCCTCGAAAACGGCCGCCCTATGCCGGTGACGATTTCGGTAATCATCCCGAATATCATCCGCGTCCGCTATAACGCAGCGGGCGGCAGCATCGCACACGAGACTCCTTTTGTTGTGGCGCAGAAATTCGACCCGCCTCCCTTTGACCTCCGCGAGGACGCGCAGTCATACTCCTCTAGCGCTCGAAATATGACCGTTCGCGTGAACAAGTCACCATGGCAAATGTCGGTCACCGATTTGTCCGGCGCCGTTCTCTTTCAGCAGGAAACACGCGACAAGGCATTTGTGATCCCCGTGACGTATCCGACGGGCTTTTCTGAGGGAGGGGATGGAAGCATCGGGGTATACGAGAACTTTTCGCTCGAACCAGGCGAGCATCTCTTCGGGCTCGGCCCCAAAGGCATGAGTTTCGACAAACACGGCAGCCGCGCGGTGATGTGGTGCTCGGATACATTCGGCACGAACACAACGGAGCTTTCGTACATAAGCGTTCCGTTCTTCATGAGCTCGCGCGGGTATGGGTTTTTCTTGAACAATGGCGCGAAGAGCATCTTCGAGCTCGGGTCGTATTCGGCCGTGGCCGGGAGCGTGTGGGTTGATTCTCCTCTGATGGACTATTTCCTGATATTCGGCAAGACACCCGCCGAGATTCTTTCGGGGTATACATGGCTCACGGGCAGACCACCTGTTCCGCCGAAATGGGCGTTCGGTCTCTGGATGTCGAGGTGCTGGTATTTCGAGCGTAAGACAATCGAGGCAGTGGTTGAGCGGATGCGCTCGCTCGGCATTCCACTCGATGTCGTCAACATTGATCCCGCATGGCTCAAGGACTGGCCCACGCGGCGGAGACCCGGCTGCGAGTTCGAGTGGAATACCGTGGACTTTCCTGACCCTGAAGGATTCCTGCGTGAGCTCCGGCGGAAAAACGTGCGCGTGTGCCTGTGGGAGAACCCGTACGTGCCGCTCGATAGCGCCTTCGGCAAAGAAGGCGAACAAAACGGCTATCTCGTGAAGAATCCGGATGGCTCGGTCGCCGAACCCGATCATCCGATATGCTCCGATATGGGACTCATCGACTACACAAATCCGCAGGCGGTCGAATGGGTCAAGAAAGCGCACCGCAGGCTCATGCGGCAAGGTGTGGCGGCCTTCAAGACCGATTACGGCGAGGGCGTTCCGGAAAGTGCAGTCTTCCACGACGGGAAGACTGGCCTCGAGATGCACAACATCTATCCGCTCCTCTATAACAAGACCGTTCACGACGTAATTCGAGAGGTTAATGGAGAGGCCATCGTCTTTGGCCGCTCGGGAACTGCCGGCTCGCAGAGGTATCCGATTCAGTGGGCGGGCGACTCACAGTCAACGTTCTCTGGCATGGCAGCCGCGCTCAAGGGCGGGCTGAGTTATTCCCTTTCCGGAGGTGCTTTGTGGAGTCACGACATCGGCGGATTTGTTGCGCCCGGAAGCATCGCGGACGTGCCGCCATCGCCGACTCTCTATATTCGTTGGGCGCAGTTCGGATTGCTGAGTCCGGTCGCGCGGTTCCACGGGCGGAGTCCGCGCGAGCCGTGGGAGTTCGGCGAAGAAGCGGTCAACATAGTTCGCAAGTTTGCGCTGCTCAGATCGCGACTGATTCCTTACATCTATTCGTATGCTTACGAAGCCAGTCGAACGGGTATGCCCGTAATGAGGCCGCTCTATCTGGAATTTCCGGACGATCCGCACGCGCCGCATGAGGACCTCGAGTATCTGTTGGGGCGTAAGCTACTGATTGCGCCCGTCTTCAACGAGACGGGAGAAAGAACGGTTTATCTTCCACCGGGCGAGTGGACCGATTTCTGGACGGGAACCAACCACACTGGCCCGGTCTTCCTCAAGCTGGTCGTCCCGCTCGACAGCATTCCGATCTTTGTGCGAGAAGATTCCGTTCTCCCTCTGTGCAAAGAGATGCAATACGTTGAAGCGCATCCTTGGGACGAGTTCGAGGTCCACGTCTACCTGAAGCAGAGGGGGGACTTCACTTTGTTCGACGGGAATGAAGAAGTCAAATTCGAGGCATCGCGAGTCGCCGACGCATCAAGCTGTCATTCTGAGCGAAGCGAAGAATCTGGACAAACCGATCTTGAAGAATCACGCACTGTCAGCCGCATCCACATGCATATCTCGCTTTCAACAAAAAGATATCGCATAGTATTCCACGGACTGCGCGACATCAAGGGCATAGAATACACAGGTGATATCTCAGACCTCACATGGACCGCCGACTCTCAGAAGACCATAATCTCCTTCGACACCTCCGGCCCCGCAAAACTCGAAATCAGGGAATGACCGTAGAAATACGGCGCAAGAAAGATCAGAATTGCGCTTGACATGGGATGACGCCTTCGGTTTGTTTTGCCCCTTTCTATTTTGCTGACTTTGGACCTTCGACTTTTGACTTTCGACCCTTCGGTCAATCTTGTGCATGTCAGCGGTCACTTAAAACCAGCCACTTAGGGTCGAATCAAACCCCGCCATTT
>CAYVDS010000087.1:0-19891 GCA_964450145.1 uncultured bacterium
TTCAAGGGACGGCCCGGATTTGCCGGACTCGCTTTCCCACGGGGCCATTTGCTTTGCGCGTCTGCGAGCGTAATCAAAGGCCAGCGACAGCGAAAACAAAACAACGGCGAGAAGGCTTATCCACCGCCCCACTCGGAATCCGAGCGGCCTGTACGCCAGTTCAATCGCATGTTTCCCCGCGCCCACGGGGATGGCCATGAACAGATAGTTGGCCCGATATATCTTCGAGCGGTTCCCATCCACTTTCGCCTGCCATCCCGGCGCGTACATGTCGTTCAAGATGACGAATCCCGCCCCGGGCACGTCCACGATGATGTCGGTTTCGCTCTCGGACCTCGATTTCACAATCAACTCGGGGGGAAACGATTTAGCTGGGGCTTCCGAAGTGGCGATGGGCTCCGGCTCTTCCTCGAAAACCGCTGCTTTCCGGTAGTCGAATGAAGGGTCTGCAAGTCGCTTGAGGGCCACATGTTTTGCGGATGCCACTTCGACATTCCTGATATAAAACGCCCGCGGAAGCGCAGCCGGGTTTTCGTATATGGTGAGTTTGCCTGAGAATACTCGCCGCAAGTTGAAACCCTTGGGTATACGCTGCAGCGGCTGACTCTCGAGGTAGAGATCGCGTCCCGGATCGTCGACAATATATCGAGCTCCGAGCAAGTTCAGCATTTGCGGATTTACGCTTTCAATGGTCCAATGGGGCGAGCCGGTGAACGGCTTTTCATATGAAGGTTCAGCGCCTGTATCCATATAAGCGCAGAACTCGGAGTATCTCTGGAGAGAGAGCGGCTCATATCCGCCTGTTTCGCGAATTCTCTCGGTGAGTCCGTAATTGGCGGGGGCAAGGAAGTTCTTCCAGTCGCGGTTCCTGTGAAACACGTGCGCGCGGTCGAGACCGACTTTTTTTTGCAAGAACGCCCCCTCTTGTTTCAAGTCGTGGAAAACTCTCCGGGTTATCCACGGATACGTCACGGGGTCGGATATGTAGAGCATGAGGTCGAGACCGACAAGGAGAGCAGCCAAAAACCCGACGATCGCGCCCGCCCTGCCACTCGCGCCGAGAAGGCAGCCAACAAGTAGAAAGAAAACAAATATGGCGCCGCTCTTCGGTATCACGATGAGAAACGCGATGCATATGGCGACGAAGACGGCGTAACGAGCGGGAGCGCTCTTGAGCGGCTTCGGCTTGGAGAGAACGTCGTCCGCCAGATGGCCGCAGCCGATGCCGGCCAACGTGGCCACGGAAAAGGCGGTGAGTATGAGCCAGCGGTTCGGCAAGCGGAACCATGTCCCCATGGGAAGATAGAGGTAGAGCTCGAACAGCGGGGTATGCGTGCCAAACGCCACGAGCGTCGCAAGCACAGCGAGGAGCGAAAAGAACACGAGCTCGCGCCATCTTTTCCAATTCGCGAACGCGAAGACCGCCATTACAAGCGTTACTAGGCCAGGGTACAGTGTGTACTGCGCCCATTTGAAAGAATCGGGATTCACAAGCGCCGCGAGAAACGTCGAAGGATAGAGAGAACCACCGATGAGAATCGCTTCGCGTGACAGTCCCGTTGGCGGCCGGGCGCTCAGCGACCACAATCCCAACATGGGCAGCCAATGGGCCGCCGTAACCAACGCAGGTATGGCCGTGAGTCCGAGCACCGCAAATCCGAAAGAGCGCCCGAAAAAGTGGGGCTCATCCTCTCTCCTGATAAGCTTGAGAATAGTCAAGAACACGAGATATGCGAAAGCTCCACAAAGCGTGTATATGAAGCAGTCGGCGTAACCGGCCAGGAATTGGCATCCGACGGCCGCGCCCAGGAGGACGGCATCGGTCCAGCGAGACATCGAGAACGTCAGGTTGACAAGAAGGAAGATAATGGGTATCCACGGATGGCTGATGATGTAATGCGGCCACTCGAGAGGATAGCAAACGAACGGGCAGAGCATATACGCCGTTCCGGCGAAAGCGGCCGCCGTGTGAGAACAGCCGAGCCGCCGCGCCCAAAGGTACATGAAAATGCCCGCCAATATGAAATGCATGAGATACGTCAGACTGAAAGCGAGGTCGGTCCGCAGAAACCAATGCAGGAAATTAAGCGGATAGAACACACCAATCTGGTACACTGCGAGAAACGGCATCCCACAGTTAGTATAGGGATTCCACAGTGGAATCTTGCCCGCTTTCAACTGGCCGAACCCGTACTCGTACATGGGCAAGTGGTATACGTACATGTCCATGTTTGAGCCCGCGGGAATCTGCTCTTTCGCGTCGGTGTGTTCGACACGCGCCCACCAGAAGATCAATGCAAACACGACTATCGTGGCAATGCTGAAGAACCGGGCATTGAGGAAAAGCGCAGACCATTCGCCTTTCTTGCGGTGAGTGAACGTTTCGCGCGTGATTTTCATTGTGTTTGTTCGGGTTCGGAAACATGTCGGAGGGCCGTCCGTCAATCGGAGACGACTCAACACAAGAAATTATTATATCATAACGGTCGATTTCACCCTTCACCTTTCGGCCCAGAATTTTAACTCACTTCATTCCTTGCATTCATCGTTCATCATCGTCGGGCACGTTTCGATTTCATTCGACTCGCGGCAAGCGCAAGACGGTTTTGACTGTTCGCGTGATAAGCGGGTATGATTGTGAGGCTCAGCGAAACAGAGTAAGAGCAGAAGTCATGTGCTGAAAAGCGTGCGAATGAATTCGCACCCGCAAGCGTGCAAAGGCACGCCGAGATGAGGGAGTTCACCGGAGAAAAGCGTGCGAATCAATTCGCACCTGCAAACATTCTTTGATACCCCGGAACTGACGCCAGGATTTGAGGTAGCAGTATGACACAAACGGCAGACGCGGTCATCATTGGTGGCGGGATCGTGGGCGCAAGCGTGGCACACCACCTCGCCGAGGGCGGACTCAGGAATAGCGTATTGCTCGAGAAAGAACCGCTTCTGGGAATGGGCACATCCGCAGCAAGCGCAGGGGTCATCTATCATCATCTGCCCGAGGAGGTTAACCTGCAACTAAGCCAGAAGAGCATGCGCGAGTTGCTTCAGTTCGAGGAAAGGTTCGAGACAAAGGTCGATTTCCGGCGCAACGGCTGCATTCAAACTGCGGGCACGCGCGAAGACCTTATAGCGATCGAGAGTCTCGTTGAAGAGCTTACGCGCATGGGCGTGGACGCGCGCTTGCTCGAACCGGAGCAGTTGAGCGATTTCTTCCCCGACATAGTGGTCGACGATCTGTTGGGGGCAATCTACACGCCGAATGACGGTTATTTTGATCCGTACGGGATGATCCAGGGATATGCCGCAAAAGCCGCAAAGTCAGGGGTCAAGATTCTCACCGGGACACCGGCAACCGGCATCGAGGTAAAGGGTGATCGCGTCGGCGGCGTGAACACGCCGGACGGGACAATCGAAACAGAGACCGTCATTGATGCAGCAGGGCCTCGAGCTGCGATGGTTGCATCTCTTGCCGGCGTGCGTAATTTGCCGGTCGTTCCGTTCAAACGCCAGATATTTGTGACGGCATCCACGGACATAATCGGGAGGGACGCTCCCTTTTACTTCGATAAGACGCCGCCGTTCTACTTCAGGCCGGAGAGCGGACGCCTTATTATGAGTGTCGCGGAATTACAGGAATGCCCCACAATGGACCTGACTCTCGACTGGAGCAGCGCGGAGACACTGGCCGAGCGGGCGATACGCAGAATCCCGATAATGAATTCAATCCAAATTGTCAGGGGTTGGGCCGGATTGCGCAGCATGACGCCGGACCACACGGCCATCCTCGGCCCGGTTCCCGGTCTCTCGGGCTTTTACCTCGCGGTCGGCTTCAGCGGCCACGGCGTGATGCATGCGCCCATGACCGGGAGAATTCTGGCCTCCATGATTATCGATCGTAACCTTGAACGGTATCAAGACATCGACCTTGCGCCGCTGAGGTTCGATAGGTTCACTATGAAATGAATGGAGCATGGCGTGACAGAGAAGCCGTTTACTTTTCCTATCATAGATTTTCACGTGCACCTTTTTCCCGATAAACTTTTCGACGCGATCTGGAAGGCCTTTGCGGTCAACTACCAATGGGATGTCAAGTACAGGATCTATACGACGCAGGCCATCGAATTTCTGAAGGAAAGAGGCGTCGAGAAGATCGTGTATTCGAATTACGCGCACAAGGCCGGAGTCGCTGCGACGCTGAATTCGTGGAATCTCGAGCTTCTGGAGCGAGAGCCGGACCTCTATTGCTTCGCGGCCTTTCATCCCGAAGACACCGACTATATTGAAGATGCCGCGCGGTTGTTGCAACACCCTCGCGTGTTGGGATTCAAGCTGCAACTGCTGGTGCAGCGGTTCTGTCCGCAGGACGAGAGACTATTTCCGCTTTACGAAGCGGTTATCGCGGCCGGCAAACGAATTCTGATGCACGTCGGCACCGGTCCGATAGGAAACGAGTTCGTGGGGATTGCCCATTTTCGCAAACTTATGAACCGGTATCCGGAATTGAAAGTGAACGTGCCGCATATGGGCGAGCTCGAGATACCGCAGTTTCTCGAACTCCTGGCGGAGTTCCCCGGTGTGTGCCTCGACACTGCGTTCGCTTTTTGGCCAGTCGAATCCCACCACTACAAGCTGACGCCCGATGACCTGCTGCGCCATGAGGACCGTATCGTGTACGGGTCCGACTTCCCCAACCTCATTTTCGATTGGGAAACGGAGATTCGCGCTTTGAAGACCATGAACTTGGGAGAAACCTTTTATCGCAAAGTTTTCTATGAAAACGGCTTCAGGCTTCTGGAATAATCGGGGACATGATGCGGGGTCCAGAAAAATCGGGGACACCATGCGGCATGGTGTCCCCGATTTTTCTTATCCGATTTTTCTCACTTGCCGTCGAACAGGCCTGCGTACTGGCTGTAACCCTCTTTGTCCAAATTCTCCTTCGGAACAAACCTCAATGCTGCCGAGTTCATGCAATACCGTAACCCTGTCGGCGGCGGCCCGTCTCGGAACACGTGGCCGAGATGCGAATCGGCGTGTTTGCTTCTCACCTCGATGCGTTTCACAAAACGGCTTCTGTCCTCCCTCTCGACAATGTTGCCAGACTCGAGCGGTTTGGAGAAGCTTGGCCATCCCGTGCCTGAATCGTATTTGTCGAGCGAGCTGAACAGAGGCTCGCCGGAGACGATATCGACGTAGATCCCGTCCTTCTTATTGTTCCAGTATTCATTCTCGAAGGCGGGTTCGGTTCCCTCTCTTTGGGTCACCTTGTACTGCAGAGGAGATAGCCTCTTCTTCAATGCTGCGTCATCGGGCTTTTGATAGCCTTTTCCCGCCGCGTGAGCCATTGTTTCCGTCTCCTTCCCCCAGACTTCGGTCAGGAACTGATCGCGGCCCGACCCGTGCCTGTAGAATTTGTACTTCAAAGAGTGGGTTTTGTGGTAATCCTGATGATACTCTTCGGCTTCGAAGAATATGGTGAACGGAAGAATCTCGGTGGCAATCGGCTTGCTGAACTTTCCGGATTTGCCGAGCGCCTCCTTCGATTTCTCCGCCAGCCGTTTCTGCTCTTCGTCGTGGTAGAAGATCGCGCTCCGATATTGCTGACCGCGGTCAACAAACTGGCCACCCGCGTCCGTCGGGTCAATATGCCTCCAGAGAAAGTCAAGCAATTCTTCGTAAGTAATCATGGATGGGTCATAATAGACCTGCACGGATTCGAGGTGACCCGTTGCACCCGACGAGTTATAAGTAGGATTATCCTTCTGACCGCCGGTATACCCGGATATGACCTTTGCCACACCCGGCAGCTTCTCGAAGTCGGATTCCACGCACCAGAAACAGCCGCCAGCGAATGTCGCTATTTGTGTAGTTTTGCTCTCGTTAGTCATTTCAGTTTTCACCCCATACTGAGCTATGCCCGCCTTCTGACATCCTTGCGCGACAAGCGCCAAGAGCGCGCACAGCATAAGAATCATTTTCGTTGTGTTGGACATGGTTAAACCTCCTTTATCAACTCTGCAAAGAGGCCTTGTCTTTGGCAAGAAGCCGTCTCTCTTGAAATACGACACCGCGTCGAGTATGATGATTTCCGTGCGACCCCTATATGCTCTCACTTTGAGGAGGAACAAAGATGGCGCTCACAGTTGGAGACACATGCTGGAGATTCACCGATAATCGAGAGTGGCGCGAACATTTCTCGAAGTGGCCGCCGGTAATTATCACGTGCGCGATAACCGGCGGAGTACACGGAAAAGCAGCGAATCCGAATCTGCCCGAGACGCCCGAGGAGCAAGCAGATTCCGCTTACGAGGCCTATAAAGCGGGCGCGGCCATGGTGCATATCCACGCGCGTGATCCCAACATGAACTATGCGACCAACTCGAGCAACGCCGAGGATTTCTATAAGGCGAATCATCTCATCCGCGAGCGGTGCCCGGACCTCATCGTCAACAACACGTGCTCTGGTTTGTTCAAGGAAGATAGTGAAGAGGTTATCGACAAGTTCTTTGCCGGCTGCAACCCCGAGGTGGCTTCGCTCGATGTGGGCATGCTCTACATGCGCATGAAGGTGAAATCGCCGTTTCCGCTGTCTGACCCGGACGAGAGCACTATCGAGTTCCTGAAGGGACGCGGCCTTACCATCGTTGATGAAAAGACGCTCCAGTATGAGGGCGTTGATATGCTCGGCTACACCAAGACCGAGAAGTTCGCCCGCGCAACGAAAAAGAGCAAGATCAAGCCTGAGCTGGAGGTGTTCAACAGTCAGAGTTGGTGGTTCGTTGATAACCTCATCAAGCAAGGGCTCATAGACCCGCCGTATTGGTGCCAGCTCGTGTTCGGGCAGGACGGCGCGTGCAGCCCTCCCACAGTCATGTCGGCGATGGACATGATCGCGAATATGCCGCCGAATTCGATGTTCTCGGCCATCGGCACGGGCTCGCTTGAGCTGCCCATCATCACGCTCAGCCTCATCATGGGCGGCCATTTGCGGGTCGGCCTCGAGGACAACGTATATTTTCGCAAGGGCGAGAAAGCAAAGAGCAACGCCCAGTTGGTGGAGCGGGCCGTGCGGCTGGTGCATGAGTTGAATCGCGAGGTGGCGACGCCGGCTCAGGCCCGCGAAATGCTCGGCGTCAGCCAGACACCGAAGCAGTATCCGTAGGGGAGGCGAAAGGAGGCCGCGCGAAGCGCGCGGAGTCATTGCGAGCGGAGGGAAGCAATCTTTATTCTTTTTGCTTTTCCCCTTCGCCTTTGACCTTTCGCCTTTCGCCTTCCTTAGGAGCGCCTGACCCCGCTGCGCAGGGTTAATTGTGCAAGAAACGCCCCTTAATTCGGGGACACCTTGCCGCAAGGTGTCCCTGAATTAAGGGAAACAATCGCCAGTTTCTTAGGAGGGGCTATGTGGTTGCTTCTTCTCGCGCTTCTCGTCGTTGCTGCATGGTTCATCATCGATCTGCGCAATCAAGTTCAGGACATTCGCGGCCGCCTCAAGTTTCTTGAAGACACAATTCGGCGTCTGACCCAGCAGCTCAAAGAAATCTCGTCACTCGGTCGCGAGGAAGGTGAGGCGCTAGGCAAGTCGGCGGAGGCGGCGAGAAAGCCTGAACCAGAGGTAAAACCCAAAGCGCCGCCAGAAATTCCGGTCCCTCCCCCCTTTGAAAAGGTCGTTCCCCCTCAGAGCTCCAAGCTCGAAGAGTTTCTGGGATTGGCTCTTCGCCCTGTGGGAAAAGGAGAACCCGCCGTAACGACTCCGGGCAAGGCCAAGCCGGAACCTCCGCCGAGATGGCTTCCCAAGCCGCCTGAGGAAAAACCGGAGGCGAAAGAGGAAGCCGCTCGGGTTTCATCCGACTACGCGGCTCGTTCGAAGATCAAGCCCGACGCTACCGGAGCGAAGCCAACTTTCGAGGCTTTGGTGGGAGGGACATGGGCGCTTCGAATCGGGCTGCTCTTGCTTGCCATCGGAATCGCGTTCTTTGCGCGTCTGATAAGCCCGATGCTGGGGCCGGCGGCTAAAGTCATCCTCGCATATACGGGCGCATGGGGTGTCTTTGCTGTCGGCAGGGTGTTCGAGCGAAGGCTTCAGAGTTTCGCGAGGCCCGTAATGGCGGGTGGCCTTTCATTAGGCTTCTTCGTGTCATTCGCCTCGCACTTTGTTCCGCCGATGCGCTGCGTACCTCTGGCAGGCGCTCTCGCGTGGATGTCCGCCGGCGTGCTCGCCATTCTCGTATTTGCCGAACATTGGAAATCACAGCCAACAGCAGGCCTCGCAATTTTCCTCGGTCATGCGTCAGCCTTTGTAGCAGCCGGCGACGCCGATGCCTTCTCGCTCACGGTCATAGTCTTTCTCTCCGCCGCCGCGGTTTTCTTGTTTCTCAGGCACGACTGGCTTCCGCTATCGCTCTTCGCCGTCATAGCGGCTTATTTCTCACATGCGCTCTGGGTGGCCGTCCAGAAGGTGGAAACCACGCCGGAGCAGGCTTTTTGGATCAATATTTCATTCCTCTCGTCTTACTATTTTATTTTCGAGGCGTCCGACATTATTTGGTGGCGCAGAATGAGGGTCAGAGGCGAAGGGGCCTTCTCAAAGGCGCAGAAAGTGATAGGAAGAACTCTGGGGCCCGCTAATCTTGCTCTCTATATCTCATTGGTGTCCTTCTTCTACATCAAGACCGATATCTATTTGTCGGAAATCCACTGGTTCTTCTTCGCACTGGCGGCAGTTCAAGGGGTAGTCGGCCTCGCACACAGATATTTCGGCGATAAGGATCATTTCTTCTATCCTGCCGTCGGGACCATCTTATTGACGATCGGCTTCTTCAGCGCCTTCGACGCTTTGACGCTGAACCTCGTGTTGGCGACCGAAGCGCTTCTCCTGCTGCTGGCGGCGCATCACACTCGCATATGGGTGTTTCACCTGCTCGCACAGATACTGCTTGCCGTCAATTTCGGACACTACTGGTATTACATACGCGGACAGGAATCGACGCTCCCATACTTCGTGGGCGGCTTGATGACGGCAGCGGTGTATTTTGTGAAGGCGTCCCTCGAGGAAATCTGGTATGGGAAGGAGGCGCGGATCGAATGGCTCGGAGGCGCCGAACAAGGCCCGATCTCGAAGCCCTTAGTCGAGATTTTCGACGCATTCTATTCGCGTGTCGCCCCGTATCTTGCCCATCTCCACGCAGCGGGCGGCGCCGTCATTCTTACTAGCCAATGCATAAGGTACTTCCCCGACCACGATACCGCACTGGCGCTTTCTCTTCTTATTGCCGGCTTCATGCTTATCGGCCTTTTAAGGAGAAGCATTCCCCTGCTCATGGGGTATCTGTTTCTTCAGGGAGGGCTCGCCTCTTTTGTGTTATTCATCGCCCGCGGGCAGAGCGAGTTTACCTTTTGGTTTCAATGGTGGGTCGCAACAGCGGGACTGATCGCTTGTTCCGCCGCTTCAGCAGTTATGAGATGGCGCATGCGCGACGCGCAGAAAATCATTGAAGGATCGCTCATCAATTATCTAGCACTCCTATGCCCTGTTGCCACAGCTTTCGTTTATCTTGAAAACGGGCAGGAGCATTTACCCCTCTATCTCGCATGGATAGCATCTATCGCTCTCATCTATGTGCATATGGATCGCGTGAAAGCCAGTCTCGAGAAAATAAAAGACGAAACCCCGCACGTTTTTGCTGTTGTGAGTGTGGTGGCGGCCGTTGCAGCTTCCCTTCTTATCGTTATCGCTACCGGATCGATGACGAAAACCGCGGCCACCGAGTCCGTATGGCTTATCCTGTGGAGCGCTGTTGTTGTTGCGGCCGCAGGCCTTCGCAGGAGCCGAACGTTTTATCTGAGTGGCATGATGGTTCTGCTGTTCTGCTATCTCTCATTCCTCGATCGCTATCACGCAATCTATGTAATGGACCGCGCTTTAGCGGCGGTCTGGGTTATCGTTATCACGCTTGCCATCGCATGGGTTCAAGACTTCGCGTTGACCGCGAGGGAGAAGACCTTATCTTCTTTGGGCCGGGACGTGTCCGGAATCCTGACGTATGTCCAATACACGCTCGGTCTCCTCTTTCTGACCGGTTTTCTGTACCACCGCGTTTCTTTTCCGTGGTCGATCGCGGGTGTTTCGGTCTGCGCCGTTGTCCTGTATTTGATTACGAGCCCGATGGGCATGAGGAAAGGCGCGCTGGTTTCTTTCGCGCTTATCTTGCTAGCTCACGGCATCGGTTTCACACGATTCTTCGAGTTGTACGATTTCCCGGACAATATGTTAGTTCCTGTCGTCGTTTTTTTTGCCGAAGCTGTCATATTCGAGCGCCTTCTGGTTGCGGGCGGAGGGCTCGAGGTTGAGATGAGATTTGCCAACGATGATCGGGTCGGAAAAGGTGGACAGAAGAGACGGCGCTATGCGATCACTCAGGAGGCCCGCTTTGTGCTTATCGTCGCGGCCACAGCGGTCATCATGACAGCGATATATCATTCGGCATTGCTCGGGACACGGTGGACGACGGCTGGCTGGTCTCTCATCGGAGCGACGCTTATCGGACTCGGATTTGCGCTGCGGTCATCGAGCTATCGCCGAACGGCGCTCGTGGTTTTCACGCTGTGCCTCGTTCGCGTTTTCATTGTCGACACCCGCCATCTCTCCGATGCATACAAGACGCTCGCCTTCATCACGCTCGGTCTTTGCCTGGTTGCGATGGCGTGGCTATACTCGCGATTCGCCGAAGATATAAAGAAGTGGCTGTAAAGGTGTTTTTGAAATCATCATCCCTCTTTGTTATAATTGCGCCCGTCGTTCGATAGTGCTGCTCAAAGATTCCCCGCGTATCGTCATTCGGCTCCTAAGGAAGGCGAAAGGCGAAAGGTCAAAGGCGAAAGGGGAAAAACCAAAAAAGAGAGATTGCTTCGCTCCGCTCGCAATGACCTTTGCCGATAAACCCTTCCTTTCACAATTAGTCACGCTAAAAGGGTGATCCGGCGCTCCTAAGGAAGTGGAAAGACGACAAGACGAAAGGGAAAGAAAGAGATTGCTTTCGGTTTCGTAATGACCACTCTCTTTCTTTCACAGTTGACCATGCGGCGCGGTCGGTCGAAAGCTCAAAAGAACACGGAGGTGCAGTATGGGTGATGTTATTGTCAAGTGGCATGGGCACGCGAATTTTCAGATAACGAGCGCAGGCGGTAAGAACATACTCATCGACCCATGGTTCGAGGGCAATCCGTCATGCTCCACGCAACTCTCAGATGTGAAGAACATCGACTATATCCTGATCACGCATGACCATTTCGACCACATGGGAAACGCGGTCGACATTGCTCAGAGCACGAAGGCGACGGTCATTGGGCTGGTCGAGACGATGGCCAAACTGCAGAACGACTTCGGCGTTCCACAGGAACAGGTTGTCAATGGCGGCTACGGGATGAACATCGGCGGCACAGCCGACCTCGGCGGGATAAAAGTCACCATGACGCAGGCGTTCCATTCTTCGGCAAGCGGCAGCCCGTGCGGCTTCGTCATCAGACTCGAGAACGGGAAGAGCATCTACCACTCGGGCGACACGGGTATATTCGCAACGATGGCTACCATCGGCGATATGTACAAACTCGACCTTGCGCTTTTGCCCGTCGGCAGCGTTTTCACGATGGATTCATTCCAGGCGGCGCACGCCCTCACGCTGCTCAAACCAAAAGCGGTAATCCCGATGCATTTTCAGACGTTCCCGATACTCGAGCCGGACGCGGCCGAGTTCGTGAGACTCGCGAAAGAAAAAGCGCCGGGCGTCAAAGTGGTGGCGCTCAATCCGGGCGAAGAGCATAAGCTAACTTAGGCGAAAGACGAAAGGGAAAAGGCGAAAGGGAGAACCGATGGGAGAAGGCGAAAGGGAGAACCGATGGGAGAAGGCGAAAAGGAAATAAGATCTGTCATTCTGAGCAAAGCGAAGAATCTTCTTTCGCTTCTGTTATTCCCTTTTCCCTTTTGACCTTTTCCCCGTTTCTCCCTGTGATTCTTTGCGCCTTTGCGGGTTGATGCTTGCGTTCGATTCTTGACAGTGAAAGGAAAGGCACATGCCTATATATGAGTTCGAGGGAAGAACGCCCGAAATAGGCGAGGGCTCGTTTATTCACCCGGAGGCCACCGTCATCGGAGGTGTGAAGATCGGGAAGAACTGTTTTATCGGGCCGGGCGCGCGCCTCCGAGGCGACTGGTGTAATATCGAAATCGGCGACGGCTCAAACGTGCAGGATAATTGCATCATCCATGCGCGCCCTGACTTCACCGTCGTGCTAGGCCCGAACAGCCATGTCGGCCACGGTTCGGTATTGCATGGCGTGATTCTGCACGAGCATGTGCTTGTCGGCATGAACGCCGTGATACAAGACTTCGCCGATATCGGCGACAATTGTATCATCGGCAGCGGGTGCGTGATCCCGCCTCGAATGCAGGTTCCCGCGAAGAAAGTGGTCATGGGGGTGCCCGGAAAGATCATCGGTGACGTAACGCCCGAGCAGGAGCAGTTGTGGAGATTCGCGACGGGACTGTACCAGACATTACCGAAACGCTATTCCGGGACGTCTCGCCGAACGAAGTAGGCGAAAGGCGAAAGGGACAAAACGAAAAAAGAATAGCCTTGAAGTCCGAAAACATGAAACCGCAAAGGGTCACGGACCCGGGGCGCAAAGAGCGCAAAGAAGAACGAGAAAAAGAGGCAGAAGAGGCTGTCCCGTAATTATGTGGGGCCGAATTCATTCGGCCAATTGTGTCAAAGATGGCTTGAAAAAGCGTGCGAATAAATTCGCACCCACGGAATTTCATCCCCATTCGCCAACTACGGGACAATCTCAGAAGGGATATTCCCATAATTGGAGAATCGACGTAAGCCTTTGTAGACGCGAATTTATTCGCATAGTATTTCTGGCCTATTTTCGCGCGAACTTCTGCGAATAAATTGGCACCTACGGAACTACGCGGCAGTTCCAGAACTCGGGGACCCAAGCTTCGTTCTTCTTTGCGCTCTTTGCGTCTTTGCGGCTTAAGTTCGTCCCGCAACCGCGACCCGTTTCCACGCGCGTTTGGCGTGCAGACAAAAAAATTCGGGAAAGTATTCCGACTGGCACGCGGGACTCCCGTTTTTTATTTAGGAGGTGCGGAATATCTTTCCCGAAATCTATTTATTTGCGGGCATAGGCGCCGGTCGTCCCCGTTAACCGACGCCCACCGTCCACCCACACCTATAAGGTTGCCCGCAAACTATTTCAGAGTCGCTAGATGGAGATTTGCCTCTCCTTTTCTCTTGGGTTTTCTCCCTTCTATAATTTTATCATCTCTAACCCTCGGATGCAACATGTTCCTTTCAGCGATACTGTTCAGCTTCAGGAAGGAACAGCACTGCTCGTCCCGGTTCCTTTGAATCCGGTCCTGCCTTGCGCGCGCAGTCTGCGCTCTTCGGCAAGGCGTTTTCGCTGTTCCACATCGTGCTTCCGCTGCATCTCCACCTGTTCGAAGGCGCGCTGCAACTCCTGTCTGCGCCTCTTCTCCTCTGCTTCGTGTTTTGCCCGTTTCTTTTCCTCGTGCAAATCGCAGAGGTAACAGAGGGCCATCACGTACATGTATGTGGCCACCACCACGCAAAGACCAACTACCACCCATGTCATGGCTCGCATTGCCTCGTCCTCCTCCCACTTTCGATCTACTTTATGAGAACACTGTCGTTCGGTAGAACGAGCCTTTGAGAGCCACGCGTTTTCTTAATCATCCTGGGTCTGGCGAACTTATCGCGACGTCAAACCCACCCTCTGTTCAGAACATTAAGTACCCAGAGCAAGATTCCTGCCAGAGCCGTCACCTTTTGTATGTGAGCTATAAGTCGCTATCAATTCATAGCTTACGAGACTCTTCGCGAAACGGCAGCCGATGTGAGCATGGTCCGATTACACTTTCTGGAGCAAAACAGACAGGTCAACACCCTTTTTGGGGTTTTTCCGACTACGGGGTCTACCACCAAGAGGAATATGTCGTATTTGAGGAATACCCGCCCAGGCCAGACGCTAGTGCATAATTGCAGAAATCTCCGTTGCAGGTGACAGCGGAAAAATCCCCCCTTTCTCAAAGGGGGGATAATGTGAGCCCATGGGTGGGAAAGTGTGCTAACTTGCCAATAAGAGTCAGATGCTCCCCCCTTTACAAAAGGGGGGTAGGGGAGACTGTCCCGCAATACAGAATCCTGCGCTCGTTTGCCAATTACGGGACAGTCTCGAGGGGGGATTTTTCAAATGAACGATATAACGCAGATTTATGCAAGCAAGCACCAGTTCGGGGATACGATGCGGTGTCGTGTCCCCGATTTTCCTTTCCGCTCGCGATGATTCCTCTTGAATGAGCGCCTTTAGCACGATAGAATAGTTCCTCACGGAGGAAACGGCCATGCCAAGACTTCGGGTAGGACTGGTTGGCGCAGGATTCATTGGGGTCGCGCACGCGAACGCGATCGAGACAATCATTAGTGAGCAGTTGGTTGCGGCTGATTTCGTTTCGATTTGCGACACAGATGCTGAGCGAGCATGCGGTATCGCCGAATCGTTCGGAGCGAAAGAGCATTGCGGCGACGCGATCGAACTTATCAATTCAGGAAAGATAGACACCGTTTTCATTTGCACTCCCACTAAATCTCATCCCGAACTTGTCGCCGCAGCAGCGAAAAGGGGCCTGAACATCTTCTGCGAAAAACCGCTGGCGCGCACGCTTTCTGAAGCACGCGAGATGCGGTTGACCGTGGAACGGGCGGGGGTCAGAAATCAGGTGGGACTCGTGCTGCGTTTCTCTCCTGTGTATAATGTGATCAGGCAACTCCTTTCCGACCCTTCTCTCGGGCGCCCAATGGCGGTTATCTTTCGCGACGATCAGTATTTTCCGATTCAAGGCATTTACGGAAGCACGTGGCGGGGAGACGTCGACGTGTCCGGCGGCGGCGCGCTTATAGAGCACAGCATCCACGACGTTGATATCTTGCGCTGGCTTTTCGGCGAGATCGCCGGCGTTCAGAGCAAGATCAAGAACTTTGCCGGACATAGGGATGTCGAAGACATGGTCGCCGCGCAATTTGACTTCGAGCGCGGATGCGTCGGCCAACTGGCGTCCGTCTGGCATAACGTCCTCCGCCGCGAGTCGAACCGCTACATGGAGATATTTTGTGAGAACGGCTACATTTCGAGCGCTGATGATTTCATTGGTCCGGTTACATACCAGAAAGCCGACGAAGACGCCTGCGTGATTCCCGCCGAGCAAGTGCTCCAGAGATATCTGGCGGCGGCAGGACTGCAAGACGCAAAATACGGCTCGCTTCACTCGATGCAGGGGCTGCAAGACTATCATTTCCTGCATGCGCTGGAAAAAGGAATCGCTCCGGCGCCGGATTTCAGCGTCGCCGTCAAAGCGCACGAAATCGTCGAAACAATTTATTCTTCGGATCCGGGGAAGAAATAGAGCGAAGGAAAGGATTACGAGGCATCTTAACTACCGAACACACGGAGAACACCGGGGAAAGGCTACTTTAGTTTATATAAATATCTCCTCTATTGATTCTTTCTCTGCGCCCTTTGCGCCTCCGCGGTGAGAAATGCTGTTTTGGACAGAAATCACCCATCATTTGGCAAAAGAAGGAGTATAAATAATGAAGACTGGGGTTGCATATCACGATGTGCGGAATTTGCGACATGCCCGCGAAGACTTGAAAGATATGGCGGCGCACCATTGCAATTTCGTAGTGCACACTTTTTCTGAAACTGACCTCGCATATTATACCCGCACAATGAGGGACATCGTCAGCGCATCGAAAGATTTGGGGCTGGAGGTCTACATCGACCCGTGGGGTGTCGCCGGAGTGTTCGGCGGCGAGGCCCTCTCGCGTTTCATCGGAGAGAATCTTGCTGACCGACAAATACTCGCCGACGGCAAATCGGCCCCGGCCGCCTGCATGAACAGCCCCGCGCTCCGGTCATTCATGAAAATCTGGACCGAGGCCGCGGCCGGCACTGGCGCCGACGTGGCCTTTTGGGACGAGCCGCACTACTATATGGCCGACTGGGAGGCAGGCTCTCCGGAAAACCAGTGGGCCTGCCGCTGCCCCGTGTGCCAAAAACTCTTCAAAGAGAAATACGGCCGAGACATGCCGCTGAGAATGGACCCGGAAACAATCAGGTTCCGCGAAGAAACAGTCGCTGATTTCTTTTCCGAACTCTGCGACTACGCGCACAAATGCGGCCTCAAGAATGCGCTTTGCGTGCTGCCGAACGAAGACCCGCGCCGCGGGATATCGAACTGGAGCGCGCTCGCTTCAATTCCTTCGCTCGATATCTTTGGAACGGACCCCTATTGGGCAATACACGGCCTGCCGCTCGAGGACTACGTCCGCGAGACAACCAGAAAAGCCAAAGCGCTTTGCGAGAAGTTCGGCCGTGAACTCCAGATGTGGGTGCAGGCATTCTTGATTCAGGAGGGCCGCGAGGACGAAGTCATGCGGGCCGCCGAGATTTTCTTTGAAGAAGGTGTGCGTAACATAGCCGCATGGAGCTACGAAGGGGGCGGCTGGACGTATGTGCGCTCCGAAAACGCGGAGAAGGTGTGGGGAAATATTGGAAAGGTGTTTGGGAGGTTACAAGAAGAGAGTATCTAATCCTCGTTGCAAGGCACAGTGGAAAAATCCCCCCGCCCCTCCTTTATCAAAGGGGTGAAAGCGAGCACAGATTCGCTTTAGGCACTTTAGCTCACTTTAGACACTTTAGACACTCTAAACACTCTTACAAATCGAATTCTCTGTCGAGGATTTTGAGAATGAATTTCTCGAGGGAGACGGGATAGAACCGTACGTTGGGAGCGATGATCACGCCGGTGTTGATTATTTCTCTGCGTTCGAGTTCATCGAACACACAGGCAAGAGCGGACTCAAGCCCCTTCTCGATGCTCTTGATGGTAAGGTCTTCGGACTCGATAGAAGCCTGATGCTTCTTGAGATACGGAAACGCAAAGATGCGCCCAACGATGCTCTCGTCGATTCCGTCGGTTCCGAACAATTCGCCATATGTCGGACCGAGGTGCTCGGGTGAGATGACGAACTTGGGAGATACGCTGATTTTCCCCCGTATCTCCACTACATTGTCCGTCGTTTTGGTGGAGCGCCCGAGCAGAATATATGGCAGCGTGTGATACCCCGCCACAAAGCCTGTTGTGGGCTTTCTGAGGATTTCGGTTTCGTCGAAAATCTCTCGGAACTGATGTGAATCGCGGTCGAGCATGTCCTCTCCTTCTCTTCGGCTCTATTGTAGCATATGCAGAGAAAATCCAGAAATCTTCCCGTGATGAACGAGGGAGTGTGCAAAGGGAGAATCAAACCGCAAAGGGTCACGGACCCCAGACGCAGAATTGCAAAGATGAGATTCTGAGCAACAGCTCTCGGCTACGGTGCGGTTAATTGTGAATGAAGCGCGGATGCCTTAATTCGGGGACACCTTGCCGCAAGGTGTCCCCGAATTAAGGGTTTCTTCTGAGACAACTTTGGGTTTCTTTGCTTTGCGGTTGAGCCGTTAGAAGCGGAAAGTCAATGCCGCGTAGACAGAGTATGCCCTGAAAGCGCCGCCCTCCTGCCGGGAATTCTGGGCAGTGCCCCCGCCTACCTTAAGCATCACGTCGCGGTAGAGCCCGAATGTGCCTTCCACGTTTGTCCCCCATCCAACGCGGAAGTCATCCATCGAGTCGTCTTTTACCGTGCCAATGTCCACAGCGACGCTTACGCCGTCGTCATCGCTGATCTTCCAATATCCGAATCCGGTGACCATATAGCTCTGGTACAGTTCCGGGTCGTAGTATCCGTGGTCGAGGTCGTCCTCGAAGCCGTACCAATCGCCCCTTACGCCCAAATCGACATTAAACTTTTCCGAGCGAAGGACTGACCGGCACGGGGCCACGGTTACTCCCCACCGGTTGTTGTCGTCAGTAAAGCTATCGTAACCGATTTCGGCGACAACGGTATGGAGCAGGTCGGGCTCCCACACGGAAAGTAGCCGGTTTGCGCCGCGTCTGATTCCCAAAGATACGCTTCGCGGCGAGATTACGTAGAAACCATAGTCGCGGTAAGCGCGCAGATAGAGCTCGTCGAACGGCTGATAATCGAGCCCGATTCCATAAGTAGGCCTCGTTTTGCCTTCGGCGTCCGCGACGCCAAGATAGCCGTCCACGTCGACTTCAGGCGAAAACCGGTGGTCGAACCCCAGCCAGCCCCGGTGATGCCATGCATGTTCGCTTCCGTCCTCGTCCTCCAACCCGCTTCCTCTGTCCGCGGTCAAGTAGTCAGTTTGCGCGCCAGCTTCAAGCCGCGTTTCCGGCCTCAGCACGTATGTTCCCCGGATGGCGTTGCTGAACCGGTCCAAGTCGTCCGAATCAGAGTAAAATTGTGAAAAAAGAGAAACATTCGAGCGGAGAGGGGTCATTACGAACCGGCGGATATCCTCGGTCTCTTTAGAGTCGGGCTGCAATTGCGATAATTTCTCGATGCTCGCAACGGCTTCACTCGGCCGGTTGTAATAATGCAGCGCGACGGTGCGCGAATAGTTGACCTCATAATTGTCGGGGTCCTCCTCGAGAAGAGGTGTAATTATCTCCATCGCCTTCCTGGGCCGCCGAGCCCATGCGAGGACCCGCGCTTTCTGCTGCCGGTATTCCTTTGTTTCGCCAAATGTCTCCCGATAGTCGGCAAGTATATTCAGCGAGGCGAAGTAGTTCCCCCTCCATGCTTCGGCCTTTGCGTATTCGAGATGTGCTTCTTTGTCCTCCGGATGCTTCCCGATATATTCCTTGTAAGCGCAGACCGATTTGTCGAGGCGGCCGCTCCACGCGCTCGACCGGGCGAAGTTCAAGAGAGCGGTGTCGTCCCTGGGCGAGAGAGATAGGATTCGCTCGTAGCTGTCGGCCGCAATCGCGGATTTACCCAGCCAATTGGCGATTTCGGCGCGAGCCTTGAGATATTCGAGATTCTCGGGCTCGATTTCGACCGCGCGTTCGACCGCCGACAGCGCAAGCTCTGGCTGGCCCGTGACCGAATAGGTCTGAGACAACCGAAAATGGAGACTTGCGTCATTGGGAACAAGTTCCGCAGCGGCCTTGAGGGCGGCTGCCGCCTCATTATGATTGCCGCGACTGGCCTCGATGTCCGCGATGCGCAGCCAGAGGTCCACTCTTTGCGGTTCTTGCTTCAGAGCGTCTTTGTAAACCTCGATCGCCTTGTCCCATTCGCCGGCCATTTCGGCCTTCATGCCTTCAGGGGGCGGCGCAGTCTCGGCGAATACATATGGCAAACAAACGCTTAGGATGAGTAAAACGAGTGCGGCGGCAAGACAGTTTTTTGTTTTCATTTGCGCCAAATCCGGTTCCTGAATACCCAGAGGTCGAGTGAAAAACGGACAATGGTCACAAGGTCAAAAAGTATTGGCAGATAGCGAATCGGCGATATGGCGATACCCTTCAAAAGGTATTCTAGTCTACGGCCTTTTGCGACAATTGTCAGAATGGTCAGCGCGAGGAACGTCTCTGCAATGATGGTAATTGCGAGGGGCGTCCACAACTGAAAGACCAACATCAACAGGAGGACAATCGGATATGAGATTTTTTCAAAAGCGGACGTCAGGAAGACCCACCCGAGCGGCCGCCCGTACTTCTTTGTATACTCGGTTCCGAAAGCCTGCCGGTACGCTTCCTGTATCTTCCGCTTTTCGGCGACCTTCTCCTTCTTCGCCTTTCGTCTCTGTCGAATTCGCTTGATAACCTTGAAGGGGCTGCGGAGCAGGCCATCGAAATAGTAGCAGCTTTGCAAGAACGAAGACGACCACATGTAGAGTTGGCGCG
>CAYVDS010000088.1:0-19805 GCA_964450145.1 uncultured bacterium
TGTCCGCATTCGAGTGACCTTATCGTTTAGTTGGGGCGGTTGCGGAAGCCTGAAGCCTTGTGCGCATCTATATACCACAGGCCGGAATGTTTGTCAAGAAAGAAATTCATCAAAGGTGTATGACCTTCAATTAATGGGTTGGTTACTGAAAATAATCGCCGCGCAAGGCGCGGAGTTTCGAGTTTACAGGTTGCAAGTTTCGAGTCAAAAAGCAAGATACGAAAAGGCGCAAGGGACCCCGCGAAGCGCAAGACTAAAAGCCAAAGCGTGTGAAAAAGACTGGCGAAAGATGAAAGGGAAGTGCGCAAAGCGCAGCCAGCAAGGACTTTATGGGATGACGTTGAAGGGGTTTGCTAGTGCAACTTGTCTTTTACATTAATCCGCGAGAATCCGTGAAAATCTGTGGATATAAAAGCTTTTCTCCGTGTGCTCCGTACTACTAACGCTCAAAATCGTGAATTCTTGTCGTGATGTTTTTTTCTTCTTTTCTCCAAATCATCGTTTATCTGCGTGCATCTGCGGTTGCGAACGCTTCTTCTTTTTCTTCTTCGTTTTTTTTCCCAAAATCAGTGTCCATCTGTGTGCATCTGTGGGTTCCCGCGTTGCTTTTTCTATTTTTGTTTGGTTGCGGCTCCGCCGCGCTGTGCCCTCCGTCGTTTCTACCCCTTTGGAATCGTGGCATTATTTAATGATGGACAGCTTGGGATTGGGGCTATCTTTGCGTGCTTCGCGCCTTGGGTCGGCAACCTTCTTTGGTGTGAAAAACCGTTTTGGAGAACAGCGAGGAGAACGATGAAACTCGCGATCACTGGCGACGTCATGCTGGGAAGGCTCGTCAGTGAACATATCATTGAGAATCCGAATATCTCGTCGGCCTATGTGTGGGGCGATTGCCTGCCGCTGTTGCACGACGCGGACGCGCGTCTTACTAATTTGGAGTGTGTTATCGCCGCCTCGGGCGAGCCGTGGAATCCTTTCACAAAGGTATTCCATTTTCGCGCGCATCCGCGTGCGGTCGAGATATTGAAGGCCGCAAATGTTGATTACGTCTCTCTCGCCAATAATCACACGCTCGACTATGGGGCGCAGGCGCTGGAGGAGTGTCTCGACCTGCTCGATACGGCTGCGATCGCTCGCTCGGGCGCAGGAAGAAATGAAACCGAAGCGCAGGAACCGGCAATTCTTGAAGTTAGGAACGAGAGGCTTGCGATCATTTCGATAACCGACAACGAACCGTCGTGGGAGGCCAGAGGCTCGGAGGCCGGAGTCTTTTATGTCGATTATGACGCAGCCGGCCTTGGCGAACGTTGTCGGTCGAAGGTGGAAAACGCAGTTAAGAAAGCGCGGGGCCGGGCGGATATCCTCATTGTCAGTGCGCACGTAGGACCGAATTGGGGGCCGCCGTCGCGGGCTATACAAGCGCTGGCGCGCGAGCTTATTGAGTTGGGGTGCGACGTCTATTGGGGCCATTCCAACCATACCCCGCAAGGCGTCGAGATTTACCGAAATAGGCCGGTTTTCTATAGCACAGGCGATTTTATCGATGACTATGCGGTCGACAGATTCGAGCGGAATGACCTCTCATTTCTCTTCGTGTTGGATTGGGAGAAGACGGGCTGGAACCTGACGCTTATTCCAACTAAGATAAGCCATTTTCAGGTCAATCGGGCCTACCGAGAGGAATCCGACTTCGTGATGGACAGGATGATTCGCGCTTCACACGATTTCGGCACTGATATTCGGCGCCAGAACGGAACGCTCATCATAAGTCAAAAGTCGCAGGTCGAAAGTCGAAGGTCAGAAAATGTCTGCTAGAAAATCGGGGACACGATGCCGCATCGTGTCCCCGATTTTCTCAAATCCCCTTTGCGAACTTTGCGTCTTTGCGGTGAGGAAAGCCGTTTTCGTAGCAGCAATCCGCAATCCGAAATCCGCAATAAGAGTTACTTCTTCTTCCCTGCGGTTTTCTTCCCTTCCGCCCATCGTTCCGGTCGCAGAGAGCGGACTGCTGCGCCGGCGCGCCACATCTCTGAATTCCGCATCTCCGACAGCTCTTTGTCCAACTTCTTTTTGTAATCCGGAGCGCTGTTGGCTTTGAGAACGATCGCCGTCTGCTCGCCCGACGCGACGCTCTTGTAGAGCCGGTCGAACACGGGCTTGACCGCCTTGCGGAAGTCGTGCCGCCAATCGAGCGCGCCGCGCTGGGCGGTCGTGCTGCAATTTGCGTACATCCAGTCCATGCCGTTCTCTCCGACAAGGCGGATGAGACTTTGCGTGAGTTCCTCAACTGTTTCGTTGAACGCTTCGCTCGGGCTGTGGCCGTGTTTCCGCAGGCAGTTGTACTGCGCCTCCATGATTCCCGCCAGCGCCCCCATCAGCACGCCGCGCTCTCCTGTGAGGTCGCTATAGACCTCCTTCTGGAAAGTGGTGGGGAAGAGGTAGCCGGAGCCGATGGCGATTCCGAGCGCGATAGTCCTCTCCTCGGCCCGGCCAGTGGCATCCTGATGAACCGCATAGCTGCTGTTGATGCCGGTGCCTGCAAGGAAGTTACGACGCACCGTGGTGCCGGAGCCCTTTGGCGCCACCATAATCACATCGACGTTCTTCGGGGGTATCACGCCGGTCTGCTTCTTATACACAATCGAGAACCCGTGCGAAAAATAGAGAGCATCACCTTTCTTAAGGTATTGCTTTATTCTCGGCCATTGCGCCATTTGACCGGCATCCGATATCAAGAACTGAACAATAGTTCCGCACTCGGTAGCCTCTTCGAGAGAGAAGAGCGTTTTGGCAGGGACCCAGCCATCTGCGATCGCTTTGTTCCAATAGACTTTGTCGCCGGGCCACTGGCCCACGATAACGTTGATGCCGTTGTCCCGCATGTTGAGCGCCTGCGCCGGCCCTTGGATGCCGTATCCGAGCACGGCCACGGTCTCTTTCTTGAGAATGCTTCTCGCTTTGGAAAGAGGGAACTCACCCCTTGTAACCACCTTCTCCATTGTCCCGCCAAAGTTTATTCTCGCCATTGCGTCTCCTCACTTTCTTTTTTATGCGCACGCAGCTTCCTCGCGAAAACTGGGCGTTATTATACAGAATTTCGCATCTTCTTTGCAATCCGGATTCCAAAACCCGAAAATAGTGGTGTCCAAAACAGCTCTTTTCACCGCAAAGGATCGCAGGCCCGAGGCGCAAAGGACGCCAAAGAAGAAGCAGAACCGCCGAGGGGTCGCAGACCCATGTCGCGCAGGATCGCAGAGCGGCGTAGCCGCAACCAAACACTTTCACCACAAAGGCGCCAAGTCACCAAGGAAAAGAAGAAGCATGGAACCATGGGACACGAATTCAAGATTTCGAATTATGAGTAGTCCAGCGCGGCAAAGGCCGCAACCAAAGAAGAAACTCCGGTTTCTATTTAATCACGAATGGAACGAATATCACGAACGAATAGTCTCTCTTCCTGTCATTCCCGCGCCTCGCGGGATGAATCTGTGGATAAGAATGATTGACAAGATGGACAAGATCGGAGAAAATATCGTGTGAATCCTGTCTAAGAAACAATTCATTGGACATGATTGACAAGATTGACAAGATGGGAAACAATCCTGTGAATCCTGTAAATCTTGTGTAAATTGAGCAAAAGAATCCTGCGAATCTTGTGAATCCTGTCCAGAAACAAGGGGGCGCGTTTACTCATTTAGCAGATCCATGAAATCAAGATCGAGAGGATGAACAATGGCGACATTCGAGTACGAGATGGACGAACACATAGCCGTGGTGACCATGAACAGTGGAGAAAATCGGTTCAACTTTCCGTTCTTCAAGGGTTTCTCGGAGATACTGGATAAGATAGAGGCTGATACCGACGCCACTGTGCTCGTCGTGAAATCCGCGCATGAAAAGATATGGTCGAACGGCATAGATTTGGACTGGTTGGGGCCTGCAATCGCAGAAGAAGGTCCGCAACTGCGCGATAAATTCTTAGTGACGATGTATGGCTTTCTGAAGCGCTTGCTGACCTATCCCATGATAACAATAGCGGCAATCACCGGACATGCCTTCGCTGGAGGCGCCTTTCTATCGTTCACACATGACTTCCGGTTTATGCGTTCGGACAGAGGCTGGCTCTGTCTCCCCGAAGTAGACATCGGTATCCCGTTGGGGCCTGTCTTCACGGCCATCTCAAAGCGCGCGCTCCCGATGCATAAGTTTGAAGAAATGCAGTACACCGCCAAAAGACTTACTGCTCAAGAGTGCGAAGAGCACCACATCATAATGAAGGCGTGCCGCCTCGATGACCTTATGAACGAAGTCCTCGCTTTTGCCAGGCCCCTAAAGAAGGATAGGAACATGATCCATCAGATGAAGATCGAGACACACAAAGAGCTTCTGGCAGTGATCGACGAGACCATTTTGTCTCTATCCCAGTAGATAATAATCCGAAGTGTGCAATCCGGAATCCCCGATAAGCGCACCCGCGTTCATCGGCGTTCTTCGGCGGTTCCAGCTTCACCATTGCCTTTTTTTTCTCGCCAAACCGTGACGGTTTGTGGTAAGCTGGATTGGCCGAAAACGCGAAAGCTTTTGGGGGAAAAAGGGAAAACGGCGAAAAGGAAACCGCGGAAGGAGGGGTGGTGGAGGAGGATGGCATTACTACGCTTTCATCGGCGTTCCTCTGCGCCCTCTGCGGTTCAGCCTCTTTTTCTTGGGCATGGAGCAATGAGAGGAGACCGGAATGGCCGCAGCAAAGAAGGGCGATACCGTAAAGGTTCATTACACTGGCAAGCTGGAAGATGGCACTGTATTTGATTCTTCGACCGGCCGGGAGCCGCTCGAGTTCCAGGTAGGCGAAGGCGAAGTGATAGCGGGATTTGATGAAGCGGTGGTTGGAATGGAAATCGGCCAATCGAAGACAACGGCTATTCTTGCTGAAAATGCATATGGACCACGTTTTGAGGAGATGGTCGTAAAGGTGCAACGCGATCACCTACCTCCCAATTTGGAACTTAAGATAGACCAGGTTCTGCAGATGCGGAGCCCTAACGGCGAGGTCATGCGGGTTGTCGTGACGGGAGTTTCCGAGTCCGAGCTTACATTGGACGCCAATCATCCGCTGGCAGGAAAGAACTTGTCATTTGAGATTAAGCTTGTGGAAATAGCGTAAGCGCAAGGCAAGAGAAGCCAAAACAATGGAAACGACATTTCACGGATTCCACGGACTTTGGGGAAAAGAAGAAGAAACGACGAGAAGCATTCTTAACCGCAGATACACGCAGATTTTGAAGAAGAAGGAAGAAGGAAAATGGATTCCCGCTCCCCGATCAGGTCGAGGACAGGCTTCGCGGGAATGACAAGTGTGGAGGCAATGTCAGGTGTGGCGGAAACTGATACGTGTGGGATGTGATGGATAAATGGCTAAGAAACCAAAACTATACGGCGATGAGACATCGCGCAGACGCAATTTCTTTATGAATTTTCTCTATCCTGTCTGCCGGACGGCGGGAACCATGATGGGCATGGAGGGAGAGAAAATTGATGATCAATTCATCGACAGGAACAATCGTATCATTACGACGTCTGCAAAGAAATACAGGCCAGAGGATGTCCTCCTTGTGTTTCCACACTGCTTGCAGGATTGGGAATGTCCGAACCGGCTAACAGCCGACATCCACAACTGCAAAGCATGCGGAAAGTGCAGCATTCCGCAGCTCATGGAGATCGGAGACCGATACGGCGTTTCGATGAGAGTCGTCGGCGGCGGTTCAGCGGCGCGCCGCGCGGTATATGACCGCAGGCCAAAGTTCGTGATCGCGGTGGCATGTGAACGGGACATGATCTCGGGCATACGTGAAGCGATGCCGCTGCCTCTCTGGGGCATCCTCAATGAGCGCCCGAACGGCCCCTGCAAGAATACCGTGGTGGACGTAAACGCTGTGGAGCAAGCCCTCTCGCAGCTTCTTGACGGAAAACAGAAATAGGGGAGCCCGACTCGCAATGATGAATGATGAGTGATGAATGATGAATACAAAGAGGACTGGAATCCTGCCTGCATCGGGACGGGGACACGCTCTGCGCGGGGAATGATAAGAAGGACCGAACGCATAAGAAATGATGAATGATAAGTGACGAATGCGGAATGTTAAGAAGGTTCACCTGAAACCTGAAACCAGAAACTGAAAATATGGGGAGGTATGGTATGAGTGACACGAACGTGTATCAGGAACTGGCTGACAAGTTGATGATGGGCCACTCGGAGACCATCAAGAAACTCTTCAGCATGGTGGCGGATGAAAAAGAGGCAAAGCTGCTTCTCTCAATGCCAGGGACAGCCGAGGAACTAGCCGCTGCGACGGGGAGGTCAGCGGACGACGTCAAGAAATCGCTCGATGTCATGTTCCATAAGGGATTGGCCTTTGTATCGGGAAGCTCCGGCAAGTATCGCATGTGCCGGGACATCGTCCAGTTTCACGACGCGACCATTTTGTGGCCCGAGGCAACGAAGGAATTCCATAATCTTTGGAAGGAGTTCACGGACAAGGAATGGGGCCCAACGGTGAAGATCATCGAGTCGATGCTGCCCGGCCCGCCAACACGGATTATTCCGGTGGCCGCCTCGCTCGACGCCAAGAATCAGATATTGCATTACGAGAACGTGAAGGAGATCGTCGAAAGCGCAAAACGGATCGCCGTTACGAAATGCACGTGTCGGGTTGTCGACGGGAAATGCGGATTGCCGGTGGAAGTCTGCATCCAGATCAACCGCGCCGCCGACTATGCGATCACGCGAGGCACGGGTAGGGAGATTGATAAGAAAGAGGCGATGGACATTATTCGCAAGGCCGAGGAAGCAGGTCTTGTCCATGTCACCATAAACACTGACCACATCGACCACTATATCTGCAACTGTTGTTCTGACTGCTGTATCGGGCTGCGCTACATGATCGAGCAGGGCACGAAGTTCGTTTCGCCCTCGAGGTTCCAGGCCGTGGTTGACCAAGATTCGTGCGTCGGCTGCGAATCGTGCATTGACCGATGTTACTTCGGCGCGATAAGCGTCCAGAACGGGAATGACGAACCGAAGGCAACGGTAGACGGCGAGAAATGCGTCGGTTGCGGGCTATGCAGCGTGGTTTGCCCGTCAGACGCCATTCATTTCGATGAGGTAAGGCCGGCGGAATTTATTCCGAAGGCGCCTTAAGAAAAGGTTTTAGGTTTCAGGTTTCAAGTTTCAGGTTACATCCGCGCGGATTCTCTGCCGCCTTTTTGTCATGGTAGGAATCCATTTTCGGCGGTTGTCAGAAATGACGCAAACACGGGCGAACAGAAGGTTCGACTTTGCGAAAAGCAGTGGTGCGAGAAAATCGGGGACACGATGCCACATCGTGTCCCGATTTTCGCTGAAGCCATGTGGCCCATTTTATTGCGTGTAGTCCCTATTTGAAAAATCCCCCTCAATCCCCCTTTGTCAAAGGGGGAAGGCGCCTTCCCCCTCTGACAAAGGGGGTGGGGAATTCCCCATCAATAGAGCTAAGCGGAGATTTCGCCCCAGCTCGTTACATAAACTTATCCAGTGGTTTTCCTGTGTTCATGCTTCGTTCCATCATCCAGGAAACCATGTTTGGCGGCGGCTGGATGCATTGGTCGGCCGGCTTGCGGACGAGCGAGATGGATTCCGTCGGACACGTGGCCGCGCATACGCCGCATCCGATACACCTCTTTTGGTCCACTTCGTAGTAGCTGTCCTTCTCTGATATTGCGCCCATGGGACACCGTTCGTTCGCGCACGTGCCGCAGGCGGCGCACGTGTCGGGATCGATCGCGGCCCAGTAATTGGACTTTGTGAGCATTCCGGGCGCGTTGAATTTGCTTACGCCGCGCAAGAGGCCGCAACAGCACGCGCAGCAGTTGCAGAAATGATAGGTTTCATCTGTGATGGTCATAGTCGCATGCACGAGGCCAGCGTCTTCGGCTTCCTTCATAATACGCTCGGCCTCTTCGCGGCTCACAACGCGTCCGTTGTAATTGACATCGAATGCATGCTCATCCATTGACATCGAGATACAATTGCCCGTGGGCTTGGTGCACGGTTTGCCGATCAAGCCTTGTTCCTTCCGGCAAATGCAATCGTGCGTCAGAAACACCTTCGCTTGATTCATCAGTTGTCGGACGCTCTCATATGGATGAACCTCCAACTGCGCGTCGATTGCCTGTTCGATGGGGATTGTATGCATGAAGGCAGGACTGCTGTTGCCTATCCCCGTAAGGAATCCCTCCGCGATGTACTCTTCCATCAGTTCCGCGAGTTCCTTATCCATGCGTCCAAGCTGGAACTCATAGACGCCTACGACGTATGGCAAAACGTGGTACCTTCTCGCTCCGAGCGGACCTACTCCGCCGATCTGGCCTTGGGAAACCATCTTCTCGAGTGTTTCTCCAAGAGCCTTTGAATCTCGTCCGAGACGTTCGGCTATTTCCTCCGGCGCCTCCGGAAGGAGCTTCAGGGCGCATGCGATCTCAGCCTCGACTTGAGTGAAGATTTTCTTGAGAACCCTCAGCTCGATTCCGCTTTTGGTGCGGGGGAATCCGTTGGGAAGCGCGTCAAGCTTCTGCGCCAGCCGCTCGTAAACATCGTTGTTCATAAGAAAGCCCTCCTTCACAAAACAGTTCGCGGTTTACAGTGTACGGTTAACCAGTGTAATGTCTCAAACGCCTCTTTGCATTTGAGCTTCGGGAACAGTCCCGATTCTACGGCGCAAAGCGCCCGTAAATCTTGGGACAGTCCCCTTCACAGCGCGTCAAGCTATTTATGAGACGGTACATTAGTGTTTCTCGACCCGGCACCTGATGTATTTGTGCAGAGGGATACCGGTGAAAGGATCACGATGTTCGGCGGCGATAAGTTCATTGACATTAACGCCAATCTGTTCGAGCTTCCCCGTCTTCTTGTTCGTATGAAGCAATCCGAACCCGTGCGGAATCGACATGTTTCCCGGATAGATATCATCGGTGACCTTCACCGGAATCGAGACCACTGACCGCTCGGTGACTAACTTGACAGTCTCGCCCTCAGCCACCTCGAGCCGCTCAGCGTCTTTCCGGCTCATACGAAGGTAGTTGGTCGGGAGTTGGGCCGAGCGCCAGTCGCTGTCGCGCTGAATCGTGTTGGCGGTGTAGTTTGTGCGCTCGCCGGTCTGCAGGATAAAGGGGAACCTTGCGTCCTCATCGAGGTCGATTCTTTCTGGAATCGGTAATTTTCGGAGTAAATCCAAAACCATCGGAATCGCCAGATGGATTTTCTGATCGGGCGTTTTAAGGTTGTCCAGATTATTTTCATCCAACGTGTCGCAGAGGTAGAGTCCCTCTGGATGCTGGAGTATCGCTTGAAACAGTTCCGAAGTGTCGTCACCCTCTCCGGTGATGATGCCATTCTTTATCAGCGCATCGCGATGTTTCATGGCAAACATCATGCAAAAAGCTCCTACCAGCGAGAGAACGGGCGGCTCCTTGCTCTCTTGCTGCGCCTGTTTGAGCATCGCGAACGGTAGCAGACCGGACAAATCTACGCCCATCTTCTCCAGAATCGACATAAATATCTCGCATTCCTGCTTTGCGAGTTCAGGGCCATTGACGACGGGCTGTCTCAGATGATAGTAGACCCCGGGGAACCCTTTTGGGAAAAAGGAAGCTTCGAATTTTTCGTAGCCACACTTGGCTGGCAGGACATAATGCGCAAGGCGAGCAGCCTCGCTCATGGCCGGCTCAACCACAACAAGAAGGTCAAGGGCTTTGAACGCCTCCTCGAATTTCTTGGAGTCGGCATACGAGCGTAGCGGGTTCGATCCTTCCACGAAGACGGCGCGGATGCGGTCTTCGCCCGGAGTCAGTATCTCCTCGGGTAGGGCGTTCGGCGGAAACATACCGCGAATTTGCTCGATTCCCACGACGCGCGTCTTCCATTTTTCCTCCGGGCCTTCCGGCAGATCGAGCGCCATGAACGATTCCGGGAATGTGACTCCGCCGGGCACGCCGAGATTGCCCGTTAATGCGAGAAGGACGCGCTCAAGATACACATTCTCGAACATTCGTATGTTGTGGTAGATGCCCAGGTCGATGCGGGTAGCAGCTTTCTTCGCCTTCGCGAAAATGCGGGCAACTTCACGAATTTGCTCAGCTTTCAGATCGCATAGTTGCGCCGCTTTCTCGGGCGTGACGAGATCGGCCAACCATTTCACTTCGGCCCAGCCGGTGGTATGTTTCGCGAGATATCCGTCATCGCACAGGTTTTCGCGCACAATCACGTCGATAAGCGCAAGCAAGAAGTAGGTGTCGGTCCCGGGTTTTATCTGTAGATATATGTCGGCCTTCTCGGCGGTCTCGTGACGGCGAGGGTCGACGACGATGAGCTTGCGATTCGGGTCTTTCGCTATTTCGCCAATGACCAACCGCGCGCGCTGCATCCCGTGGCTCATCCAAGGATTGCTGCCAATAATGAGGAACACGTCGCATCGATGCTCGTCGGCATGGAAGTCGAGGTTCTGGCTACCGAACATATGCCCATTGATCCAATACTTCTGCGTGTATTCTTGCGCGAGCGCGTTGTACAGGTATTTTGTTCCGAGCGCCTTCAGAAAGAACATGGCGTAGGGGACGTCCAAATGATTCGCTTGTCCTCCGCCCCCCATGAAGGCAACGCTTTTGCCGCCATGCTTGGCGATTATCCCCTTAAGTTTGTCAGCGATTTCCGCTGTGGCGGTATCCCAATCAATCTCCTCGAATGTTCCATCGGGCCGCCGCCTTAATGGCGAAAGGACCCGTTGATTATGGTTCTGGTAGCGGCCCACGGCAAGTGATTTGCTGCAAACATAACCTTTGCTGAACGGGTTCTTCTTGTCTGCGCGGACTTTCATGATCTGGTCCTTCTCAACCAGCACCTCTATGCCGCAATTGTTTCCGCACATAATGCAGGCAGTGGATTTCCAATTCTCCGTAGTCATATCTTTCTCCTCAGAATCTAAACTCGCGCCCTTTCTCGGCCATCACTTTCATCACCATTTCGCCCGGCGGGAGGATCGGCAACTGCTCTGATTCCGGCCTTGCGACCAACGAAACCGATTCCGACGGACAAGTCGGGTGGCATACTCCGCAGCCTATGCATTTGGAGGCGTCAACGCGGGCGGGACCGTCATCAAGCGAGATCGCCTTGACCGGGCATCGCTCGGCGCACGTGCCGCATTCGGCGCAGGTATCCTGATTTATCTGTGATACGAAATTCGACCGCGCAAACATATTCTTTTCGCCCATCGCGAGAAGGCCAGTCAAGAATATGCAGGCATCGGCGCAGCAATTGCAGATAGTGTCAACCTCAGCCTGATGATTGCCGGTTATGTGGACGAGCCCTTCTTCGTTGGATTTTTTTAAGATGTTCAGCGTTTCGTCAACCGTGATTTCGCGCGCCATCCCGTTGGCAACCATGTAGCGGCCAAGACTGTTAAAATGCAGGCAGTTTTCCGTCGAATGCTCGCATTTTCCGTCTCCCGAATACTCCCTCATGATTCGACAGGGGCAATGCGCCACGGCCTGATAAGAAGTCTCCTTCACTTTCTCAGCGAGCTTTTCATACGTGGAGACTTTGCGGTCGTCTGAGAGCGACTGCTGGACCGGAATAACTCGAACCATCGGCATTTCTGAAAGGCCGCCAACCTCGTGGTAGAAGGCGTCCTTCGCATACTTTCTCCAAAGGACCGCGAGTTTTTCGGTGTGAGGAGTGCGTTTACCCGGCCAGAATGGGGTCTCGCTGAAGCCAACGACCGTTGGCAGAAGCCGATACATCGGTTCGTCACCCCCGAGTTGGACGAACACTATTCCCTTTTTCGCCATCCTCTCGACCATTGGTTTCAGCTTGGCCTCCTCGATGCCAGTGCGGTCTGCGAGAGCGTCGAGGGTCATCGGCAGGAATGGGAGCTTGACGGCAAGCGCAGCTTCTTCCTCAGTGAACAAGGCCTTAAGAATCTCGATCAGCTCCGGGGTCTTTGGGGCGCCGATGGGCATTGAATTGAGGTATTCCGCCAGTTGATCATAAACTTTTTGCTCAGTCATGTTCGTCCTCCTTTGATTAGCACGCGAAAGGTGAAAGGTACAAGGCGAAAGGGATCGTCTCGGGAAGAACCCTTTTGCATGATCACCGCTTCGCCAGTTTCCCGAACTCCTTCGTCTTCCTTCCGGTAAACAGTGAATACACAACAACAGTTGGGATCATGAAACCGAAAACATACGCCCACAGTGCGAGCCATGTGATCAGGTTAGGTCGCTCTTCTATTCGCTTGACTTGCCGTTTCTTTGCCATGGTGATCGCCTCGGATGGACAATGTTCGGCGCAGAGGCCGCACCCGAGACAGGTTAGGGTATGCAGTTCAGGCGCAGAGCCAGCCTTAAGCGCCTTCGGCGGACAGATATCAACGCATGTCCCGCATTCCGTGCATTTGCTTTTGTCGAATTCGGGGATATAATAGCCGGACTTCATCGCGTTATAAATCCCGTAGTCGTAGCGAAGGCGCATGGCGACACAGCAACACCGGCAGCAACAGCAGATGGAATAATTGTAGGGCGGCATACAGCTTTCAAGCTGAGTCACGAGTCCCTGTTGAGCTGCGCTCCGAACAATCCGTATCGCCTCTTCTTTTGTTATCAAGCTGTTCTTGTGACCTTCGGCATAAGCCTCTGCGGAAGTATTGATCTTGAAACATGTGCTTCGCTCGCGGTCGCAGTTATGCCACAGATTACGGCATACGCACTCGTCCACCGCGATCACCTTCGCCTCATTAATCAAATTTATGATTTCCGGAACGGGCAGAGGCAACGCCGCCGCATGCAATCGGCTCGCATAGAGATCGAGGAAAGGCTTTAGCAACACGCCTACGACTGGAGCGTTGGAAACCTTTCCCAAAAAATCGTAAAAGCTGAGCGACTCGTAAATATTATCGAAAAACCGGGCGAGGAAATTCTTGTAGAAGGTGGTTGGGTTGTCGTATAGCTTGAGGCTCATGGGAGATGACTCCGCCTGTTTAGGACTGACCGGTTAGTCCAGATATTACCACAGGATACACCACTTGTCAAGCAAAAAATGGTGACGATTATCAATGCTACCTATCTATTTGGCAGAGAATGACTTACCAAGAGGCAATCGTGGGTTAGAAACTGTCCCGTAATTCTGTAGGTGCGAATTTATTCGCAGTCGCAACGCAGAAAGAGCCCAAAAATCCCGCCAACGGCGGGATGCGAATAAATTCGCACCCACAGAATTACGTCATGCAGGCCAATTATGGGGCAGTCTCGTTAGTCGGATTTTACTCGCCCACCATCGGTTGGCCCTCGATGAGTTCGAGTATGAAAGGTTTCGTGTCCATGTATGCGTATCGTTGCATTCCGCTGCCAAGTTGGAGTACATTGATTCCCACCTTCCGGAATCTTTCCACTGCTTCGTCGAAGTCTGAGACATATTCCGCGAAGTGATGTATCCCTTCTCCGTTTGTTCGCAGGAAATCGACATGGATAGAAGGACCCTCCTTGATTTCTATCAACTCGATCTGGACAGGGCCTAGCTGTGCGAAGGCGAGTTTTCCTTTGATCGCTACTTCCCGGCCGTCGGCCAGCGTTGCCGGTTCCTCGCCCTCGACCGTAACAAAAGCACCCTCGCCAAATATCTTCTCGTAGCTCCTGACACACTCGTCAACGTCGCGCACGACAATTCCAACTTGATCGATACGATTGAAGATTGATCCCTTGAGCTTATCACTCGTGTCTTCCATCATATTGTCCCTTCATAATGACCGCTACCCGACCGTTATCTTTTCCAATCATATCCGCTGAGCGCAAGGCACACGATGCACGCGCCGTAGAATACCCAAACGAAGTTGAACATGATGTTCGAGATCACGCCGATCTTGATATTGTATATCTCGCCTAGGATTTCTGTGGCAAACCAGCACGACATGCCCACTGCAATGAACCAGGAGTTCACAGATTTCGCTGATTAACGCTGATTATATCTGCGAGAATCTGCGTAATCTGCGGATTCCGGCCGCTAATCCGAAATCCGCAATCCAAAATAGAAAGAGCTGGAGATGGGACTCGAACCCACGACCCCCTCATTACGAGTGAGGTGCTCTACCGACTGAGCTACTCCAGCTTCACTGATCGGCGCCATTTTAGCATAACGAACCCCTATTTTCAAACGCAGACGCTTCACACCCAAGACACGAAGCCCCCGAGAAAAAAACAGCATGGAACCACGAATTTCACGGATTGCACAGATTCGGCGAAAAGAACAAGAAGAATTCTTAATCATGAATTCACGCTGATTCACACGGATTGAGAAGAAGAAGTGCAGAAGGAAAAGGAGCCTGCGAGACGCAGAAGAAATCTGCGAAATCTGCGGATGGAGACTCAATGGAAGTCAACGACTTGGACGAATTCGGCTTTCTTTATGAGTTCCGTGATTTCACGGCGGGCCTTTTCGTCGCGGACGGGTTCGACTTCGCTAACAGGAAGATTGTTAGCATTGAGACCGGATTGCCAGTTGAGGATATAGCCGGGGACGATGGCGTAGCGGCAACCGGTCATACCGCAGCACGAGGTGTCAATTATGCCGAGGCCGATGACGTAGAGGACCTCGCGGCCGCTGTAAGGCATGCAGACTTCCTTTTCGAGGGAGTAGTGGCCGCCGATGGCGCACACTTCTTGGTTTAGTTCGATATGAGTGTATGTGCGGAGCACTTTAGATCATCCTCTTCGCATTATGCATGGCAGAGGTGACAGGCGAAAGGGCAAAGGCGAAAGGGAAAGCATAAAGAGAGAAGCGGGGGAAACCGCCGGTGCACGCCGTCATGCAGGGGCACGGCGCGCCGTGCCCCTACACGGGATTCTTCGCTTCGCTCAGAATGAACGCCATGGATTCCCGCCTGCGCGGGAATGATAAAGAGGAAGCTATTCATTCATGTCCAAGTGGGCTCGGTTCTGATTGTGGCTGTGCCGCTCCGTGCTCTCCGTGCCCTCCGTGGTTTATCAATAGTTTACACGCCGTATTTGCCGACGATCGCGATGCTGCACACGTTCATGAACGGGAAGCCACCCAGGTTATGGGTCAGGCCGATTTTCGGATCCTTCAGTTGCCTCTTGTCGGCGCGGCCGTGAAGTTGCAGATACATTTCATACACCATGCGCAAGCCGGAGGCGCCGATCGGGTGTCCGAAGCATTTCAGACCGCCGTCGACCTGACACGGGACTCCACCGTCGAGATTGTAGAAGCCGTCCATCACGTCTTTGAGCGCGCCGCCGCGCGGCGAGATATGGAGGTCTTCCATCGTCACGAACTCGGTGATGGAGAAACAGTCATGCACCTCCATCATCGAAATCTCTTTCCGCGGGTCTTTAACGCCTGCCTCCTCGTACGCCTTGAGACTTGCCTTCGATGTCGTTACGAAGTGGTCGCCGTCCCATGAGTTGAACCCGAGTTCCTCACCGCTGCTCAAGGCCAGTTGCAGCGCCTTGATAGTGACGAAATCCTTCTTTCCGAGGTCCTTTGCGATCTTCGGAGTCGTCACAATCGCGCACGCGGCGCCATCGCTCACCCCGCAGCAATCGAACAAGCCAAGCGGATGCGCGATGATCGGCGCAGCCATGATTTGCTCTACGGTGACCGCCTTCCGCAAATGTGCTTTCGGGTTGAGCGCGCCGTTTGCGTGGCTCTTCGCCGACACGTGCGCGAGCGCGAGTTTCAGATCATCATCTGAAACCTTGTACTTTGCAGCATACGCGCTCGCAAGCTGCGCGAACGAGCCGGGCGCGGTAATCGCTGGCAGCCACAGCCAGTTGAGCGTGCCGGAACTCGAGCCGCCCGCCGGAAGTCCGCCGTAGCCGGTGTCCTTTAGTTTCTCCGCGCCCATCGCGAGACAAATGTCGTACGCGCCCGAAGCGACCGCATAGACCGCGCCGCGGAGCGATTCGGTGCCACTGGCGCAGAAATTTTCCACGCGGGTGCAGGCAATCTTGTCGAGGCGTAAGGACAATGAGAGAGGAAGAGCGCTCTTGCCGACGTTCACTTCATCCATGCATGTGCCGAGCCATGCGGCCTGAATGTCCTTCTTCTCGATGCCGGCGTCCTGGATACATTCCTGGAAGGCCTCGACCATGAGTTCTTCGGACCCGACGTCCCATCGTTCGCCAAATCGCGTGCAACCCATTCCAATGATTGCGACCTTATCTTTGATTCCGGTTGCCATTGTTCATCCTCCTGTATGTTCCCGCCGTCATAGAGATTCTTCGCTCGGACCTGCGGCCCTCCGCTCAGAATGACGGTGAGGTAGCCATGTTCATCCTCTATGCTTCCGCCTGCGGGATTGCTTTCCAGAAATATCCGTGAAAACCGCGCTCTTTGTCGTAGAGCCTCTTGCGGAACTCCATTTTCATCTTCTTGCCAACTTTCAAGTCGCTCATCTCGCAGTCACTGAAGTCAGCTAGTATTCTTCCGCCGCCTTCGAACTGAATCATGCCGTACATGTTGGGCGGGTCAACGGATACAGAGAGCATATCTGCCGTGAACGTCTTGAGAACGGCAGGAGTATTGGCGAATTCGACAGGGTCTTGCGACTTGACGGAACCACAATCCGGGTTGACACAGACGTCTTTGCTGGGGATTTGGCGCGTGCCGCACTTCCTGCACTCGCCGCCGACGAACCCGAGGATGAACCTGCGGTTTCGATACAGCGTCGTCATCGCCGTCTGAGTCGGCGCCTCGGCGCGGATGCCCATCTCGGTTTGCATCAGGTCTCTGAACTTGAGGAACTTAGGATACGTGTCCACTTCCTTGCGGTTCGCCAGACAACCCTTAATGCCCCTGCGCGCCGGCAGCTTCGTGATTTTGTCGGTTACCTCGAACAGGAGAGCATCGGAGCCCTGGCCAAAGCTTGCGACCAGAATCTTATCTCCCGGCTTTGCTTCCTCGAGCGCGGAGATGAACATGACGAGCGCGTGGGCCGCTCCCGTCTCGCCGCTGACGTCATGCATGTTGTCAACGAGTTGTTCGCGGCTGGCGCCCATCGCTTTTGCGATCCCTTGGTGCTCGCGTTTAAAGAAGCAGGGAAAAACAAGCTTGGTGATATCTTTCATCGTGAGGTTACATTTCTTCAGCAGTCCGTTGACCACTTCGGGAATTATCTTTGCGTAGCCTTCGTCGCGTATCCATCGTTCTTCCCAATTGTAGTCGTATTTATTGAGCGAGCCGCGATAATGGCCCACAAAATCGACGGACACGGAGTTGGTTCCGAGACATTCCGCTATGACGTTCTCGCTCCCCAAGAGCACCGAGGCCGCGCCGTCGCCATACCACATTTCATGGAAATACGCCGACTTCGTCTCGCGTTTGTCGGCGGCCACCACAAGCGCCAAACCCTTCGAGCCTCCTTTGATCGCGTCGAGCGCGGTTACCATCGCCGTTGTGCCGACCTTCTGCGATGCCGCGAAATCGGCAGTCAGCACATTGTCGTTCAGGTTGAGAGCCGTCGAGACAATCCCCGAATTCTGCCGGTCGGCAAACGGGAACGTCGTCGAGCCCGCATACAACGCGTCCACCTTGCCCTTGTCCATTCCCACCAGGCAGTCCCGCGCCGCCGCAACCGCCATAGTCAGCGAATCCTCATCCCAGTTGCACATCGACCTCTCGCCCTGGGCAACCGCCATGATCGCCGGGGCAAACCATCCCATGCTTTGAAAGATTGCCATCCGCTGCAGCCTCAGCCTTGGGATGTAACCTCCGTAAGAAACAATACCCGCCATTTTCTCTCCTCCGTTTTGTTGTGCGATTTTGCCTGACCGAGCTGAAAGAAGGCGGCCACTTGAGAGCGCGCAAGGGAGAAACGATTGGACGTTCAGTGGCCTGTGGGGCCGCGCCTTCTCTTCTTCAGCAAAGCGCCAAACCCTGACGATAAATAATATATGGCAAAATGACGCGCAACGTCAAGGAGAAAATTGCAGAAGGCGACAACCGAAGGACAATACGAACAACATTGCAGAGATAATCATCTCGGAACGATCATGCGGCCAAACGTATCGACACTTGTTTCACTTGAATGGCCCGACTGAAATCACCGTGAATATTCGCAGGAACTACCGAGGAATTGTATACCGCAGGCCTTTGAGGCGGCCGGTCAGAAACTGGCGGTAAACCTCGAGCCGGCTAAGGGGGGATAGGTCGAAAACGTCCACGTTCATATTCCTCGCAACGCACGCCACGATATTGTCGCATCGGCCGCATGTGTTCAAGACATCCACCTGCAAGTATTTCTTTTTGAGCGTCCCGAGCAGTTCCTTGCACGCGCATTCGCCCAGCAGAATAATCGGTTCCTGAAGGTTTTCGATCTGGTTTTCTTCGAAACCCTTTCCCAAAACGATTGTAAGCGGCAGGCCGCTGAAATCATCGGGAGAATACTTCTCATTGATGAGCAATTCGATCACTTGTTCCGTGTGACCCAGGCACCCTTCGTAGCAAGCCCCTCCTTTACCGACGACCATGCGGAGACTCTCGGGAAAATGGGTCTGTAATTCCCACGGAATTTTCTCAGAGCAGGCCGGCATTTCGCCTTCGATCTGGATATCCTTCAGGTCGGCTACTCCTAAACCTTGTTGGGCCGCGAGGGCGACATGCTTTATTTCGGTCGGGTCGTGCCCGAGTATTCTCGCGCACACGGCGTCAACCGCCACAATATCCTCGCCACCGATTATCACGTTTTTGTCGTGTAAGAGATTCCTGGCGAACTTGCCGGGTGGCATCGGCCCTCGAGCAAGCACTTTGACTGCGTCCACGATAGTGAAATCGGGCTTGATGAACCTCAGAATATTCACAAGCTTTTGGTGCAGGCGGTGGTTATGATTCTTTGCCTTGTCGTGATCGTAGAGGAGACCCATCTGGTTCTTGATGCCGGCTGTCATTTGCGTCTGGCAATGCGCCTTGAGAACCGGCACATTCAGATACAAGCTGTTGTCCCGGCTTACGATCAGGTTCTCGTGAAGTATCCGTGGGAACTTGATAGTCTCCTCATGGTCCCCTTCCCCTATCGTGACTTTGACTGATTTCTCTTCGTCCAGGAATAGACAGCGAAGCCGGAGGCGTCGGGCGAGGGCATCGAGCCCAATGGTGGTGAAGCATAGACGCGTGAAGTTGCCCTGCGAACAGTTCTCAACTAGGAAGATTTCCTTCTTTGAATCGATGTTCCTTATATGCTCGACGACTGATTCGATCAGGAGGAGCGACGTATGAAGATGGGGATGAAAATACACCGCATTTATTTTGATGAAGACTTTCTTGCAGTCCTCGAGGCGGCGGTTGACATCGGGAAACGCTCCGCAAATCTTGCTGACGGCCAGAGACAGACTCGCCTCAACATTTTCTATGGCGACTTTCGGCATTTTCATTTCAATGCGACTCTTTTCCAAAACCAGCGCGACAATTCGACCCGAATTACGTTGCCTATACGGATTCTCGGACAATACGGGGAGAGCAGAGCCTGATTATCGCGAACGGGAAAGCGTTCTCATTGTCCGAATTCAGTGGGGCAACTGCGGGTGAAAATAAAACGACCTGCTTAACAGCATGAAGATTGTCATGAATATCGCGATAATCATGATAGCGGCCATGACCAAGAATCGCTTCAAGCGCTGCATTCAGGATTTCCCCGCGAGGTGTATCGTTCGGTAGTGGGTGTCAAATAACCGGTGGCGGGACGCAGAATCGAACTGCGGACACAAGGATTTTCAGT
>CAYVDS010000089.1:0-4955 GCA_964450145.1 uncultured bacterium
GGCCGCGCCGCCCGAATTTTTCATACACTTCCGACAACTCAGGGAACTCAACATTCGACCTCTCGAGTATCGCAATCTGCACCCGGTGCCGTTCCAGGATGTCCCACCAGTCCTCTAGTATCTCCCTCATCTCGCTTGCGACGTCAATATCTCGGCTCCTCTTCATAAATCTTTCTATGCACTTCAGTCGGCTCTCTTTTCTGAGGTTCTTTTCCAGCATTACAAGCAAATCCCGTTCGCTCTGGACTGACGAGGCATCGGGTGAAGGCATGGGCTTCCCTTCTAGGGGCGCGCCGTTCTCCATCACATATGTGAACAGGTGAACCTTGCTTGCGAAATATGTGTAAAGCGTCCCGCTGGCCAGCCTGGCCTCAGCGGCTATCTCGCTCATCTGAGCCTGCCGGAATCCTTTTCGTCGGAACACATTTATGGCGGCCTTCACAATTTCCGCAATCCGGTCTTGGGGTGCTGCCTTTCGAGACATAGCCGGAAGATTTTCCTATTGGCACAAGCATTATTGAATGAATGATTCAACTATTCATATTCTACTCGCAAAATCGGTTTCTGTCAAGCAGAATGCGCGGAATGCAGTCAAAAAGCGCTTGAAAGACCTGAGGACGGCCGAATGAATTCGGCCGCACAATGCGGCGCCTCAACTCCAGAAAGGGAGCATGTCATTTCGGAATAACAGGCAGCACGAGGCGCGATGGATGTTCCGCGTCGTGATAAATGGCCTGGTCTGCTTTCACCATGGTGGCCGTCGTGCCTATTGGGTCGGCGGTGTTCAAATTTCGGCCGAACTCGGGGAAATTCGAACTGCTTACTTCGAGCCGAATGCGGTGGCCTTTCTTGAAAACATTGCTTGTCGCGCCCACGTTTATGTCGAATTTGTAGACCGTTCCCGCTTCGAGAAACGAAGGTTCCGTGAATGACTCTCGATAGCGCGCGCGAATCATCGCAGCGCGCAGGATAATGGCCTTCCCGTCGGGATAGACGTCCACCAGCTTTCCGGAGAAATCCGTGTCGCGCGCGGACGAAGAAGCGTAGAGAGCAAGAGCGATTGGGCCTGTTACTTCGGTGTCTTCTTCGAGCGGTGGCGTTGTGTAAACAAGAACGTCGTCGCGCGCCTCAACCTCACATTGGTCTGCGGGCCCGGCGACAGCATTTCCATAGATCGAAGTTCCGCCCACCGAGGGAACAGGATTTTCGGGATCATAAGTGAAGTGGTCCGGCGGCTCAGTTTCCGGACGATTCGCGCTTAACGCTCCGTCGCCCTGCGCCGTGTTCGCTTTGCCTCCGCTGTGAAGATAGTATTCGGTGAATCGAGTCCTCTTGAGCGGCCATTCGTTTTCTGTTCGCCACTCGTTCTTACCCATTACAAAGATTCTGATCGGACCTTCGTCTATGATTCCGTTGTTCTCGCCTTTCAGCCAGTAGTCGTACCATCGAAGCATCGTCTTTATCTGCTGCATGAAATCGGCGTCCTTGCCGAAATCAACGACATCGAATTCTGAGTGCGCCTGGTGTGTCCATGGACCGATGATGAGCTGACTTCTTTGCGCCTCTTCGCTTCCCCCGAGTGTCCGCATCCTATTGAAGTCATCCAGCATCATCTCAAGATAATAGTCGTACCAGCCGTCAATGAGCAACGCAGGCGCCTTGATATTGGCGACCTTGTCATCAACACGGTGCTGAGCCCAGAACTCATCCGGCGTCGGATGCCGCATCCACTCATTAAAGGCAGGGATATCAACGCCCATCGCGTCGTCGGCCTCGATCATGGGCAGATGCCGGACGGCCTTGTCGATATCAATATCTTGCAGACTGCGGTTTGTCTTGCATGTGTTGCCGTAATGCCAGAACAGGGCGTCGTTGTAACGGTAGATTCCATAATACGCCCACCTCGGATACAAATTCTGGCTCGACACAATCGGAACCATGGCTTTCAGATATTCGCTCTGATACGGCGCTGACAGCCACTGTGTAGAGCCGTAATAGGAGAAGCCGTAGGTTCCGACTTTTCCGGAGGACCAATCTTGTTTGCCTGCCCATTCGAACGTGTCATGGCCGTCACGCGCTTCGTTCACGTACGGAAAGTATTCGCCGTCTGATTTATATTTGCCTCGCACGTCTTGAATGAGGAAAACAAAGCCGTGGCTTGCAAAGAGTCCCCCGGCGAATTCGTACTTATGTTCGGGATTGCTCTTGTCATAAGGGGTTCTCGTGACGATCACGGGATATCTTCCCGGGTTCTTCGGGCGATAGATGTCAGCCGCGAGCTTCACCCCGTCGCTCATGGGGATCATTACGTCTTTCTCGACCGCCACCGAGTACTCAGGTTGTGGGATATCAAGATACAGAGCGGCAACGCGGAACTTGACCGACTGACAGGACAGACTGCATGCGAGTGATATCAATAGACAAGCCGTCAGAGTTTTCCTTGTGAGTTTGGTCAGATTCATATGTGAGACCCCCGAGTCGGTTTATGGTTCATGGTTCATGGTCTATGGTTTTGCGGGCTGACGATCTTGGATTTAACTTTAGACACTTTAGCTCACTTTAGACATTTAACACTCTTAATATGGCCTTTGCGACGGTCATCTTCATGGGGATTGTCTTCCTCCTCTCACATTAGATTGTTGGGCCAGAGTTCTTCCCCGCAATTCTATGGGTGGGAAAATAGGGACAGACCCGCAGCACAGGGTCTGTCCCCATTTTCCCATCGCTCAGAATGACAAGCGGCTATTTCAATCTAAGCGCCAGGCCCTTCAGATTTGCTCCTGTTCGAACGCCGCAGTCAGCCTAGGTAGGCGACCATATCGACTTCGATGCCAACGTCTTTGGGAAGGCGCGCAACCTGAACGGTACTGCGAGCCGGCGGCTCAGCCGGGAAAAACTTGGAGTATACACTGTTTATTTTAGGAAAATCGTCCATGTTCCCTATGAAGAGCGAGACCTTGACGACGTTTCCGAGCGACACCCCTGCGGCTTCGAGCACGCGCTGCGAGTTCTTCAGGACCAGTTCGGTTTGTTCTTCAATCGTTCCCGAGACTAGTTGATTGGTCGCCGGATCAATGGGAATTTGGCCGGACAGGTATACCCACCCGCCCGTCTTGATCGCTTGCGAGTAAGGCCCCACGGGCTTGGGGGCCTTGTCAGTAAGAATGATCTCTTTGTTTATCATGGTTTCCTTCTTCCCTTAGGAGCGCCTTACCCCGGTGGAGCAACTTCTCGCAGCATCTCGAAGAAACCCGGGAACGAAGTCGCGACGCACGCGGTGTCGTTGATTGTCACCGGTCCGTCAGCGACAAGCGCCGCCACGGCCATCGCCATGGCTGTGCGATGGTCGCCGAAACTATCCACACTCCCGCCCCGCAGTCGTTGAGGTCCGCGGATAATCAGCCCATCAGGCTTTTCTTCGACTTGAGCGCCCAAAGCTGCGAAATTGTTCGCGAGCGCGGAAAGTCTGTCGGTTTCTTTTACCCTAAGTTCTTCCGCGCCCTCTATGATTGTGGTTCCTGCGGCGCGCAGCGCGAGCACGGCGATGATGGGAACTTCGTCGACAAGCCTTGGAATCTCGGCCGCGCCAATGCGGACGGCTTTCAGCATGGCGGGGCCGCGCACAAGCAGATCGCTGGAAGGTTCATTCAAACCGTCATCCGGAACGTCCGCGCCCGATATCGGCGCCCCCATTTGTCTCAGAACATCGAGGAATCCGGACCTCGTGCGATTCAACCCGACGTTGCGGATCAGCAATTCCGAACCGGGGAGAAGCGAGGCCGCCGCCATGAAAAAAGCTGCGGACGAGATGTCGCCGGACACAATGATTTCCGTTCCCCGAAGCGAGGCAGGACCCGTCACCGCAGCGCTATATTCCTTGACCTCGATTGCAGCGCCAAGCCGATGGAGCATTCGTTCGGTATGATCTCTCGACTTGTACGGCTCGCGCACTTCGGTCTTTCCTTGGCAGGAAAGACCAGCGAGCAGGATGGCCGATTTTACCTGTGCGCTCGCCACTGGCGAGTCGTAGACAACCGGCCTCAGAGAGGCGCCTTTCAGCCCCGCGATCTCGATGGGCGCAAACTTGTCTCCATCTTGTCCGTGAAGCCTGGCGCCCATCTGCCGGAGCGGCTCGATTACTCGACCCATTGGCCGCCTCCGGAGGTATTGATCGCCCGTAAGCCGCGAAGGGAAGTTCTGCGCCACAAGCAGACCCATCATCAGTCGCATCGTCGTGCCGGAGTTGCCACAATCGATGGTGTCGGATGGCGGCCTTAGGCCTCGGAGACCCACCCCATCGATCTTCAGCTCTCCGGGCCCCTTTTTCTCGATGCGAACACCGAGCAGCCGCATCGCGTTTAGCGTCGCGAGACAGTCTTTGGCATGGAGAAAATTCTTGACCGTTACGAGTCCTTCAGCTATTGAGCCGATAAGGACAGCCCTGTGCGAGATGGATTTGTCGGGCGGAACTTTCAGTTCCCCCCATATGGAGCGCGCCGGACGGACGGTTTCCGAAACAGAAAGATTGGGCTCGGAAATTGTCAACGCCTTGTCCCCCGCGAAAACAGGAACAGACCCTACGCTACGGGTCTGTCCCTATTCGGTTTTCCGACGACTGTAGACCGTCGACCGTAAACTGTAAACCGATTCTTTACGCCTGTTGATGAAGGGCTTTCAGTTTTGCAATCTTGTTCTGGATCGACATGTACCGTTTGTCTTTGGGAAATCTAATGAGAAAATCCTCGTAAAGCTGGATCGCCTTGTCGTACTTGCCGAGTTTTTCGTAGCAGACCGCCCGCCTGTATTCGGCATCGACCGCGGCGTGATCGTATGGGAAATCCTTCAGGTTCCGCTCTATGATATCTATCGCGAGGTTGTACCGGAACGTAAGGTATGCGCTGGTTCCCAAGAGGTAACAAACTCTAGGCGTCATGGAAAGCTTGGGATTGTCAACG
>CAYVDS010000089.1:4987-19745 GCA_964450145.1 uncultured bacterium
ATTGCTACGATGAAAACGAACAGCAACTTTTTCCACTGGCTGAGCATGGTCGTCTCCCCCCGTGTTAAGGAATCAACTTCTGTATGACGTTCAGAAAGTCGCCGACGCTGCGCACCCCTTCGACCACAAGCAGATAGTAGAGCAGAGCAATCACGATTACGGGGCCTATCAGCCTTCCGGCAAGCTTTCCGAAGGCGAACCCCGGTTTGCGCGTCTTGTCAAGCGCCTTTACGCGGTCCTGAAACGCGTTCATCTTCTGATAACACTCATCGCTGCAATAGACGCCGCCGGGCATTTTCTTCGCGCATTTTTCGCACAGGGGCTTATGGCATTGCTTGCATCTTGCTACTGCGGTGCGCTCGGTGTGGTTCAGACATCGTGCGGGAGCTTGAGCCATGTATGCCTCCTTTCCGGGCCGCCGTCCTTCGGCGCGTCAACGGCAAACGGAGGCCCAATCACAGCGTTTTGTTTTCTATTTCAGGAAGCAGCGCCTGTTCCAGAAAATCCTCGAATTTGCGCGGCCCAAGATCACCCTGACGCCGATGACGGACTGAGACCGTGCCTAATGCGACTTCTTTGTCTCCGACGATCAGCATATAGGGGATTTTTTGCAGTTGGGCTTCGCGGATTTTGAAGCCGATCTTGTCGTCCCTCATGTCAGCTTCGGCGCGGACTTCGGCGACCCTAAGTCGGTCGAGCAGGCCGGCGCAATAAGGACGGTGACTCTCTCCCACGGGAAGAAGGATAACTTGCACTGGCGCGAGCCAAAGAGGGAAGGCGCCGCCGTAATGCTCGGTAAGGACGCCCAAAAATCTCTCGATGGCGCCGTAGAGCGTGCGATGGATCATAACGGGCCTGTGCCGCTGGTTGTCCGCGCCGACATACGTCAGATCGAACTTTTCAGGCATTGCGAAATCGAGTTGGATGGTTGCGCACTGCCAGGTGCGCTTAAGACAGTCGCGAACGTGGAAGTCGATTTTCGGGCCGTAGAACGCGCCATCGCCTTCGTTCACCTTGTATTTCAGGCCAACTTTTTCGAGCGCCGCGCGAAGCCCATCCGTCGCATGCTCCCACATTTCATCAGTGCCGATATGTTTCTCAGGCTTCGTTGAGAGCTCGACGAGATACTCCAGCCCGAAGACCCGGTACATGTAGTCGACGAAATCTATGACGCCGACCACTTCATCCACTATCTGTTCGGGCAACAGGAATATGTGGGCATCGTCCTGAGTGAACTGGCGCACCCGGAACAAGCCCATCAGTACTCCCGATTTCTCATGGCGGTGCACCAGGCCGACTTCCGCGCACCGTATCGGGAACTCGCGGTAACTGTGAAGGCGCGTCTTATAGATGAGCAGTCCGCCTGGGCAATTCATCGGTTTGATGGCGAAATCCTGTTCATCGATGGTGGTGAAATACATATTTTCTCGATAGTGGTCCCAATGACCCGACTGCTCCCAGAGGGTGCGCCGCAGGATTATCGGCGTCCGAACTTCGACGTAGCCTCGTTTCGTGTGTTCCTTTCGCCAGAAATCAAGCAGGGTATTCCAAAGCACTACACCCTTCGGATGGAAGAAGGCGAAGCCGGGACCCTCCTCGTGAAAACTGAACAAATCGAGGTCGCGGCCAATCTTTCGGTGGTCCCGCTTCTTGGCTTCCTCGAGGAGCGTCAGGTGCTCCTTCAAGTCCTCTTCTTTCCAGAACGATGTGCCGTATATGCGCTGAAGCATCTTGTTTCGTTCGTCGCCGCGCCAGTATGCTCCCGCGAGGCTGGTCAGCTTGAACGCCTTGATGTAGGAGCTGTCGGGAACGTGCGGCCCAGTGCACAGGTCAACGAAATCGCCAAGCTCATAGACGCTGACTTGTTCGTCTGGTATGCCCTCTATAAGTTCCACTTTATATATTTCGCCGCGCGAGCGAAATCGTTCGAGGGCCTCCTGACGAGGAATCTCGCGGCGCTTGAAGGAGATAGCTTTCGCCGCGAGTTCTTTCATTTTCTTCTCGATGGCGGCAAGGTCATCTTCGGTGAATCCGCCCGGCTTATCGAAATCGTAGTAGAATCCGTTTTCGATCGATGGGCCGATGGCGAACTTCGTGTCGGGGAAGAGTTCCTGAACGGCGTATGCCATAAGGTGTGAGCTGCTGTGGCGGAAGACGTCGCGTCCCTTTTCCGAGTCGAAAGTCAGAAACTCAACGCTGACATCGGCTTGCAGTTGAGCGGACAAATCAAGCACTCGGCCATTAATTTGAGCCGCGAGCGCTTCCTTGGCCAGTTGGTTGCTTAATAAATTGGCAACTTCGGCCAGCGTTACTCCGCTTTTGAATAACTTTTCAGAGCCGTCAGGCAATTTTACCTTTATTTCGCTCATATTCAGGGTGATTCTCTTTCTCGGGCGCGACCCCTTCCCTATGCAAAAAAACAAGACTCATGGTCTTGTTTTCCCCGGGTCAACGATTCCCTTTTCATACAGGCAGTCGGCCTACGTGCGGCAGGCTATCGGTGGGCGCTAGTGGAATCGAACCACCGACCTCTTGCATGTCAAGCAAGCACTCTAACCATCTGAGCTAAGCGCCCATTTTCAAAAAAATACTATCACTTTCCTGATGAAATGTCAAAACTATTGGCCAGTTGCCGCGTCCCTTTTATTTCCGGACAAGAAATGATACAATCGACGGCAACATGGGCGAGTTGTGAACTCACATCGGGGGAAAACACAACCAAGGAGAAGGCGATGGCGCGAAACAGAGTCATTGGGATTCTGACAGGCGGCGGCGACTGCCCGGGCATCAATGCTGTCATCCGAGCCGTGGCGAAGACCGCCATCCACGACCATGGCTGGCAGGTAGTCGGGTTCCGGGACGGCTACGCGGGGCTTGTGTTGCGTCAATCAGTCGATCTTACGAACGAAAGGGTCTCGAATATCCTGAGTCTCGGCGGTACGATCCTTGGGACATCGAATAAGGCCGATCCATTCAGGTGGGCCGAGAACATCGACGGGAAACTTACTTTCTTTGACAGGTCCAAAGAAGCGCTTGCTTATTGTGAGGACCTCGAACTGAGCGCGCTCGTGTGCGTCGGCGGCGATGGCACACTTAGTATCGCCAAGAGACTTTCGGACATGGGGCTGCCGATTGTGGGCATACCAAAAACAATTGATAACGACTTGTCCGGGACGGATGTAACCTTCGGGCACGACTCCGCAGTAGCCACTGCGACGGACGCGATCGACAAATTGCATACCACCGCGCAATCACACCACAGGGCGATGGTTATCGAGGTAATGGGCCGGTATGCCGGGTGGCTGGCGCTTAGTTCCGGAATAGCGGGTGGCGGAGACATCATCCTGATTCCCGAGATTCCATACCACATGGACAAAATCTGCCAGGCGGTCCGTCACCGCGCGAGCAGAGGAAAGCTTTTCAGCATCATTGTTGTCGCCGAAGGAGCCGAGCCGGTCGGCGGAAAAAAGGTCATTCAGCAAATGGTCCCTGACAGCCCCGACCCGGTCAGGCTTGGCGGCATCGGGAAAGTGGTCGGAAACGAGATAGAAAAGAGGACCGGAATCGAGACGCGCGTGACGGTTCTCGGACACGTTCAGAGAGGGGGCTCGCCGACGGCGTTTGACCGGATACTTGCGACCAAGTATGGAGTAGGCGCAATCGACCTTATCGAAAATGGTAAGTTTGGCGAAATGGTAAGCTGGCGCGGCGGCCAGATAACTTCAATCTCGGTGGCCGAGGCGGTCGGCAATCTGAAACTTGTGCCGCCGGACTGCGAAATGGTTGCGACGGCGCGGTCGGTCGGTGCAATTTTTGGCGACGGCGATTAGGTGACGGAAGGAGATTATTTATTCCGCCCTTTTAATAAAGGGGGCAGGAATCCGTCTCGTAATTGCACGTTCGGGTTGGGGTAGTGTAGGTGCGAATTTATTCGCATAATGTTTCCGAGCGCTTCTTGTGCGCCATGTATGCGAATAAATTCACACCTACAGCGTTACGGGACAGTCTTGCAGGGGAGATTTTCCCGCAATTTTGATTGCGACCACGCTGCGAGCTGTGGCTCCTGACGTTATGACGCGGTGGCAAGTTCGAGAGCAAAAGCGTTGAGCAAATGCTTGTTCTCGGACAGGAATTTGCGCAAGTCCGCGTCGGGATGTTCGCCTCGGTATTTCTCGAATTCCCCGTTTAACGCATCAATAAGCTTTTGCTTCTTTTCCGCCGCTAGAGTTATAGGAGCGCCGGCCAGTTCCTTCTTGCCCCACGAACTCGTGATTCGAACCACGAGTATTTCCCCTGCCTTGACCTCGTCGCACGCCGACTGGTCTTCGATCGAATCGCTGTTTTCGTAGAAGATGTCAGCAAGCTTCAGCACGCCTGCATCGGTCGCTTGTACCTCGAATGCGCTCATCCGCGACGCTTTCCACTCTTCGAGAAGTTTCCCCTGGTCGTCCTCGAGATGTTTCGCACGCAGTTCGCCGAAGAGGTCTATAATACGTTTGTTCGATTTCGAGTCCGCATGTTCGTTAATGAACCAGTCGAGGAACCGGATGTTTTCGAGCGGGTCCTGCTTCAGGAGCAAACCCGTGTCTATTTTATCCCGGTGATACTTTCGAAACGCCTCGACCATTTCCTCTTTGAACCTCTCGCCCGTCGCGAATCTCAGAATCTCCGACCTAAGGCTCTCCTCAGAACGCTTCTGGCGGTACTCGTTCAGATCAACTGCGCTTTCTTTCAGCATACAGCACTTCTTATACTTCTTGCCGCTTCCGCACGGACACGGTTCGTTTCGACCAACTGTTGTCATTGTCGTCTCCGATATACCGTTGTTGTGACGCTCCATTTAGCCGCAAAGTCGCATCTTCAATCCGGAGATTGCGTAGCTTCACGCCGGTTAGATGCATTCAGTGCTTCATCAACGACCCCGTTGAGACTTTCCCGTAATTGGCAAACAAGCGCAGAATTCTGTTGGTGCGAATTTATTCGCATAATGTTTTCGGGCTTTTTTCACATCGCGCATGCGAATAAATTCGCACCTACAGAATTACGGGACAGTCTCCTTTCCCTCTATGCCTTGTCCTCCGAGAATCTGCGTAATCTGCAAATTCCTCTCTTTTTACTGATTATATTCAAACGGAGGTATTTCAGCAAGCTTTATCTGTGCCCCCGGGGATTCATCCCCGTGTTTCTCGTGTTTGACACTTCCCCCGCTTTATTTAAAATCCACAACTAAATCACTTTCTGACCTTTTCGATCAACCGCAGCCCTTCCCTTGCCTGCTCCAAGGCATGGTCTAACACAAGGGCCTTCGACCATTCAGAGCGCGCTTCCTCAATTCTGCCGTCCGCATAAAGGATGACCGCAAGATTATTGTGAGCGCGCGCGTATGCAGGGTCCAAATCTATCGCTCTGCGATACATTATTTCAGCTTCTTTAACCCGACCGACTGTCGCGTACATGAGCCCGAGATTGTAGCTCACCTGTGGAAAATCCGGCCGTAACCGAAACGCGGTCTCGGTGTGCGCAATCGCATTCTCGATGTCACCTTTACGAAAATAAGCATTGCCAAGGTTGTATTGGACACGGAAATTGTCTGGCGCGCAGGATGCCGTCGCTTTGTAAAGGGTGAATTCATCTTTCCATACATTGTTCCGCGTGAATGTTCGGAATGAAAGGGCGAGGATAATTAAGATAAATGCGAAGATGCGTAAAAGAGCGCGGCCGTGTCCTCCTGCGCCGGATTCGTGCTTTGCAGGCTTTCCTGCCGCACACGCGCCGAGAAATCCCGCTAGCGCGCAAAAGCCAACCGAAGGGAAATAGAGAAATCGTTCGGCTTTCAAAACCGAAATGGGCACTATCTGAAGCGCCGGCAGAAGGCCTGTTAAGACCCACGCCGCAAGGAGCCCGCTGATCTTCCTTTGGAGTATCAGATACCCGATAGCCCCGCAGCCAACCAGCGCCACTGCGAGAGAGGCTATGTTTGCGAGGCTTACATCGCGTTGCAGGTTCACAACGTAATCCGCACAAAGAGCAATTGGCGCAATGAGAAGACGCATATAGTCGAGGAGCACACCGGGCATGGTGAGTAAAACTTCGCGGCCGGTGAGTCGCCCTTCCAATTTCGGGGAAATCCCGAGCGCGCCAAACCGCGTCCAAAGATACAGCCCCAGTACTCCCCAATAGATTCCATGTATTACGATAATCTTAAGTCCCGCCGGCGGGAATCCCTTTGCAGTTCCGGGTCTCGGATCACGGTTCGGCTTGGGTGCAAATTCATTTGTACGGGCGGCGCCTCGCGAGCCGAAGACCATCTCGGCTGCCAGCAGCAACGCCGGTAAGGCTGCCGCAACTTCTTTCGACAACAGCGCCAGCACAAAGAACAGAACTGACACCGGCAGCCTCCACGTTATCCTCTCCTCGCAGCGCTCATCGACGAACAGGATGAATGAGATAAGCGCAAATACGGTTGCAATAACATCCGTTCGGCCAGAGACAAACGTGACGGATTCGACATGAACGGGGTGAACAGCGAAGAGCGCTCCGGACAAAAGCGCAGCCGTGGGAGAGGAGATGATTCTCAAAACCAGAACGACGACCAGGGCGGAAGCGAGCGCATGCCAGAGAATGTTGGTCAAATGAAAGCCTGCGGGTCTCAAACCCCAGAGAGAATAATCAATCGCGTACGAAAGCAGGATCAAAGGCCGGTAGTAGCCGCGCGCGACCGGTTGAGTTGATTCCGACCAGAAATCGGCCGAGAAAAAGCGGGGAAAGCTGGAGAATCCATGAACGGAGGCGTTGTCAACAATGAGGTCGTTGTCGTCCCAAACAAACCCGTTCTTGAGCGAACTGGAGAAGACCACGAAGGCGAGGATGGCCGCGACAAGTGGAATTAGGAGAGATTTTGGATTCTGGATTCCGGATTTTGGATTCCTGACAATCAGTTCACGGTACACGGTTCACAATCCACGATCCCTTTTTATTTCCGTCCGCGCAACTTCTTCTGCCAATGCCACGCCGTCGCCAGTATTTGCTCGACGGCAGAATGGTTGGCCTCCCAGCCTAACTCTGTCTTGATTTTCTCGGCGCTTGCCACAAGCTGTGGCGGGTCTCCCGCGCGGCGCGGTGAGTTGATACATGGTATGGCCTGCCCGGTCAGGCGTTCGGCCGCATCTATCACCTGCTTTACCGAGTACCCATTTCCCGTGCCGAGGTTGTACGAGTTGCTCTGGCCGCCGTTGAGCAAATGTTGAAGGCAACGAATGTGCGCGTCGGCGAGGTCGCAGACGTGAATGAAGTCCCTGATACACGTGCCATCGGGGGTTCTGTAGTCGGAGCCGAAGACTTCGACGTGCTGAATCTGGCCGAGAGCGGCGTCCAAAGCGAGCGGTATGAGGTGAGTTTCAGGATCGTGAATCTCTCCGATCTCACATTCCGGATCGGCGCCGGCCGCATTGAAGTAGCGGAGACTCACGTGCCGGATGCCGTGAATGCGCTCATGACTTCGCAGGATATCCTCGAAGAGCGATTTGGTTTGACCGTAAGGGTTGATGGGCAATTGCGGATGCTCCTCCGGAATCGGTATCTGGAGCGGATTCCCGTACACCGCCGCCGTGGATGAAAAAATTATGTGTCCCACACTCGTTTCGACCATGGCCGCAAGCAGGTTCAGTCCGGCGAGGACATTGTTCTCGTAATACTTCATGGGGCGCTTGACTGACTCGCCGACGTAGCATGAAGCGGCGAAATGCATGACCGCGTCGATGGAATGTTTCCCGAAGATTCCGCGCAGGGTCGCAAAATCTCGAAGGTCGGCCTCGATAAACTCGCCACCGACAACGAGTGTGCGGTGTCCCGTGGAAAGGTTGTCAACCGTCAGCGTGTCGTAACCTCGCCGGAGAAGCTCTTTGACAACGTGGCTTCCGACATATCCGGCGCCGCCGGTCACGAGAATCTTTCCCCGGTTCATGTCCAAGCCCCCATTAGCATTATGTTTGGCATTACTTCTGCCAACCTGCGGATCATTCTTGTCGTCCCGCGAAGACGGGCGCTAATTCGGGGACACCATGCCGCATGGTGTCCCCGAATTAGCGCAGCTTGCTTTCACAGCTTAACAACTCGCGCGTCGTTTATGTATTGGATTCTCTTCACCTGCTGTATGATCTCGCCCGAAAGCTCGGCATCGAGGTTCAGGATTGTCGCCGCTGCGCCTCCCCTATGGGTTCTGCCAAGCGTCATCGCGCCGATGTTGATGTTGTTCTTCGCCATGAGCGTCCCCAGGTTTCCGATGATGCCCGGTTTATCCTCGTTCAGGCATATGAGTACGACCCCTTCGGGCAGGGCGTCAATATGGAAATCATTCAAGCGAACAATACGCGGCGTCGTGCGGCTGAAGAGAGTGCCCGCGACTGAACATTCGCCTTTGTCGGTGATCGCTCGCACCGTTATCAGGTTGGCAAAATCTTTCAGCATCTGACCCTTGCGCTCGGTCACCGCGATTTTCCTCTCGGCAATGAGCAGCGGCGCGTTCACGTAGTTGACGTTTTCATGAAGGAAGCTTTCGAGGAACCCTTTTATTACGGCGGTTCGAACCGGGCGCAGATCAAACTCTTCGATTTCGCCGAAGACTTCTACGACCAGTTCGCGCACATTGGCAAGGGGAAACTGCGCCTGGAACCGGCCAAGCTTCTCGGCAAGTTCCAGATACGGTTTGAGTTCTTTGTAAATTTCCGGGTCAATCGGCGGGACGTTCACGGCAAATGGGACGGGCTCTCCTTTCAGCGCCCTGACCACCTGGTCGGCGACCTCGCAGGCGACGTTCACCTGTGCCTCTTCAGTCGAAGCGCCAAGGTGCGGCGTTACAATTACCGAATCAAAGTCAAGAAGCGGACTTTCAAGCGGCGGCTCCTTCTCGAAGACGTCCAACGCCGCGCCGCCGACCTTCCCCGACTTGAGCGCCTCGAGGAGGGCTGCCTCGTTGATGATACCGCCGCGCGCGCAATTGATGATGCGCACGTCTGGCTTCATCATGTCGAATTGACGGGTCGACAGCATGTTCTTCGTCTGCTCGATAAGCGGGACATGTACCGTAATGAAATCCGACTTGCTTACAAGCGTGTCAAGGTCGACGGGTTCGACATTTATCGAGCGGGCTCGTTCCGGCGTCAGGATCGGATCGTAGCCGAGCAGTTTCATTCCGAGCGCATGCGCGCGCCTGGCGACCTCGCTGCCAATTCGCCCGAGTCCGATGATGCCGAGAGTCTTGCCGTACACTTCCATTCCTGTGAAGTGTTTCCGTTCCCATTTGCGGTTCCTTAAAGATGCGCATGCCTGCGGGATATTACGCGCCAGAGCGAGCATCATTGACAACGTGTGCTCGGCGGTCGAAATAGTATTGCCGCCGGGAGCGTTGAGCACAATCACTCCGCGTTTGGTCGCCGCCTGGACGTTTATGTTGTCGATCCCGACGCCCGCGCGACCGACAACCCGCAGTTTCTTTCCGGCTTCGATGACCTCTTCGGTCACCTTGGTCTCGCTTCGAACTATGAGCGCGTCGTATCCGCCGATTGCCTGGAGGAGTTCCTCGCGTGACATCTTCGTCTTGACATCGACAGCGAAGTCGCTCTGCTTTTTGATAACATCAATCCCCTGTGACGCGAGGGGGTCGCTTACTAGTATTCTCATTCCGTCAGCTTCTCCCACAATTTATTTTGGATTTTGGATTTTGGATCAAAGCACTTCTTAATCCGTGATTTTCGCTGTGCGGCACAGCTTTCGTGGGTCGCAATGCAGGTCTTCACTGATTGAAGACCTTCTCGGCCGCTGCAACGCCTGCCCCGGGCTCGCACTTGTGCCCGAATTGGTTCAAGACCATTTCAAGCGCCGAAATCACCGTTATTACGTCTGACTCCTCGCAATAGCCCAAGTGCGCGACTCGTATTATCTTCCCCTTCAGCTTGTCCTGTCCTCCGGCGACGGTTATGCTGTAATCGCGGCTCAGCTTCTTCCGGAGCGCATCGGCGTCTATTGCGGCCGGCATCAGCATTGCTGTTGCCACATTCGACGGCGCTTTCGAGAAAAGTTCGAGCCCGAGAGCGCGCGCAGCCTCGCGAGTCGCCTTCGCCAGCCGCGTATGCCGCTTGACGACATTGTCTACTCCCTCGGCCTTGAGGAGCGCCAGAGACTCTTTCAAACCATAAATGAGGGAAACGGCCGAAGTAAATGGCGTGTCGGTCTTGGCAAGGCTCTTCAGCGCCTTGGCGAACGAAAAATAGAATTTGGGCAGAGTGGACTTTTTCATCAACTCCTGCGCTTTCGGCGAAATACTGGCAAACGCGAGGCCTGGAGGGAGCATGAGCGCCTTCTGCGAACCAGCCACCACAATGTCCACGCCCCACTCGTCGGTCTTAAGTTCGTCAGCGCAGAGGCCGCTGATCGCGTCTACAACGAGAACCGCTCCGTGCTTTGCGACAATGCCCCCGATCTCCTTGATATCGTTCCGGACGCATGTGCTTGTTTCGCAAAGAGTTGTGAATACGGCTCGTATCTCGGGATGTTTTTCGAGGGCCGATTTGATCTGCGCAGGGTTGACCGCTTGTCCCCATTCGACGTCGAGCGTCAGAGTCTCCACGCCGTGGGCTTCGCACAACTCGCCCCAACGCTCGCCGAATTTGCCGCCCCTCACGACAAGAGCACAGTCACCGCGCGAGAGCGTGTTCACAACCGCGGCCTCCATTGCGCCTGTGCCCGATGACGACAGCATGACGACGGGGTGAGTGGTCTGAAACACGTATTGCAATCCCTCATTTATTTCCTTGAGGATTGCCTTGAATTCGTCGGTTCTGTGGTGAATTATGGGCTTGGCCATCGCCAGAAGAACTTGCGGCGGGAGCGGCGTCGGTCCCGGCGCCATCAGCATGTATTTCTTCATATCGGTTCCTTATCGCAACGGTTCTGAGCCAAGAACGGTGCTTTGCTCCTTCGCGCTGACACAAACAGCAAAATTGAAACACCTAAATTATCAAAAATGCCGCGCTGTGTCAAGCCTATTGGACCAGCCCAGTGGAAAACTGAAAAAAGGAACACGAACAACGCGGCTCGTTGCCAAAATGAGAATCCACCACCGGAATTGTCATTCTGAGGATCGGAGGGTCGCAGACCCGAGAGACGAAGAATCTCTCATTCTCTCACAAATATGTGTTTGCCGCAGAGATTCTTCGCTTCGCTCAGAATCACAAACAACTATTACCTTTTGGGCGACATGCCTGAGAAACCAGGCAATCGAACCAAGTTCCTTTCGTCTTTCTACTGCCGCGCCATGGCCATGCGTATCTCAGCATCGGTGTCCTTGATCAGGGTACCGCTGACGTCGACTGTAACCCTGTAGATGGTTCCCGTAAACGTAAAAGGCGCCGCGATTTCAGGAACAATCGGTGCGCCCGGCAAAGCGCCTACGCGGATTCCACCGGATAATCCCATCGAGAACGGCGTGGTAACCGGCATCTCGACTTGTCCGACCTGCTTTCCGTCGATATAAAGCCTGCCAAGCCCCGGCGTCCCTTTTCCCTCAGCGAAATCCGGCTCCCCGGTAGCCTCGAACTCGAACCGTAACTGGCGCCGGCCTTGAGGAATGTCTCCGTTCGACTCAACATGATAAATAGTCCTGCCAACATAGTTGTGAGCATAGCGAAGTTTCTGATCCTTCACAAAGAACATGTAACCGCCTTCGTTGTCACCGTGACAGAGCAGCACGCCCTCAGCACCGCCTGCGGGAATCTCGACTTCGGCGGTGATGCTGTGCGGCCGGTTGAGCAATCTCACGCCGGCAAACGTCGGCACCGCCTGCGTGTTCGGGTAGTAAACGTACTTCGCGCGCTCAGCAGCGACTTGCGGCCGCTCTACTAGCGCTCGAAGTATGCCCCGGCTGTCGATCGGAAGGACATTGTACTTGCCCGCCTCGACGTACCACTGAACGATCATTTCAGCGAGTCTGGCGGGTTCTTTGCCGGCTAGGTTGTGGTTCTCCGCGAAATCCTCGACCACATAATAGAGTTCCCAGCGTCTGGCATCAAGTTCCGTCAGCGTCTCAGCATACATTGGCGCCCCGAAAGGCATGCCCGCCTCCGTGAAGGACGTGCCCGGCCACGGACAGACCGCGCGCCACCCGTCGTGATAAATCGAACGGTGGCCTATCATCTCAAAGTACTGCGTGTGATGCCTCGATGGAGCGTTTGCGTCCTCAAAAGTGTGCGCAAGGCTCACGCCTTCGAGCGGTGACTGGGCAATCCCCCCAATGACCGTCGGCGGCTCGATGCCCAAGGCTTCCAATACCGTCGGCGTCATGTCAATCGCATGAGCGAACTGCGAGCGAATCTCTCCCTTCGCTTTGATGCCCCGGGGCCAGTGCACGATAAACGGGTCACTGATGCCGCCACGATAGGTCTCGCGTTTCCAGCGCCGAAACGGAGTATTGCCAGCCCATGTCCATCCCCACGCATAGTGGTTGAACACCTCGGGGCCGCCAAGCTTGTCGATGAGCCTGAGGTTCTCCTCGAGGCTCTCTGGCACGTTGTTGAAAAAGAGGTTTTCATTCACTGAACCGGTGGGCCCGCCTTCGGCGCTTGCGCCGTTATCGGAAAGCACCATAATGAGGGTATTCTCGAACTCGCCGATGCTCTTCAGGAAATCAAGCAGACGGCCGATGTGGTGGTCGGTATGCGTTAAGAAACCCGCATAGACTTCCATCATGCGCGCATACACTTTCTTCTCTTCCGGCGAGCACGTATCCCACGGTTTCACATCCGGGTCATGACGTGAAAGCTCTGCCTCTCTGGGAATGACGCCCAATTCTTTCTGCTTTTTGAACACCTTGTCGCGGTACGTCTCCCAGCCGTCGTCGAATTTGCCCTTGTACTTATCGGCCCATTCCTTCGGGACGTGGTGCGGCGCATGCGTAGCGCCCGGGCAGAAGTACATAAAGAACGGCTTGTCGGGCGCAACCTGCTTGGAGTCTGCGATAAAACTAATGGCCTTGTCAGCAATATCCTCTGTCAAATGATAGCCTTCTTCGGGTTTTTTGGGCGGGCTGACACGATGGTTATCATACGAAAGGTCCGGATAGTACTGATGTGTGTCTGCGCCAAGGAAGCCGTAGAAGCGCTCGAACCCGCGGCCCAGAGGCCAACGATCATACGGGCCGGCCGCCGAAATCTGATCGACCGGCGTCAAATGCCATTTTCCGACGGCAAACGTATTGTAGCCGTTCTGCAAAAGAATCTCCGAAAGGAATCCGTTCTCAAACGGGATGTTTCCGTTCGAACCCGGATAGCCCGTCGAGCCTTCCATGATGCAGGCCATTGCATTCGAGTGATGGTTGCGACCGGTGAGAACGCAAGAGCGCGTAGGGGAGCAGAGCGCCGTGGTGTGCATATTGTTGTAACGCAGGCCGTTCGCGGCCAGAGCGTCGAGGTTGGGTGTTTCGATGGGACTGCCAAAGCAGCCGATCTGGCCGAAGCCGGTGTCATCCAATATGATAAACAACACGTTAGGTGCGCCTTCCTTCGCGCGCAGTGGCATCGGCCATGCAGGCTCCGATACCTCGAATGTCCGTCCGACAACGCCGGAAAATGCTGTCCCCGGTTTGTATTCTCTCAGACTCATTGTCATTCCTCCCCGTGACTTAGGCTGGCGTAGATGCCGTAATCTATGCGTGCATGACGCCAAGAGTTCTATCACATCGCGGGCATTTTAGCAACCTTACAACGTAAGGCAGTTTCGGATGTGTGCGCAGCTAATGTCAGGCGCAGTACGAAGTCATCAGCGTGCGCGTTGCCACTTGTAACTGGGATTGCCATAGTTTTCATGGGAGTGATAATGAAGGAGTTTTTCGTTCGTGTAGTTCACTCGGCGTGTGCGCGATTAGTGGAATTCGTGTTCCCATGGTTCCTTTGGCTTTTGGCCGCCATTATGCCGCCTGTGTGGCTCTTGCGGAAATGAGCGAACGGATGCATAGTAGATTTCGAATTGGGGGGATGAAGCGGAACTTCGGGGTTCTTGCTCGCCCATCGACTTCGCAAGGGGAACGATACGTATCGAACAAACACTCGACATCGGCTTTATGTGACCGCAGATCAGAAGTAGGAAGTTCCTCCAACATAGTCTTGAAGGGCCTTTCCGTTTTCCCTCGCAAAGCATTTCGTACGCGCTGAGACTGGTCGGCGTCGCCCCGTATTGCCTGAAAAACAAACAGCAAATGGTAAGGATGAAGGAGAATGAGACGATGTTTTGGTATTTGAAGAAAGAATGGCGCGATCCATCGCCTGATATCTCTGAAGTCAAGATTCACTACGCATGGGGACCGCACGGCTCTCCGCCCGATTGGGGACGCTTCGAGCAGGTGCGGACGCTGTCGACATGGGCCGAAAAGGTCGAGGGGAGGGGGCGCGTCTCGCCTCATGAGGGCAGGGGCGAAACGAAGAGCGTGTGGGCGCTTCCGCCAGGCATGCGCGCAAAGATAATCAAAATCCCCGAGGGTATGTCCAACGGGCAGTTCGGTCTCCATGCGGACAGTTTCCTGCTCCATCACTATTTCGAGATTCACCGCAACGGCAGCGTGTCTTACAGTGACATGTACACCGAGGAAATCGTCTCATGGGAGGTCGAGTACACCGATTGCAGCGGCGCTATCATCGCGGGCTGCGCACAGTGGTCAATCGGCGACACCGACGCCATGATGTATGCCCCGACCGAGGACCCTCGCTTCCTC
>CAYVDS010000090.1:0-19730 GCA_964450145.1 uncultured bacterium
TACATCACCCTCAAGGGCTATCAGCCCGGCTCCGGCGAAACACCCGAAGGCGAGTGAGAGAAAGTTTCCGGCATACCGGGCGGGCCGAAAGAATACCGGTCCGCCCGCGTGCCGGATTTGCGTAGAATATGCAAGCAAAACGGCATAAATGTCCGCGGATTGTCCTGAGCGGATTGAACGGCGGCTCAGGTAAAACGGTGGCAACGCTCGGGCTCCTCGAGACCTGGCGCAGGAAAGGGTATGTCGTCGCGCCCTTCAAAAAAGGGCCTGACTACATAGACACAGCGTGGCATTCGGTTTCGGCCGGTCGCCCGAGTCATAACCTCGATACGTTTCTCATGGAACCTGCGGACATTCTTTGGAGCCTCGAGGCATACAGCCGGAACGCGGACGTTGCGGTGGTAGAGGGCAACCGTGGTTTGTATGACGGCATGGATGCTGAGGGAACGCATAGCACCGCCGAGCTTGCCAAACTCATTCAAGCACCCATCGTTCTGGTCGTAAATTGCACAAAGTCCACTCGCACTGTTGCGGCGATTGTTCTTGGTTGCAAGATGCTGGACAAGGACGTCAACATCGGCGGTGTAATACTGAATCAGGTGGCCAACATCAGGCAGGAGTCGGTCATCCGCGCTTCCGTCGAGAAAGAGACCGGCATCCCGATCGTAGGCGCTATACCGCGAATTAAAGGGTTGCCTTTTTCTGAGCGCCACTTGGGGCTTTTGCCGCCGGAGGAGCATCCGCGCGCGATCGATGCCCTCGACCGACTCCACAAAGCGATGTTGAATAATATTGATGCCGATTCTATTTGGGAATTGGCGGCGTCTGCGCCCGAACTGGTTGTCCCGTCTGCCGCATGGGCCGAGCCGGTCGGGGTTTCTGAGGCCGCTCCTTGTATAGGCGTGTTCCGCGACTCGGCGTGCACGTTCTATTATCCGGAAAACCTTGAAGCGCTCGAACGTCACGGGGCGCGTCTCGTTGAAATCAGTGGCTTGTATGACCAAACGCTGCCGCAAGTGGACGCGGTCTACATCGGCGGGGGATTTCCGGAAACGCATGCGCGGCAACTGGCGGACAACACAAGTTTTCGGGCTTCATTGAGGCATGAAATTGAGGATGGCTTGCCGGTTTACGCGGAGTGCGGCGGGCTGATCTACCTCGGAGAATCCGTCGAGTTTGGCGGCGAGACGTGTCCAATGGCGGGAGTTTTCCCGGTGAATTTCACGATTGCAGAGAAGCCGCAGGGACATGGATACGTCGTTTTTGAGGCGGATGAGCAGAATCCCTTCTTTGCGAAAGGAACCGTCCTGCGCGGACACGAGTTCCATTATGCGTGCGTGTCGGGGTACAGACACGAAGAGGTCAAAACGGCATTCAAAGTCAGGCGGGGCTACGGATTCGATTCTGGGCGGGACGGATTAATCCACAAGAATGTTCTGGCCTCGTTCTGCCATATTCATGCTCTCGGCGAAAAGAGTTGGGCGAAGGCGATGGTGGATGCCGCGATCTCGCACAGAACCTGTGTCGCAGGCACGCCTGCGGCCGAGGGGCAGAGGCAGGGCGCCATCAGCGCCCGCGAGGTTTCCGCGGAATGAACGATTTTCGAGTGGCCGCAGTTGTCATGCGTTCGGGTTTTGGGGAAATCGAGCGGAACCTCGCCACAATGGAGCGTTTTGCGCATCAAGCGGCCCGAGAGGGCGCGGACGTTATCTGTTTTCCGGAGATGAGTGTTACGGGATACGCTTTGAAAGAACACATTCGGGAATTCGCCGAACCAGTGCCGGGGCCGAGCTCGCAGAAGGTGAGGCAGATGGCCACGAGCCATAATCTTGCAATACTTGCGGGTCTGGCGGAAAAGACTGGCGGAGACGGGATCGCGATCACGCAAGTGGTCGCTCTTCCTGATGGCTCTATGGATGTGTACCGAAAACTGCATTTGTCTTCAGGGGAACAAGCTTTTTTTCAGGCTGGCTCCGATATTCCAGTGTTCAAGCTTGGCGCGACACGGTTCGGGGTGCAGCTCTGCTATGACGCTCATTTCCCCGAGCTGACCACGATTTTGGCGCTCAAGGGCGCGGAAATCATCTTTATGCCGCACGCGTCTCCGCCACCGGAAGCCGCAAGTGAAAAAAAGAATCGCTGGTTACGATATCTGGCTGCGAGAGCGTATGACAACAGCGTCTTTGTGGTTGCCTGTAATCAAACGGGCGACGGAGGCGCAGACATTCGTTTTGCGGGAGTGACACTGGTCCTTGATCCGCGCGGCGAGGTCATCGCCGAGGGCTCAGGCGATGAAGAGGGAATGATTGTAGCTGATCTGAAATCCGAGTTGTTGAAGAAAACCCGAAACACAAGAATGGGTTTCTTCCTGGCGCATCGCCGCCCGGAGCTTTACTCAGAGCTTGTATCGCCTATGGTCGATGCTATCGCTGATCGGCCTCGCGGCGATGATTGTTCTTTCGAGGAGAAGCCGCCGGAGAGCACACCGAAGGCTCGGACGGCTTCAAACTCATGAGAAGCGATTTCACACAGGGGTATTAAGGTAAGAGTCAGGGCTATCAGTTCTAGAAAGGAACGAGAGAATGGCACAGATAGTACTAGCTGGGAAAACCTTTGAGGTCGACGAGGACGGATTCCTCCAGAATCCAGAACTGTGGGACGAGCAAGTCGCGAAGGACTTTGCGCCCACAGAGGGAATCCAACAGATGACCGATGAACACTGGAGAGTGGTCCGCTACATTCGGGACTACTATCTGAAGTTCGGCGTCGCGCCGATGATTCGGAAGCTCTGCAAAGAGACAGACTGCAATCTGAAGAAGATTTATGAGTTGTTCCCGTCAGGTCCGGCGAAGGGCGCCTGCAAGATAGCTGGTCTCCCGAAGCCGACTGGCTGCGTGTAATTCATGTAACAGAGTCGGACGCAGGCGCTGCGGGACCGCAGGATTTCGGGTTTCGCAGGAATGCTTTGCGGCAGATTTTCGGCGGAGGAAGACGTTACGCCTTTTCCACAGCCCCGCCGCGCGGTTTCCCCAGCCGGCTTCTTCTTGAGCCGCAAGGTTCGTATGGCGTAAGGGGCGGATGTCGCGGCTGGGAGGGCGGCATGTCCATTTCGGAAGCCGTAGCGCCTGTCAGCGCCAGCCCGCCGTCGCTTGTGTTACGGCGGGCGGTGACCCTCCGTCGAATCGCGCGAATGTGTTGCAGATTACAGCGTCGAGATGTGGGGTTGTTCTATAATAAGTATTGGTTAGCGCCTGATCTGGTTTTCCTATGAAGCTCGAGAATCTGTTGATACAGAAACAAGCTGCAGTTGTCGAAAGATGGTTCCAACTTATTCTGGAAACCTATCCCGCCGACACCTCACGCTTCTTGAAAAAGCAAAAGGACCGGTTCGCCAATCCGGTGGGAAACACAATTTCCCAGGGAATCGAAGCCATTTACAGTGAACTCGTCCATGGGGCGGGCCTCGAAAAAGTTTCCCCTTTCCTCGACAATATCATCAGGATCAGGGCGATTCAGGATTTCCTTCCCTCGCAGGCTATTGCCTTCGTCTTTTTCCTGAAGACAGCGATTCGAGAGGAACTGATAAATGAGGTCCGCGACGATGACATCGCGCGGGAGTTGCTGATCCTTGAGTCCAGGATAGATGAACTGGCGCTTCTCTCGTTTGACATATATATGAAATGCCGGGAGAAGGTTTACGAGTTGAGAGCAAACGAGGTGAAGAATAGGACATTCAAGTTGCTGGAAAGAGCAAATCTGATATCCGAGATTCCGGACCAGAGTCGGGAACCTCAAGACAGCAACGGTGGAAAGCCAAAATGAAGCGAGGTAACGGTAAATGATAGTCTTGTTTTCCCTCTTCGCAGTGATCCTTCTTGTGATAGTCGCCTTGGCGGGGGCAGGCGCCGCAAAGCTGACCTTCCTCTTCGGGGTCGTGATCCCGTATGCGGCGCTCGCAACGTTCATTGTGGGGATTGTGTACCGTGTCCTGAAATGGGCGCGCTCCCCGGTGCCCTTCCGCATAACCGCAACGTGCGGGCAGCAGCAGTCTCATCCGTGGATCAAGTCGAGCACCCTGGATAACCCTCACAATGCCGCAGGCGTCATTGGAAGAATGGCGCTCGAGATACTGCTGTTTCGTTCGCTGTTCAGGAATACGAAAGCGGAGTTGACAGAAGACCAGAGGCTTATTCACATGTCGGATAAATGGCTCTGGCTGGCGGGACTTACGTTTCATTATTCGTTCCTGATCATATTCGTCAGGCATCTCAGGTTCTTCGCCGAGCCCTCGCCTCTTTTCGTGAATCTCGTGGAGAGCCTGGATGGGCTTTTCCAGGTAGGGCTGCCCATGCTTTATCTGACTGACTTGGCAATTGTGGCGTCCGTCACCTATCTTTTCCTCCGGAGGATCTTCATCCCTCAGGTGCGGTATATTTCACTTGCCGCTGATTATTTTCCTCTTTTCCTGATCTTGGGCATTGCCGTCAGCGGCATCCTGATGCGATATTTTGTCAGGATGAATCTTGTCGGCGTGAAGGAATTGTCGATGGGGCTGGCCATTTTCCGGCCGGTTGTCCCGCAAGGCATCGGCGCCATTTTTTATGTCCATCTGTTTCTTGTCAGCGTTCTGTTCGCTTATTTCCCATTCAGCAAGCTTTTGCACATGGGCGGAGTGTTCCTTAGTCCCACGAGAAACCTGGCCAACAACAATCGCATGAAGAGGCACATCAATCCTTGGAACTATCCCGTCAAGGTTCACACATACGAGGAGTACGAGGATGATTTCAGGGAAAAGATGAAAGCGGCCGGCTTGCCAGTGGAAAAGGAGTAGAGATGTCAGATATCCCAAAAGATTTTCCAAAGCCAGAGCAGTTAGCGGAGGTGGACTATAAAACGCCTCCGAAAGGGTGGATGGACTCGCCCGTCAAATTCAGGCACGGCACATGGTGCTATCCTGCCAAGCCGAAATTCGTTGAGTATCTCGGGCTTCCCAATCCGCGCGAGTGGTCGCCGACAGACGACGATTGGAAGTTGCCCGAAAACTGGAAAGAGATAATCCACGAGGGGTTTAAGGACAGGCTCTCTAAGTTTCGGTCATTCCGGCTCTTCATGGATATCTGCGTCAGGTGCGGCGCATGCGCCGATAAATGCCACTTCTTTATCGGTTCCGGCGACCCCAAGAACATGCCGGTTCTGAGAGCTGAGCTTCTCAGGTCGGTGTATCGGAACGATTTCACGATGGCTGGAAAGATTCTCGGGAAGCTTGCGGGCGCGAGAGAGCTGACCGAGGACGTCCTCAAGGAGTGGTTCTACTATTTCTTCCAGTGTACCGAATGCCGCCGGTGTTCGGTCTTCTGTCCCTACGGCATCGACACCGCCGAAATCACCATGATGGCCCGCGAACTCCTCAATCTCGTCGGCTGCAGCATCAACTGGATTCTGGAGCCTGCGGCAAACTGCTTCAGGATGGGCAACCACCTCGGCGTTCAGCCGCACGGGTTCAAGGACAGCATCGATTTCGCGGTCGATGATCTTGAGGAGATAACAGGCATCCGGGTCGAAGCGCCCATCAATAAGAAGGGCGCGGAAATCCTTTTCGTCACGCCGTCGGCGGACTATTTTGCTTCGCCGCACTATTACACCCTGTTGGGTTACCTCGCTATGTTTCACGAGATCGGACTCGATTACACATGGAGCACGTTTGCCTCCGAGGGCGGTAATTTCGGTCTCTTCCAATCGCATGAGATGATGAAGAGACTGAACGCCAAAATATACGCCGAAGCAAAGCGGCTGAACGTGAAATGGATTCTCGGCGGCGAATGCGGCCACATGTGGAGGGTGCTCCATCAGTATATGGACACCATGAACGGTCCGGCAGATTTCCTCCAGGAACCGGTCTCACCGATAACGGGAACCAAATTCGAGAACGCAAAATCCACGAAGATGGTTCACATCACGGAATTCACTTCAGACCTTATTCGGAACAACAAGCTGAAGTTGGACAAGAGCAGGAACGACCACAGGCGGGTGACGTTCCACGATTCGTGCAATCCCGCGAGAGCAATGGGCCTCCTCGAGGAGCCGCGCTACATAATTAACAACGTGGCCAACTACTTCTTCGAAATGCCGGAGAATACCATAAGGGAGCAGACGTTCTGCTGCGGCAGCGGGTCCGGCCTTGGCACTGATGAGAATCTGGAAATGAGGCTCAGAGGCGGGTTCCCCCGCGCGAACGCCGTGAAATATGTGCACGAAAAACACGACGTCAATATGCTTCTCTGCATATGCGCGATTGACAAGGCGACGCTGACGCCGCTTCTCGAATACTGGGCGCCGGAGGTCGGCGTAGGCGGCATTCACGAACTTGTCGGCAACGCGCTCATGATGAAAGGCGAAAAAGAAAGAGAAACGGATATGCGCGGTGAACCGCTCAACGGAAAGGGGGGTGAGTAAGATGTATGACGCCGGGAAAATCCTTACCGGATTAATCATCTTTCTCGTTCTCGTAACCTTCCCCATTTGGTCGAATTTGGCCAGCGGGGAGGCCGCATATAAACCTGATCTGAAGATCGTCACCGAGGAGAAGCAATGCGTGGCGCCTGCGGACTATATGCGAGCCTCCCATATGAGCATGCTGAACGAGTGGAGGAATTCGGTTGTCCGCGACGGCGAGAGAGTTTATGTGACGCACGACGGCAGGCGCTATGAGATGAGCCTCTCGAACACGTGCACAAAGTGTCACTCAAATAAGAGCGAGTTCTGCGACCAATGCCACAATTCTTTGGGAGTGAGATTGACCTGCTGGGAGTGCCATAACGAGCCGAAGGAGAATAAGTGATGAACGTCAACAGGAGAGAATTCTTGAGGATAGCCGGTTTCGCCACGGCCCTCGGCGTCGGAGGCAAAGCGGCCATTGCTATGCTCTCGGAAGACGAGATCAAAGCTTCGCAGATTGTGCCCGAAGAAGGAGCCTTGATTGGAAGCAAGTGGGCCATGGTCGTTGACTTGAAGAAATGTTTGCAGGCGCCCGCGGGTTGCACAAAGTGCAGGGAAGCGTGCCATCGCGTCCACAATGTCCCCGATTTCGGCAATCCGAAAGACGAGATCAAGTGGATATGGAATGAGCAATATGAGCATGCATTCCCGAGCGACGAAAACGAACACATGGTGGAGACTCTGAAGAACAAGCCCGTCGTCGTCCTCTGTAATCACTGCGAGAATCCCCCATGCGTGCGTGTGTGCCCGACCAAGGCCACGTGGAAGCGAAAAGACGGAATCGTCATGATGGATTTCCACCGATGCATCGGCTGCAGGTTCTGTATGGCTGCATGTCCGTACGGGTCGCGAAGCTTCAACTGGAGGGACCCGCGGCCGTTCATCAAAGAGCCGAATCCGAAATTCCCGACTCGGGCCAAAGGAGTCGTGGAGAAATGCAATTTCTGCAACGAACGGCTCGCTCGCGGGCAGCTTCCTGCATGCGTAGAGGTGTGCCCGCAAAAGGCGATGGTCTTTGGCGATATGGAAGACCCTGACTCGCAGGTGAGACAGATTCTTCGCGAGAACTTCAGTATTCGGCGCAAACCGGAACTCGGGACGAATCCCCAAGTTTACTATATAGTGTGAGGTGGCTATGTTAGAAAAGGCGCTTGTCGGAAGTCGAAGGTATTACGCGTGGTTGCTCTTCCTGCTGGCCCTCATCGGCGTGGGCTTCTTTTTCTACCTCCGCCAATTGGATCAAGGGCTGACAACAACGGGGCTCGGCAGGGATATCTCGTGGGGTCTTTATATAGCCCAGTTGACGTTTTTTGTCGGAGTGGCCGCCTCGGCGGTGATGGTGGTGTTGCCGTACTACTTGCACAACTATAAGGCGTTCGGCAAGATCACAATCCTGGGCGAGTTTCTGGCCGTACCCGCCGTGATCATGTGCATGCTTTTCGTATTCGTGGATATGGGACAGCCGTTCCGCGCTCTTAATATCATCCTGTATCCCACTCCCAACTCGGTCATGTTCTGGGATTTGAACGTGCTGAGTGGGTATCTTCTTCTCAATATCGTAATTGGGTGGAATACCCTGCAGGCCGAACGCAACGGCGTTCACCCGCCTGCATGGATTAAACCTTTGGTGTATCTCTCGATTCCCTGGGCCGTCAGCATCCATACAGTCACCGCGTTTCTTTATGCGGGTCTTCCCGGAAGACATTTGTGGTTGACCGCCATTATGGCGGCCCGGTTCCTTGCGTCGGCCTTCGCGTCGGGCCCTTCGCTGTTGATAATCCTGTGCCTCCTGGTAAGAAAGCTCTCAAGGTTCCACCCGGGCAAGGAACAGATTCAAACGTTGGCGAAGATTGTGACTTATGGCATGATTCTCAACGTCTTTTTCATGGGTCTGGAGATTTTCACGGCGTTTTACAGCGGTATTCCTTCTCACAAACACTCACTGGAGTACCTGTTCTTCGGGCTTGAAGGGCACACGGGACTTGTTCCATGGATGCGCGTAGCCGCCGTGCTCGCGTTTGTCGCGATTGCGCTCCTTGTCATCCCCGGCACGCGGAGGAACGAGTTGATTCTCGCATTTGCCTGCCTTGCTGTCTTTGTCTCAGCATGGATAGACAAGGGAATGGGTCTCGTAGTCGGTGGGTTCATTCCCAACCCGCTGGAAAAGGTAATCGAATATACGCCGACGGGGCCTGAGGTCATGATTACACTTGGCGTCTGCGGGATAGGCTTTCTCATTCTCACCGTTCTGTACAAGGTGGCCGTTTCAGTGAAAGAGGAGGTGGCCGCCTAAGCCCAAAACGTGAGAATCAGCGCATGGCTGGCCGTCTCATCGGCAATTGTCACGTGCGCTGTTTGATAATGCGGATTTCTTGTGCAGGGGCGGTTCGGGGCTGAGACTCTCACGAACCGCCCTTACACTTTTCACTCGTAGCTTTGCTATTTTCCCGAGAGTCTTGCTATAATCCACCGCTGGAATTTCAGCGGCGATGCCCCTTGCGAGCACTATGCGTTATCATGCCCGGAGTGTTATAATGAGCGAGCCCGACATGGCTTGGCTTCGTGAGCGGATCAAGCAGGTGACTGACGGTGATGTTCCGGAGCGGCTGGAAGTCATCACGGATACAACTGAATTCATGGATATCAACCGCGGTCACGTAATCCTGCTGAACGGACAATACTTCCTCGTTACTGGATACGTTTACGAGGCGCGATTCGGTCTGAGCGACGAGCCGAAGTATTGGGTGAAGAAAGCGATTGACCTCGAGACCGGCCTCCGGCAAATCCTGAAGCTGGCGCATCGCGAAGAGTTCTATATGCGCATTGGGCGTTTGAGAATCCGCTGCTACAGGAATCCGCACAAGGAGGGTCAGGTGCTCGAGCTGGTCCGCGGCAACTGTCACTTCATGCAAGGCCGAGCACTCTTGGACGGGCGCGGCAATGAAGTTCGAACGCTCGACATCATACGCGGGAAGAACCTCTTTAATATGATCCACGAGCTGAAGATGCCGCACGAGGAGTATTTCCATACAGTGTTCCCCGAGATACTCATGAATCTCAGGGGCTGTTTCAAAGCGGTGCAGTTCTTACACGAAAATGGCCTGTGTCACGGCGATATCAGAAACGACCACATTCTGATTGAAGAAAGCTCCCGGCAATATCGCTGGATTGATTTCGATTTGGCCCAAGACTTTTCCGACCTCGACATCTGGAGCATAGGCAATATTTTGCAGTTTTGCGCCGGCATGGGCATGGTGACCTTTCGCGAGGTGTTCCAGTCGACGGAGTTTCCGGAGTCCGTCAGGAGTCGCCTCACGCCCGGCGACGCATCCGCTTTCTACGAACATCGTATCATGAATCTCCAGAAAGTGTTTCCGTATATTCCTGATCGGCTGAATGACGTATTGCTCCACTTTGCAGTGAACACAACGCGATTCTATGAGTCGATGGTTCAAATCTTAGCTGACATCGATTCAGTGTTGGAAGAGATGCCGAATGTTGCGCGAGGATGATTTCTGTGAAACTCCTACGGATTAAGAAGCGTATCGGGATAGGTGTTCGCCTTGCAGTCATGGTAGCCGTGTTGCTGGTGGTCTCATCAGGTTCCTTCACCGTTCTGAGCTTAATGAGCCAGCGCAGGGAGGCCATGGATATTTTCGTCCGAACATGCCTCGACTTGTGCAGATCGCTCGAACGTATCCTCCACTACAGCATGCTCGAGAATCGCCGAAATGAGATAGGATCGGCGATTATGCAGGTTGCGACTGAATACGATGTGGAATCGGCGACACTGGTGACGCACATCGGCAAGCCTGTCTACTCAAGCAGCGCTCACCTCGGTCCCGACGTCCCTCTCAGTGACGCGCGATGCTCCGGCTGCCATATCAGCAAGGGAGCGGTTCTGAAGCGACAGCCCACCGGCGAGCATTTCCGGCTTCTTGAGGAAACAAAGACCGCCAGGGTATGGCTGCCCATCTACAATGCGCCCGAGTGCTACAACAGTGCTTGCCACATTCACACGCCGGACGAAACCGTGCTCGGGGTGATGCAATTGGATGTCTCTTACGCCAAGATCGACGAATCGTTAAGTCAGTCTCACAAGCGGCTGATCATTCTTTCAACAATTATCGCTCTGGCGACCTCCTTGATCGTCTTAATTCTCATTCGACGATGGGTGTCCAGGCCTGTTAAGAATCTCCTCGATGGAACTCGGCGGGTAGCCGACGGCGAGATGGGGCACATCATCCCCGTCGGCGAAGCGGAACTCGGTGAGCTTTCCCGCGCATTCAACAAGATGCAAGAGAAGCTTCTTTCGAGTCAGCGCCAGTTGATCATGATCGAGAAGCTAGCTTCGATCGGCAAGCTTGCCGCCTCGGTCGCACACGAGATTAATAATCCGCTGACGGGCATTCTCACTTTTGCGGAAGACCTCGTCGATAACGCCGAGCAGAATGATCCATGTCTGACGGACTACCGCGTCATACGCCGAGAGGCCATCCGGTGCCGTGAAATCGTGCGGCAACTGCTGGATTTCTCAAGACAGGATAAGCCCAATCTCCAGCCGGTCGACATGAATGAAATCCTTTCTCACACAGTCAGGTTCGTTTCGAAACAGGCTGTTTTCCGCAACGTCATCATTGAGAGCGACCTCAGAGAGAATCTCCCGACGGTGACCGCCGATCCAGTTCAATTGGAACAAGTGGTGTTGGACCTGCTTGTCAACGCCTGTGAAGCGATGCCCGAAGGCGGCAAGATCATGATTTCTTCCGCCGTGCTTCCGCGCACTCGTGAGGTCGAGGTGACAGTCCGCGATAATGGCCCCGGAATTCCGTCGGAACATCTTCCTCAAATATTCGAGCCGTTCTTCTCGACCAAAGGCGGCAAGTCTATGGGGATTGGCCTAGCCGTGAGTTGGAGCATCATAAACCAGCACGGTGGACGCCTCGAAGTCGACTCGAAGGTCGGGGAAGGGACGGCTTTCCGGATCGTCATGCCATGGGGTAAAGCCGCCCAGACGGCTAATGTGGTAACCTGAATTGGAGGTTCGCCAATGCCTACGCAAGTCAACATTCTCGTGGTCGATGACGAAGAAGTTGTACTGGAAAGCGTTCGCAAAGTTCTCAGGGCGGACGAGGAACATGAATTCGTCATTGACACCGTTCTGTCGGCGGCCGAGGGGCTTGACCTCATGGACCGGAAGAGTTTCGATATTGTTATCACCGATCTTATGATGCCGAACATCGATGGATTACAGTTCATCGATCGCATCGGCCATGTGGATCCTCGCGTTAAGGTTATCATGATTACCGGCTATGCCACCATGCGGACCGCGTTGCAGGCATTGCGCAAAGGCGCCTTCGACTATATTGCCAAGCCATTTACAAAGGAAGAGTTGCGAAACGTCGTAAAAAATGCCGCGCGCATAGGACGAGTATCAGCGAGAACGGGAGACGAAGATCTGCGCTTTGAAGGAGCGGCGGATGCGGCGAAGCTGCGCGAGTACCGAACTTTTTTCAATCAGACATATGCACGCATCTTGCCGGACGGCACGATGTATTTTGGAGTGGAGGAGAGTTTTCTTCGGGATATAGGAGGTCTTCTCAGTATCGAGGTTTCGCCGCCAGGCGCGAACGTTTCACAAGGTTTTTCGTTCGGCTCGATAACGAACGCAAACATGAGAGTCTTTCATCTGCGAGCTCCTCTCAGCGGCCGCGTTCTCGGAGTGAATCGCGAAGCGGTCGAGAATACGAGCCTTGTTCGTGAAGAGCCTCGGGGGAAGGGCTGGCTTCTCCATGTAGCGGCGACTGATTTCGAAAACGAGGTCGGCAATCTGGGGCTTTGAACGAAGACCTCACACGTGCCCGCTATACATAAGCCCGATATGCATAAGCTCGCCTTTGCGATCCTTTCGGAACAGCGGAAACTCGATAAGCGGCAGGTCGTCACTCATGACCGGCGCATCGGCGGCATAGGCTCTCGCGGGCTCTTCGTTAAGCAATAGAAGTGAACGTGCGCGCGGCCCACTGAGTGGCTCATTCACGTATAAAGAAAGGTTTTCTTTGATGAGGGGTCTGTCGAAGTACGCATCGAATCCCTCTCTCTCGATGAGCATTTCATTTGGCGTGCCAACCAGATAAGTTCCCATTCCGTTTATAGAGCCCCACACCGAGGTATGCGGAAAGGCCTCCATGAAAGTCCTGAGGAGCATCTTATATTGGCCTTCAGTCGTCGAGTACATGGGAATCCACTGGCAGACGATTCCTTCCGGCGTCAGACGTTTCCTGCAAAGTTCATAGAATTCCTTTGTGTAGAGATTGACCGTCCCTGCGCTATAGGGCGGGGGAGGGGGGTCAATCGTAATCACGTCGTAGGTCCTATCAGAGAGAAGAAGGTAGTTCCTGCCGTCCTCGATTATCTTACGAGCGCCCGGCTTCGTCAGGAGCGACGGGTCCTCTTGATAATACTTGAATGCTTCCACGACATAAGGGCAGAGCTCTACAAAATCCACGTCCATCCCAGCGCTCCTCGCCGAAACGAAAGTGGTTCCCATCCCGAAACATATGACGAGGACGTTCCGCGGGCCTCGTACGAGTGCAAGTGGGAGGTGCGCCATCAACTGGGTGTCCATGTGAAGATATGTCATCGATATGCCGTTAACTGTGAGCAAGCGCGTGCCGGTGTAATCTTCCGCGACGGCGACGGCAGCGGTGGCGTCTTCATTGAAGTCAATGACCTTCCAGTCGCGGTCTGTGCGGTCTTCGAGCAGTTTGACGGAAAGTTCCTGCATTAATTCGTTGCCGGACGGGAAACCCATGATGGGCAATATAATCAGAGCAGCGGCAAGCCAGTTCAGGCCGGCGGCGTTTTCATTCTTCATTGCAAGGAACAGGAGCGATAGTCCGCAGGCAAGGCTGATAAGAACTAACAGGAGCATGCTGTTCTTTGATCCTGCCAGAGGAATCATAACGAATCCGGCGAGGAACGAACCGATGATCGCGCCGACAGTGTTGACGGCGTAGATTGTTCCGGTCTGGCGGCCAATGGCGCCCAGCCTCCGGGCATAGACCTTAACGGCCACCGGGAAAATGGCGCCCATCAGGAAAGTGGGCGGCAACACGACCACGAGCGTGCCGAGAAGATTCTTGGTGAGATAGCTCAAGGGGTTTACTTGCAGAGAATACGACGTAAAAGGCAGCCGACGAAAGAGAACGAGTCCGCAAAGGGCGGTAAGGCCAATCAGGATTTCGAGCCAGCCAAAGACGAGGAGCGGCCGGCCCATACGGTCCGCTTTCTTTGCGAACGCCATGCTTCCCGCCGTGAGCCCGAACAGGTAGGTGGTCAGGATCATAGAAAAGGAATAAATGGAACTGCCGAGCAGGAACACGAGCATCCGCGACCATAGAACTTCGTATGCAAGCGCGGCCATGCCCGACACGCAGAATATGAGTAGCACGAATCGGATTGTTCCTTGTGAATAGTTTCTTCCCTGTGCGCCCTCTTCTTCAGGGGTCTGTTCGTTTTCGAGTTCGGGGGGCGTATAGCCAAAGCGTCGGTGAAGCTCGAGAGCGACGATTCCGATTGCGAAATTAAAGGCCGCAGCCAGCCGCTCGGAGGCGGTTATCCCGATCCACCCGAGCAGCAAGAACCCGGCAAGAGCGCAACCGGTCACTGCGCCGAGCGTGTTAATAGCATAAAGGGACCCGATCTTCGAGCCGGTTTTGTCGGTAGTTCGTACAAGAAACCGGGACAGCACAGGCAGTGTGGCGCCCATGAGCGTGGTTGGCACAATCAGAATGCCTGCGGAGAAAAGGAAACGGATCAGGCTCATCACGTAATTCGAGGCGCCTGTCTGATTGTATATATGCCGGTAGGCCGGATTTAGCGCCGCAAGTGCGTACGGAAGGATAATTGCCGAAATTCCGATCCCGATTTCGAGCAGCGCATACACGCGAATGGGGTCTTTTCTCCTGTCGATCCATGCGCCGAAGGAGACGCTGCCGCATGCGAGCCCACCCATGAACGCGACGAGCACCGTGCTTATCGAGTAAACCGTATTTCCGAAGATAAGCGTAAGGCGGCGCGTCCAGACAATCTCGTAGATAAGCGCGCACAGACCCGACAGGAAAAAGAGCAGGATGAAAACGGTGGAATTTCCGGGGACAAACCGTCGTGCAGGCTCTCTGTTCACAAGGCGCGCCTCATCGATATGAGACGGTGAACCAATCGGCATCGTATCTCCTTCTGCAAAAAAGTACGATCAGGAAGGCAGGCTCGTTCCTTGTCGCATCGGATGGGAACATGTTATAATTCGTTAATATTGTATGCGACACACTGGCTCGAAGTCAATGAAATCAGTCGGTCATTCCATTATGTATCGAGCTGTAATCCGGGCTGGTCATCCATTCCGTCATTGGGCCTTTTGAAAAGTGGAACGTATCCATAAAGCAATTCCCCTCTGCCTATTGATTGGCGCCGTTGCCGTCTTCTGGCTTTTTAACTATGGCCCGCTCCAATTGACATCCACTCAGGTCCAGGAATGCGGCCTCTGGGCGCACAACTTATATAATGAGTTCTTGCCCGACTACGACTATGCGTTTCGCCGAATCGCATCGGGGGAAATGCCTCTTTGGAACCCATTTCAAGGTGGCGGCATTCCTTCGCTGGCGGCTTTGCAGGCAGGCGTTTTCTATCCGCCGAACGTGCTCTTTCTGGCAATTTCTCCGGAATCTGCAATCAGTTATTCGGCCCTTTTCCACTTCTCTCTTGCGGCTTTATTCATGTATTTATTCTTCCTTAATGTCTTTTCCGGAGACGGCAGCATCGGGGCTTCAATTGCAGTCCTAGCTTTTGTCTTTAACCCACGGATGTACGAATTTGTTTTGTTTCCGGGAAATTTTATGAGCGCGTGTTGGCTCCCGGCCGTCATGTACTTCGGGGAAAGGTTAGTTGCAGAGAGGACATTGAAACGTTGCGCTCTACTCGCAATGAGCGCAGGGATGCCGTTCTTGGCAGGCTTTCCGCAGGTGGCCGTTTACATTTATCAGACCCTCATTTTGTTCTTTCTCTACAAGGTCGGCCGGCTGGCGTTTGTGGGCCGGAAACCGCGTGAGGCCATTACTATTCTTGCGTTGGGCGCGTTGGCTGCCTTGGTCGCCATTCTAATAATCGGCCCCCAAGTTGTTCCCACGTTTGAGTTGACGCGCCATAGCGCTCGATCGCTGGGAACGATGACCGCCGAGATGTCGCAAGTGTACGGCGCGGATGCGTGCTCCTTTTCAACATGGCTCGCGGGAGTTCTCTCTTATCCCAAAGAAATTGCGCTCGTTGACGGCCGGCACCCCATCCCGCCTTGGGGGGTCTTCCTTGTGCTGGCGGGTTTGGGCCTAAGTCGCAAGACTAACCTCTCCATGTCAATCTTTCTGTTGGCAATCGCACTTTTCTTTTTTGTCTTGTCGCTTGGCACAAATACACCTCTTTACCGACTTTATTGGGACTACATTCCTACGGGGAATTGGTTCACAACGCCCGTGCGGTTGCGGCTTACTTCCTATTTTTGTGTCGCCTTGATTGCTGGACATGGAGCAGACATGCTGTCGAATAAAGTAACCACGGAGTGGCAGACACGCCTGGGGGTTGTTTTACGAGCAGGCACGGTGGCGATTCTGTCGGCTACAATGGTTGGGGCGTGTCTGATTGTCATAAGGGACTCGTTGCCAAGGTCAGTTGTGTTCATTGGAGCCCACTTCTTGCTTCTTGCGGGGTTGTGCTTTGCGTCACAAGCCAACAAGGGATTTCTTCAGCGACTCCTTCTAACGCTATTGATCGGCCTTATCATATTGGAGAGTTTCAAATGGTATTCGAATAGAGTACCATTCCCGGCCATGGTAAATCCCAGGCAGAACCTTTACAGTAGGGCAGCAGCCGAGTCGTTAAAGCCTCTCCGCAATGGTTGGCGAGCTCACATAGAAAACGGATGGGGCCTCGGCTTTTTCGGACTACCCACCGTGCCTGAAAAGTTCGGCTCTCTTTTTGAGATACCGGTGACGACCAATTGGGAACCCTTGACACTGGGGAACTACCAGGACTACTGCAACCAACTTACTGGACGGCGGTGGTACTACGGCCATTTCCAGCTCGCGGGCCGACCATTCGATGAGAAGATGTTCGACATGCTGGCTGCACGATTTATCGTGATCTCCGATGCCGGCAAAGATTGGATATCTTCGCGTATTCGAACCGAAGAAGGACGGCGACGGTATCGACTAATCAAGGACCTGGGTCCACAGAAGATCTATGAGAACACAGAAGCAATGGATCGTGTGAACTTCGCAAGCCGCGTCGAAATAATGAAGAACCCAGACGAACTGTTCCGAAGAATGCACGACCGGTCATTCGATCTACGGACAACCGCACTATTGCTGGAACCGTTGTCTGAACCACTTGTGGCTGGCCGGACGAATCACATAACTCAGTCATTAACGAATGCGGTTAAGTCGTTCAGCATTGACTATGAAAATGTGCAAATTGAAGTGGATTCGTCCGGCCCAGGTGTCGTGTGGATTTCAGATTCCTTTTATCCCGGTTGGCGAGTCTTCATCGACGGTGTCGAAGGGAGCATGATTCGGGTTAATTACGCTTTCAGGGGAGTGTATATTGCCGGAGGCAATCACAAAATAACAATGATCTTCGCTCCTCCTTCATTGCGGTTGGGTTTTCTATTTGGCGGCGTCGGTCTGTTGCTTTTCGCATTTATGATTTCCGGCGTCGGGAAACTCGTTGAATGTTTCCCCGGCCGCCTAAACAGGAGGATTACGCGAGCCTGAATTGCGGAGGGAACCAATAGGAGATGGGCGATACCTGTTGACAACGAGCACTATCACGATGCTCAATAAAGCACTTATGGAAATGGCAAGCCCCCAGCACAGACTGGCCGGCCGATATTTAAGGACAATTGTGTGATCTCCCGGAGGGACCTCCACCGCCCTAAAAAGTGAATTCGCTCGCCAAATAGACCTTCGTTCTCCGTCAACGAAGGCAGACCAACCTGGGTAGTAGCAGTCGGTCAGGACAGCGATGGACGGCTGGGATGCTGCCACGCGCAATTCGACTTCGTTGATTCCGTACTTGCCGATGTGTATATGGCCGGGATTTGCAGGTCTCTCGGCGGACGGGAAAGAAGGTACGCCATTCTCCAACGTCACAAAATATTGGATTCTGGATATGTTGTCGGTAATTGCCCGCAGACTTTCTTTCTCGCTGTGTGTAACTACGTAACTATTGACCAGATATGTGCGAGGCAATGCAAATGTGTTTTCATACACATAAATATTCGGCGGCATGTTGCGGCTCGCGTACCTCAATTTCCAACCGGTCTCGCTCTTACTCACATACTCATCGACCTGTCTTACGGCTTCTCCTCCCGGGTCATTAATTATCATATATCGCAAGGAAGCCAATCCTGTCAATCGCGCCTGCTGTAGTATTCCGTCTAGGTAGGGGCTGAGATGACCGAAAAAAAGATTGCCGCCAAGTCTCTGGTCAAAAATCAAGGGACCCGCGATCAATCGAATATAGTTCTGCCATCTGCCAAGCACAAAGGGTTCGTAGTCGCTCATGTCATAAAACTTGAACATACTGGCCCGGCTCACTATGAACTCATCTGAGATGACTGAGCGATCGTATCCCGCATTCATGCTTATCCATGTCACCTCTTGATCATGCAACATTTGGCTGAGATCAATTGCGCTCGTCGCAGGGACCGTCATGCGAATGTATCTTCGCGGGCCTATATCTACAAGAATTAACAAGGCCAGAAGCCATATGCCCGCTTTCCTGAGCCAAAGATTCTGCCGGAACGCAAGCAGCATGAGCAGGAAAACGGCCGCAATAACCGGGATACAGTTCATTGCGGGAGATTGCGAATAAATCACGTATAAGATGCCAATGGAGCCCGTAACGGCAAAAGTCCACTGCCAATTCGATATTACATGGCGAAGATTCAGCCGCTCCGTCGGAGATTCTGTTTGCGCAACGGAAGATAGGCCGATTCCCGTTAATATGGCAATCATAAACTGGGCTGATTGCATCATTCTGTAAGGATAACGGAAAGAGTCTATGAACGGAATCTTGCCAAAAAAGTCTAAGGCCGGTATCTGCTTTGACAAAACAAAAAGTATTGAATAAGCAAAGACTACAAGGGAAGCAATCACGATTGCCCGATGACGCCTGGAGAAAATCGCACCGGGAATAACAAGCAGGGAGGCGCCATAGTAGCTTAAGTGCTTTGTATTGTTGACGTAATGCCTCAACGCTTCACTCACGGAGAATCCGGGAGTCAAGATATCGCCCCTGAGCCCTAAATTCTCGGACACATTTCGCGCAGATAGCGGCGATAGTTCGAACGTTGGAAGAAGTTGCACGGAAACAAGGGCAATCGCCAAGGGAAAGGCCATCGCCATCAGACCGAAGCCGATCAGAGTGGTTCTGGTATCAGCGAGACGCGCAGAGAAAAGAGCCACAAAGCCGAGGTAGATGAAAGTGATAATATAGTTATAATAGAAAAGCTGGGGGAATCCGCCGAAGAAACATAAGGCCAGTGATGCTGACAAGGCTGCACAACGTCCAAAATCCGGTTTGTCGACGAGGCGGTGCGCCAGCCAGACGATGATAGGCAGCCAGCAAAAGGAGGAGAGGACGGCAGGATTGAAGGCCATCGTCAACGATGAATATCCGAAGAGCACAGACGCCAAGATGGCTCCCGCCCAATCGACCTTCAGGTACCGTAAATAGAAGACTGTGCCTGCCATCGCAATAGTGATGTTCAAAGCCTGGTTGGCCAGCATTGCCTGCGGAACATCCACCAATAGCACTATCCAGTTGATCGGATAAAGAAGTCCGCATTGAATTGTCGCAAAGAAAGGACGGCCAATACCCTGGTAAGGATTCCAGAGAGGGAACGAACCTTCTAGAACACTTTCCTTAGCGAAAGTAAGAAGTGGCAAGAAATAATGGCTTCTCCTGCCTTTCTTACATTGTAAAATGCGCTCGCCAGGAAGCCCAAGATGGCAATCATGGCCACAACCGGTGGCAATAACTGCTTTGTGGGATTCGTTGACCTGGCACCAGATGAAGGGGAATTACCGCGGTTCCGCATACTTCTGCCAAAGGCGAGAATAAAGCTCATATTTCATGCAAATTGGAATAAATCTTTGGGAATTCAGCAGGCGAATGGCCAG
>CAYVDS010000091.1:0-416 GCA_964450145.1 uncultured bacterium
GAGGCCGCCGCCCAAAAGGTGCTGGAAATTTTTGGGCGGGTGGATATCCTCGTCGGCGGAGTCGGGACAGGTGGAACTATTACCGGTGTCGGTGAGGTGATAAAGGCCAGGAAAACCAGCTTCCGGGTCGTCGCCGTCGAGCCGACAGATTCTCCCGTCCTTTCGGGGGGAAAACCCGGCCCACACAAGATTCAAGGCATCGGCGCAGGTTTTATTCCCAAAGTTCTCAATGAAAAAGTAATCGATGAGATCGTCAAGGTTGCGAATGACGATGCCATACGGATGACCCGGCGATTAGCCGCCGAAGAAGGTATCCTTTGCGGAATATCTTCGGGCGCCGCCTGCTGGGCAGCCCTCGAGGTCGCCCGCCGGAAAGAGAACACGGGAAAACTTATGGTCGTGGTGTTACCGGACAC
>CAYVDS010000091.1:426-12255 GCA_964450145.1 uncultured bacterium
GAGTGGGGAGATTTCGAAGACTTCTCTCCTGAACTGAATTCATTTCTCGCGAACCAGTTCCACTATCGTAAGAATGACGTAGGTCGAGGCGCCGACAACCACAGCAACGATGACCGTCAGCGCGATTCTGGCCAAGAGAACGTCCATAGCTAAATATAACGCTGATTCCAGATCAGTTCTCGTGTATAACCTCAATCGGCCATTCGGAGTCTAGCACGTACCGCCTCAGATTTTCAATTTTCCTTGCATTATTCGCGCGCCCAATGTACAATTCACAAGGGAAGAAGCCATTTTTGCGTGGCGGATTTCCTGTGAAACCCCGGATGAAAGGCAGGAAGTGAAGTGAAGCAATCGGAAGTTCGACTCGTTCTTGTTTCAGTTATCTTTGGACTCTTGATAGTCCTACAAGGAGGTAGCGGTTTCGCGGAGCCGACCCCCAGAATCACGGATGAAGCAACCGCACGAACGCTCGACGGCAAGACGGCAAGTTTAGCAGACCACAAGGGGAAGTTGATCTTCCTTGTCTTGTGGAGAATCGACTGTGTGGCGTGTCGCTACGAAATCCCTATTCTCAACAAGCTTCAAAAAGAATATTCACGCGAAAATTTCACCATAATCGGGTTGTCATTGGATAGGGGAATCGACTCCCTCGTGGCAAAAGTTGCCAAGGAGAGCAACATTTCCTATCCAGTGTGGCTCGGTTATGACCAGCCCTTGGGAAAATACGCCGAGATGTATGCAGACTCACCGTTCATTCCTGCGTTGCTGGCCATAGCCCCTGACGGCGAAGTTTTCGGCTCATTTGTGGGGGCCTTCGAGACATATGAAGATGCGGTGCAAATATTGAAACAGGCGCGAAGTGTCGTCGAGGAAAAGAGGCGTCCGAAATAGTCGTAAGTCCTTTGGCAAAAAGACTTGACAATCCTTTTTGCCTGTGGTAGGATTAATCGAAATTAAGGCTTTACACACTTCTATCCGCCGGGGAAAATGGGAAATGCGGAGGAATAAAAGATGCCCTCCGCGAACCAGAAGCTTTTGTAACGAGGCAACCTGCGCGGAATTTTCATTGTAGTGCTTACTTGGATTCGAGGCTTGACGAGCAGGGCGCAAAAGTGCCGGATCGGCCCACGACAGGGAAAAAGGAAGGAAGGGAAATGAATAACTCCAGAAGCTTCGGCTTAGAGGCGCGGTTCCCGATTCTTGTGTCCGTTATCATTCTCTCGTTGATGTTTTCTTGCGTCGCTTGGGCGGAAGGCTCCGCGTTGGGGGGCGAACAACTTTTCAAGGAGAAATGCGCCATCTGTCATTCGCTCGACCGCGCATTCAATCGATTTGACCCCACGGAAAACTGGGAAAAAGTGGTAGTCCGCCAGCGCTCGAAGGCCCCTTTCTGGATAGGTTCCGATGATGCGAAGGCGATCACGGAATACCTTGAGAATAGAGACAAGAGGATTTCGGCGGGACGTCCGGACCTCCTTCCCGAAGCCATGGCGGCGCGACAAAGTCTTATTGTTGTCGAACCTGCCGCGCGAATGAATGAAAATGTGTCGGTGCCACGTTTCAATACTGCGTCCGCTGCCTACGCAGCGAATGAGTTGCTCCTGAGCGGAGTGCAATTTTTTGAAAAACTTACACAGCTCGGACTGCCGACCGATAAAGATTTGGTGGGAATAACTTCTGAAGAAGCTTACTGGTACTCGCGATATATCCTGTCGGCCGTCAACATGGAGTCGGGCATAGGTCTCCACATCCTGCGGTCACGCCGAGTGGTCCTCGAGGCTGAAGAAGAAGGCATTCCGGCCAAGGAGTTCTACGAAAAATTCCTTGCGCGCGTCCGCGAACGCACCGGCCAGGCCGCATCGCCGCCCGGCTTATACCCGATATTCGCCGAGTTTGCCTCCGGCGAACCGGAGCTGACCGAACTGCCTGATTTCAATGACTACGGAACTCTGAGATGGAATCCCCAAAAATTCGAGAAAATTATCACGCCTGCGGCGCTCGGCCAGGCTCTTTATAATCAGACCCTGTGGGCTGAGTATCTGTTTGGCTCGAAACACGGCGAGAACCTTCTGGGCAATGACGCAGTCGAAGGTTATATCGGCGCGGTATTGGTCGATGAGGCAATAAGCAAGATGCATTTCTTGCGGGCGGAAGCCGCATATGACGGACGCGCTCTGGGCCCTGTCAACCCGTTTGCGTATGAAGGGAAGACCCTTTACTATCCTCACCAGATACTGGTAGAGCTTTCTTATCCCGAGGGTGAGCCTCCCGTGCCGACCCAATACAAAGTGACGGACCCGGCGAGCCAGCTTTTCGATCAGGCTTCGTTGCTGCTTGGGACAAGCGAGTTCTATCGTTTCTCGGACCCCAAAGTAGAGGACAATTGGAACGCCGTATTCGGTTCGCCCGCCGAGGGCGCTTTGTTCCCGCCTGAAGCGCACAATATGGCGTTAGGCCTGACCGGAGTGGTCTTGAAGAACATGATCGCGCTGCATTTTGATCCCGTGCGCCAAACTTTCACATCGAGCTGGGCAAACGGCGAAACCGGGAAGACCATATCGTCGCTGGATGCGGGAGTCGCGCTCGTGGCTCTGGCGAACGTTTACAATGCGTTCCACGACGAAGAGGAGATCAGACAGGGCGCGCGGAATATGCTCGAGCGGCAGGCTCAGTTCCTTTCTGAATACATGCAACTGCCGGATGGCGGCTTCGTTGACACCTATAATATAGAAACCAGCGCGCAGTCGAAGGTGCCTCGCAAGCTCGCGTCTCAAGCAATGGCCATTCGCGGACTGCTGGCGGCGTATCAAGTGACGGAGAATTCGAGCTATCTCGAGTCGGCTCTGACGGCGCTGAACTTCATGAATGAGAACCTCTGGTCGGCCGCGGCAAGCATGTACCGGTCGGCAGAGGGAGCGGAATTGTCGAAGTACTCGCCGGTTGATGTCGCGGCCACATTGGGGGCGCTTAGAGAAGTTGTGATTGTCAGGCAGGACAACGACGCTTTGAAGAAATTCAAACTGTTCTTCCTTACTGCGATGAAGCGTAACGGTATGCAGCTTGCCGAACTTGAGCCCACGGGAGAAAAGATGGGAAGCGTGCGGGACGTGATGACTCCCGACTCCGACAATGACGGCGTAAGAAAGCCACAGTTTGCCGGCGGCAAATTTGGAATCGCACCCGTTGTCGCAGGACAGATTGAGGTTTCTACTCCATGAGTGCTCGGGTCGAGGCTCGAGCGGGAAGCGGCAAGGAGGAAAACGAGTGTGATTTCCGCTTCGCAAATAACAAAGGACATGAGGATCGAGGAAGTGATAAAGCGGTATCCTCGAACAATCAACACGTTCGAGCGTTTCGGCCTGCGATGCACCGGCTGCTGCGTGGCGGCGTTTGAGGATATCGAAGAGGGCGCCACGTCGCACGGCATTGACCTTGATACTCTGCTTGATGAACTCAACCGCGTAGCGCAAGAATAGATGCGCTCAAAACGCGCGATTAGCAAATACCGCAAGCTACGGCAAACCAGCCGCACAAAGAAGCTGGACGTGCCCGTCTCTCCAGCGAACCGTGTTAAAGCAAAGCAACCCTCCCGTTTTTCATTCATCACGTTCCTGACCGACTTCGGGCTCAACGATACATACGTGGGAGTGATGAAAGGAATCGTCGCCGGTATCAATCCGGCAGCCATTGTAATCGACCTGTGTCACGAGATTGCGCCGCGCGATATAAACTCAGCCGCGTTTCTGCTGGCCGCCTCATACCCATTCTTTCCCGAGGGCACGGTACATGTCGCGGTGGTCGACCCGGGAGTGGGTACCGGGCGAAGAGCATTATGCGTGCAGGCGGGTAAATATTTCTTCATCGGCCCTGATAACGGGGTTATTTCCCTCGCGTGTTATGATGCCGGCCCCCCGAAAATATTTCTTCTCGAAAACGAGTCGTATTTCCTCGAGAAAAGAAGCAAGACCTTTCACGGGCGTGATATTTTCTCACCTGTCGCCGCCTATTTGTCGGCCGGGACGCCCATTGAATCATTTGGCCGCGAGATTCGTTCCATGAAACGAATTCGCCCGTCCGTCGCTATTATCGCTCGTCACTCCCTTCAAGGCGAAATCATGCATATCGACAGGTTCGGGAACATCATCACAAATATCCGGGAGGAAGACGTTTCAAGCGCGTTCGGTCGAACCAACAGAAATCGCCTCATCGTGACATGCGGCGGCCATCGCATATACGGATTACGCCAAACGTATGGCGACGTTGAGCCGGGATTGGCGCTCGCTCTGTTTGGGAGTTATAATCTCATGGAAATCGCGGTATCGAGCGGTAACGCAGCGTCGGCGCTGGATGTGAAACTGGGAGATGATGTCTGGGTAAAGCATAGGCAGAACAAGCCGGAGGTAGCTGTATGACCGACATTCTCCAAGGCGAACAGATAGCGAAACTACTTAGGAACCTGATTCACGAGAAAACTCAAATCCACGCTGAGAGCGTTGACCTGACCGTGAAATCAATATCCAGGATCGCGACCACGAGTTGCATCGATTTCGGTGGCAGCGAGTTCGCCCCGGGAGAAAAAGTGCGACTCGCCCCTGCGAAACAGGCGCCTGATGACAAGTACGGCTGGTGGCTTCTTGCGACGGGCGAGTTCCTGGTCGAGTACAACGAAGAGTTATTACTGCCGCCGCATCACTTGGGAATCATTCAACCGCACGAGCGTCTCTTAGAGAGCGGCGCGACACATTGCACGCGTCTCATCACCGAACCGGGCGAGAAGCTTTTGTCCCTCGTGCATATCTGCCAGGCGGATATTCGCATAAAGGAAAACGCTCGTATCTCGAAATTGATCATCCTTCAGCACGAGGCGGAATAGATGGCGATCTTTGCGAGAAACAAGGAAGGCGGCTCGTCTAAGAACCGCCTTCCTCAAATACCTGCGTAAGTCGTCGGTTACTGGCGCGGGGGTTGAAGCGTGCCGCAGTGAACGCAACGCTCGGTGTTGAAGTCCTTGTCTTTCACCATCCCGAAACGCCCGCAATGTTTGCAGCCGCGAGAAAATGCCTTTATTTCGACTTTCAAACCCGCGATGCTGTAACTTTCGCCTTTTTCTTCCTCAGCCATTGTGCCAAAACCACCTTTCTTAATCATTCGTTACATGGGGACAAGCCCGGAGAGTTACAGGCTAACACCCGCGTCCACTTCAATCAACTGGCCGTTTATGCCGTCGGCCTGCGGAATTGCAAGCGCGAAGATGGCGCCGGCAGCCTCGTCGGGAGTGAGGATTCGGCCGCCGCGCATCATGACGAACTGCTCGGCCATTGACCGCATTTGCTCAGGAATGCCGATGTTGGCTCCAAGAATCTTCTCGCCTGCGGTCGCCTGGGTGAGGCGCGTCTCGACGAAGCCGTAGGCTACGCAGTTGCAATTCACTTTCAGGCGAAGCCATTCTTTGCAGAGAACGCGCATCAGTCCGATGACACCGCTCTTCGCTGCGCCGTAGTTGGTCTGACCGGCGTTGCCGCGTGACCCCGCTTCGGATGCGACGAATATCACGCGCCGGCATTTACCGTCCTGGCTCAACTCTTTCAAATGCGGGTATGCCAGCTTTGCGAGCATCCACGGGGCCTCCATGTGGATACGCTCCATCAGACGGAAATCTTCCAACTCCATCTTCTGGATAACTTTGTCGTTGCAGAAGCCTGCGGAAGGCACGAGTATATCAAGCCCCTTGAATGTATCGATCGCGGTCTTTATCAAGGCCTCGTTTGTGGAAACTTCCATTACATTGCCCGCGACAGCGACAGCTTTTCCACCCGCGTCTTTTATCGCCTTTACGACCTCTTCGGCAGGCCCCTTGTCGAGGTCTGACACTACGACGCTCGCACCCTGGCTCCCAAAAAGTCTTGCTGCTGCCGCGCCTATCCCTCTACCTGCTCCCGTTATTACGGCTACCTTTCCGTCCAGTAAACCCATACCCACTGCCTCCTTTTTGTATTGATGCCCAGGAAAATTCCAGATTCTGAGGTTGAAGCACCCGCGGCGAGCAATTCGTCAAGGGGGGTACGCCGAGGGGAACTCCTCCCGATGAAGTAAAATCATTCTAGCATATTTTCTGAAAATTGCAACTTATTTCTTGTGGCGGCCGAATACGCGTCAGGAAAGATCATGCGCTTCCAGAAATCAACAAGCCCAAGGGCGGCTGCCGCAGACTGGTTGCGTTCTAATTAACCAAAAAACCTGTCGAAGTATTCCCGTTTGGCCAGGAGATTGAGATCAATCCTCAGAAAGTCCTCCGCCTCTTCGGTCGTGATGGGCGCCGCAAGGGGATTTCTTATTGATGGTAAGACGTGACACGCGGACCCCCCGCTCGGGGGCGCGCCGGTTTCAGAAGCCTGGTCTTCAGCTTCACGAAGAATACGTTCGATGCCATTCTCATCCACGTGGCCGCTCTGCGAATTAATATATTCCATGATGACTCGAGCGAGCGACTGAATTCTCTTGCCAAAATCCTCGTCTCCGCCGATATTTCGCTTTAGCCCTATCACTTTGCTATTGTAAAGGGCAACCGGTTCGCCACAAATCGGACACGGTCCCATGAGAATTGTCTTCGAAGGGGGCGGAGTAATGTATCCGCTCGATTTGCAATATGGGCATGTCACACGTAGCATTCGTGTCTCGCCTTACCTTTCTGTGTGCTCACCCATCTGGCAGGAGATTTTTACAACTACGTTAGTATAACACAAAATCTTGCGCGCTTCAAATCGGGCCCGACTAGATGCCGGTAGGGCATTGCCGGAGGGGGGATCTGCCGGCAATGCCCTTGGTTTCCATGGTTCGTGGCCGCACGACTCATCCGAGAGTCGTGCTATGTACCCGCTGTCTGTTCTATGTGTTTTCGAGTTTTGAGATCTCGATGGGGTTCAATGATCGAAATCTCAGCCTTTCCTCATCAGGCATTCGGAGGTTTCCTTGCTCGGCCCTCGAATCCTTCAGACGTCTCTATCTATGTGAAATCTCGCCGCCTACTGCGTTGTCGGATCGCGCGGCGAAACATTCGCCTTGCATCCTGGGGATAGATATCCCGCAGCACGATATCGCCCGGCCGTCCTCACCCGGTGGCTGACCGGAGGGGCTCCGCATTCACTTCTTTTTTGCTGCGGGGAAGAACAATCTCTTTCTTCAGGTCGTCGATTAACTCTTCCAATTTCTTCAATTGGTTGGAATCGAGTTCTATCGGGTGCGAAGAGTTGGTTTCTGCGTTTATGTCTTTGTTCATCGTCGTGATCCTCATGCCGAAGCTGTGCAACATTTGTTCAGGCGGCTGCCTCAAAACCGACCAGTTGGTTTGTGATTGTTCAAAATTTTTTTATGAGGCCACTCCTCCGACCAACAGCAACCGCAAGTTCCTGAACAGAGACGATAGGTTGATGTGCTGAGGATCCAAATGAGCCATCATCGTGGTTCCCTGTATAGCGCCAATGATCAGCAAAGCCAGAGAATCCGGATTCATCCATTCTTTAAATAAGCCCTCGCGTTTCCCTTGGGCCAGAATTTGCACGATGCTAGCTTTCCAATCAGCATATATTTCCCTTAAACGCTCGGAAAAGTGCTCTTGGACCTCCATCATTTCAGCCGTCAAAACAGCCAACAGGGCGCAACCATGGAAAACATTGCCCTCATGTGTTCTAATCATGATTTCAAACATTCGCTCGATCTTCTTAAGGGCATCGCTTTCCTCGATAATTTCCTCAAGCACGTTGCTGACCCAGAAATCCTTCATGTATTCGATGACGGCATCGCCAAGTTCTTCCTTGCTCTTGAAGTGAAAGTAGAAGCCGCCCTTCGTTAAGTTAGCGGCAGCGAGTATCTGTGCCAAAGAACTGTTATGGAATCCGTTTTTTCGGAACAGCTCAGCCGCGACTTCTATGATGCGTTCGCGCGTCTGCTTTCCTTTTTCGAGTGTTGCCGTAACCATATTAGGGTTCTCAAAACCGACCAGTCGGTTTCTTTGCCTATAGTGTATCATACACAATGCAACCTGTCAATAGGAATCAGCCGAATAACCGAAAAATCTTCTTCCATCTCTTTCGCCACGTAGACAGCCAGTTGCGACACTTTCGCGCAAAAAGCCACCTTTGCCCATTGCAGGCCAAGATTCTCGGAGACATGTATGGCGTTCTTTCTCAGGGAGAGGATTATGTGATGTCACGAAACATGACACGCACGGCAGCCTCAGGTAAAATATGAGGCTTAATGACTTAACCCGCTGGTATGATAGATGTTAGCATAAAAAGTAAAGTAGACAACACATGATTCGAAAGCTCGCGGAAAACCCAGATCAGACTCGTCTGCGACAACGAGCAAGGAATGTATAGCGTGGCATGGCCGCAACCAAAAAGAAGAAAGAAATTCACCGCAAAGAAAAAGAAAGAGAAGAAGCAGCAAAAAGAAAAAGAGGCATAAGCCACGAACTCACACGAAAAGGCACTAAGAAAGAAAAGGAAGAGGAAAAGAAAATCACGACAGGTATTCGTGAAATTAACCGTGAGTAGTACGGAAGAAATGGCGTCGCGATAGGGTTCTTATTTAGCTGGAAGCCCGCGAGCTCTCAAGCGAGAAGGTCTATGATACCGCCCGGTGTCTGCGACCCGGCATTTCGCGCGAGACGCTCGATCGCCGACGCTTCACGTTGGCGGCCAGGTTCTGGAACTTCACGAGCGGCAGATTGCCGATCGACTTGGCTTGCTGCTCGTCCCGCTCTCGCGGTGCTTTCACTTTGCCGCGTGTCCCGGTTGCCAGCGGAGGGCACTTGCCGCATATCAGAGAAGTCCGGACGGGGTTGTCGAAGTGGAAATCTGACGCCCATAATTCTCCCTTTTCGGTTGTTGTAAAGGCCAACACGGTTATATTACCATGCGGAATAGATAGTGTCAATGGCCAGCAGTTCTCGCCTCCAGGCTTCGCTCTTTGCCCAAAAATCGCTCCCGCGACTTTGCCCAACCCCCCGGTTCCTACCAAAAACCCTTCCCCTGCGTCTCTTTATCCATCTTCCACTGTCGGCTTGCGGAATCGCTGGATTCGCGACATGCCTTTTGATTATTCCCGCCATTTCTGGTATTGTCTTTGTCTGGCCCTGCAGACAGTAACCCAGTCCGGGCGGAGGAATGAATATGGCAAAGCAACCTCTTGAGAAGATGGAAGAAATCCTGAACGGATTTCTCAAGCCGATGGCAGCAATGCTAAGCGAGAACCCTCCTCCCGACGAGGGGCCGTTCTTGCTCAAGACTGTCGAGATTTACAATCGGAATTTGCAGGAAGCGATAGATATCGCACGCAACCGCGAAAAGAAGTTTGTGTGGTATGAGTTCTGCCTGACCCCTGAAATCTTCCTCGCGTTCGATCTGTATCCCTTTATGGGCGAAATTCAGCCAAGTATCTACTCGCGACTCCGGCAGGATTTCATTGCTGAATTCATCGATACGGCGGAGAATTCCGGTGTGCCGCCCGAGGTCTGCTCGATAGATAAGGTGCTCGTAGGCGCGATTCTGGCTGACGAAATGCCGCAGCCGGACTTCGTCATCACCACATCCGCTCCCTGCGACAGTTCGCGAACCGGCTATCAACTTATGGAACAGCTCTGGGAGGCGCCCGTGTACAGGCTCGATGCTCCGTTTTCGGACGATTCGCAGGCCATCAAATATTATGCAGGACAAATCAGGGAACTGATTCCGGTACTCGAGAAACTCTCGAATCGAAAGTTCGACATCGACCGGCTGAGGGAAGTGGTCGAGGAATCGAACCGGGCTTCCGAATATATTGGCGAGTGGAACGCTCTGCGCAGGCTCAAGCCGTGTCCCACGCCTGCGAACATCTTGATGAGTGTCTACGCTGCGATAATCAATAACTTCGGCAAGCCGCATTGCACCGAATACTGCAAATCCGTTTACGAATTCGCTCGCGACCGCGCAAACAGCGGCACATTAAAGGGAGAGAAAACCCGCGTCCTGTGGGTCCACGTGCCCGCTCTTTTTGACGATACGATTTTCAACTGGATGGCCAGCGAGTTCGGCGCAATCGTAGTAGACGATATGTTGTCGAGCTACCTGCGCCAATTGCCGATTGACACTACTTCGCTAGATTCGATGCTGCTAGGGCTGGCTCAACGCGGCCTCAATATGACCATGGGACGGCTGAGGCTGCCCGCGCCGGTCTACGTGAACGATTTCCTCAAGAGCTATCATGACTATTCCGGTGATTGCGCGATCCTCGCCGCCCACTCCGGCTGCAAACACTGTTGGGGCGCCGCGAACCTTGTCCGCGAGGCCGCGCGGAGAGAAGATATCCCTTTGCTTATTTTCGATTTCGATTTCCTTGATTCGCGCATCGTCTCGACGGAAACGCTCCAACACAAGATCGAGCCGTTCTTCAGGACGATGGAATTGCACGCCGGCTAGCGGAGGCAGATGAAGAAGCGCGCATACAGACTGCGATACAGCCATGAGGAAATCGAAGCGCAGACACCGTTCGGGCGACAGCCGGAACTTCTCATGGCGAATCCGCAGCCGGTGGCTGAAGACGCTCTCCAGTCGATTGACGAAGCCCTCAAAAACCCCATCGGCTCACCTTCGCTGACCGACGTGATCGCAGGGGGAAAGAGCGTCGTCGTTGTCATTTCCGACAGCACTCGCACGACCGCCAGCGACGTGTTCCTTCCGCTTATTATCCGGGAGTTGAATGCAGCGGGAATCCGGGACCGGAACATAAGCATCGTAGTCGCGCTGGGTATTCATCGGCCTCAAACAAAAGAGGAGCATCACGGCCTTCTCGGTGAGGAAGTCTATCGACGCTTCACTCCGATCGATCACGACGCGCGTGAGAAAAGCGGCCTTGTCATGTTGGGAAAAACGACGAGAGGGACGGAGGTCGCCGTCAACAGCATCGTTGCGGAAGCCGACAGGATCGTGCTTACGGGCGCGGTCAGCCCGCACTATTTCGCGGGGTTCGGAGGGGGTCGGAAGAGCATCATGCCGGGCGTTTGCTCTCTCGATGCCAACTTACAGAGTCATCTTCTCGTGTTCAACCCTGCGCCGAACCGCGGCAGGAATCGCGATGTTCATGTCGCGCGACTTGCGGGAAACCCCGTTCATGAAGACATGGTCGAGGCCGCCAAAATGGTTGGCCCTCATTTCATGTTAAACACCATTGTCACGCCTGAGAAGGGGTTGGCTGCCGCTTTCGCAGGCGATTTCATAAAGGCCCATGAGGCGGCCTGCTTTCACTACGTCGAGAATTTCAGTATAGTTGTTGGAGAACAGGCGGATTTGACAATTGTAAGCTGTGGCGGGTATCCGAAGGATATCAATTTCATACAGGCGCACAAGGCAATTCACAGCGCGTACTCAATTACAAGACCGGGAGGATGGATGATCGTGCTTGCCGAATGCGGAGACGGTTTTGGGCATCCGGGCTTCATCGACTGGTTCAGGTTCGACGATGCTGCAGAGTTCGAGGAGGAACTTCGCACAAACTACCATATTTATGGACAAACCGCTTATGCTACGTTCGAGAAGGCAACGTCGGTTAATATCGCGCTGGTTTCGAAATTATCCCCCGGCGACGTCAAACGGATGAGAATGCGATCCGCCGGTTCGTTTGAGGAGGCATATCGAATGGCGGCGGCTGATTTACCGGCGGATTTCAACTCGTACATAATCCCCGCCGCACCGAGTACGCTTTTCTTGACCGAAAACGAACGTGCGGAGTCACTGGCCTCAATAGGTTGGAGTCACTCGAGTGGCCGGAGAAAAGTTTCATAAAATAGAAATTGAC